>JANQEL010000288.1 GCA_028278345.1 Myxococcota bacterium
ACGGCCCCAATTCCCCGGTCGGCGAACTGGTGGAAACTGCTTCGCAACACCGACATCTAGGAGCACAGCACCGCCTGGTTGGCGCTTTCCTCGTGTGTCAGTCGTTCTCCACCCCGTGCTCGTGAACCTTGACCAGCGAGGGCACAAGGTACTGGCGTACGAACTTGCGCAACGCCTCCTCGTCTTCCAGAAACTCTTCCGGGTAGGTGATGAGGGAAAGGATGACCCGGGTGATCCAGCGGTTGGCCTCGTCCAACGTCACGCCGTCCCTCAACTCTCCCCGCTCTTGTGCCAGGTAGAACTGGGGCGCGAACAGTCGCTCCGCGAGCGGATAGATGGTGGCCGGAGAAAGGTTGGTCTGGTTGATGGCGCCTTCACCCGCGAACAGCAACTTGTTGATGGGGCGGCTGCGCCGGCCGCGCATGATGTAGGCGACGCTATCCACCATCCCGTCCGCAAGGCTTCGCTGGTAGCGATTGAGGATCTCCAGTTCCTCCAGCTGTTCCGAGGCATCACGCTGTATGACCTTGGCGAGCAGGTCATCGCGATTGTCCACGTAGCGGTAGAGCGTGGTGCGACCGATCTCCGCCTCGCGTGCGACGTCCTCGAGCCGGGTACCCGCGATGCCGCTCGCCTCGTAGCAGCGCAGGGCGGCATCGAGGATGCGGTTCAGCGTCTTCTCCGCCTTGGTGCTCTTCCTGGTCGTCATCGCCATCCCCTGGGCTGCTGGAGCATCGAATAAAGTAGACCAAATACGGACATATAGTCCTTTTTAATCTTAATTTTGGTACAAACATCTTGAAATGTTCCGTTCCTGCTCGTACGGTTGTGCCCCCTGAAGAGAGCCTCACCACCTGGGAGGAGTCCCCCATGAGCCAATCGAAGCGAGCCCTGGCGGCGATTTTCACCGCGGCCTTGACTGCCACCGTGCTCCCGGCGCACGCCGGGTCGCAGAAAGACCTGACCCTCGATACCAGCGATGTCCGCGCGGGAGGCACCCCGGTCGGAGACCTGATTCGCGTGCCGATCGAGCGTACGAAGATCACCGACAACGTCTACCACGTATCGGGCCTGGCCAATGTCTATGCCGTGAATACGGCCGACGGCGCCATCGTGATCGACACGGGTTTCGCCCACCAGGCGCCGCGACAGATGGAACTGTTGAAGGAAGTCATCGAAGGCCCGGTGAAGTACATCTTCCTGCCCCAGGGTCAGCACGACGATGTCGGCGGCATCGATCACATCAAGGGCGCGGACACCGAGATCATCATGACCCGCGGGACGACGGAGTACATGCCCTACCGCGCCCGCGCGGCCGAGTTCCTCGCCCCGCGCTATGCGGCGCTCTACAGCTGGACGGGGCAGTTGAACGAGAAGTCCGGAGCCAGCGAGAAGCGCAAGCCCTTCCCCTACATCCCGATCACCCCGGATGTCCTGGTGGAAGACCACATCGGCCACCGATTCGAGCTGGGCGGAGTGAAGTTCGAAGTCATCGCGTTGCCCGGGGCCGAGGGCATCAACTCGGCGGGCCTGTGGATGCCCGAGCAACGCATCCTGTTCGCCGGTGGCGGTTCCGTGGGGCCGGAGATTCCGATGTGGCCCAATCTCGGAACCGTACGTGCAGACCGCAACCGCATCCTGTCCGAGTACATCGACACGATCAACGCCATGATCGACCTGAGGCCCGCCATCCTGTTGCCGGGCCAGGACGATCCCATGCTCGACGAGAAGAAGATCATGGATGGTCTGGTCCTGCTGCGCGATGCATCGACCTACGTGTACGAAGAGATCTGGAAGGGGCTGAGTGCGGGCAAGGACGTGTACGAGCTGATGCGCGAAATCCAGTTGCCCGAGAAGTATTCGCACCTGAGCCAGCAGCACGGGCGCGTGCAATGGACCGTTCGCGAGACCGTCAACCAGACCGGTGGCTGGTTCGCCTACCGCTATACCAGCGAGCTCTACGCCTACCGCTCGCACGAGATCTATCCGGATCTGGTGAGCATGGCCGGCGAGGCTGCGGTGGTCGCGCGAGCCCGGGAGCTGATGTCTGCGGGCGAACTCGAGAAGGCCCTCATGCTGGCGGAAGCCGTGGTCGAGGCCGATGGCGAGAGCAGCCAGGCGCTGGGCCTGCAACTCGACGTTCTCTCGGCACTGCTGGATCGCGCGAAGAACACGTACAAGACGTTCAGCGAGATCGCCTGGCTGCAATCACGCATCACGCTGATTCGTGCCGCGCTCGGTGGCTAGGCGCGTCGCATGGTCGGCCGCCGCCATCGTGTTGATCGCGGGGGTCGTCGGCACGCTGTTGCCATCTCGGGCCATGCAATTCCACAGCGAGCGAACCCTGGTCATGCCACGCGGTGGCCTGGTTGGAGAGTGCCTTTCGCGACTGCTGCTCGGGAGCGTCATGCAGTCGAGCGTCGACGATGTCGGTGCCGCTCTGGGCGACTACTACGAATCCAGGATGCGGGCGCTGCACGCTCCCGTTCAACTTGCGCCGTCGAGTAGCTCCTTGAACCCGGACGGGTCATGGCGACCGATCGCGATCGTCTCGAGGGTTCCCATGCCCTTGCGCTCACCCATCGTCGCGCGCACGACCTGGTGCGTGTGGAGGAAGGGCAGATCGAGGGGGTTGATCGCATCGAGGTCCCAGTCGTCGCGCCCGATCTCGAGTTCACCCTTCCAGCGGGCGTGACCCCACTCGGGGTGGCTGTATCCGATGCCCAACATGTGGAAGGTCAGCCCCACGGTTTCTACGTCGATTTCGTAGGGGCGATCCTGCTTGTCTCGGAGCCGAAGTTCGATCCGATCGGCGCGCCGGGTGCCCGGATGCCACGCGATGCGATGTCGCGCGTCGGCCATCGCGACGAGGCCCGGCTCCTCGAGGCGCGGGATCTCGTCGGGGTCGGCATAAAGAGGAACGAGGTCCGCGCTGACCTGGGTCGGCTTGCCGTCCCTGTCCTCGAAGGTGCCGAACTGTGTGCAGACGTCGCCGAAGTTCAGCGGACACCACACCCAGTAGACGCCCGGCTCGTCGTTGAGCAGCCCCGGCGCACCGCCTTGCGGCTCGCCCACCGGGCGCACGCCCCATGACTTGTCGCGCGTACCGTAGGCGCGGCGGACCTCGTGCCGCTCGCCGTCCACGCTGAACCACCCCTCCCAGGAGCCCATCTGCGTAAAGCGGCTGTTGTGCATGATCAGGTGGCCATCATCGTGCATGACGTTCTGCGGCTCTTCGTGAGGGATGCTCGCAGCGGTGAAGAGCAGGTTGCATTCCATGGCGTGATCGTTCGGGTCGAGCCGGACGCGGATTTGTCGCATCGGCTCGACGACCTCGACCGCGAGCGGGCCGATGTTCGTCTCGCGCCGTTCCTTCGGCGCCCGCCGAGAGGCGTGGAATGCACTCTGCCGCCGGCCCACCGTGACGCCGAAGTGCCCGTCCATCACCTTTCGATTCGGGTAGAGCCCGAACCCGATCTCGAACAGGTAGGTGCCGTCGGCGTCGAAGCCGTTGAACCAGTACCGGTCATAGAAGTTCCGGTCGCTGGGCCCCGGCTGCGCGATCGGCTGCGCGGTCTGGTGGATACAGAAGTCGTCGAAATCGGTGATCATGCTTCCCTCCGGGTCGTTGACGAGATCAGCGCACGACTCCTACGTTAGGGCGCCGACCCCGATTCCGGAAACACGGAGATCCAAGCATGGGATTCGAACCGACCGAGCGTGCACTCGAGATCAGTGCCCGCGTCGAAGCGTTCATGCGGGAACACATCTACCCGCGTGAGCACGAGTACGAAGAGTTCGTCGCCGACCAGAACAATCTCTGGAAGACCCCACCCTTCGTTCGCGAGCTCCGAGCCAAGGCGCGCGAACAGGGTCTCTGGAACCTCTTCCTGCCAAAGGAGTACGAGCCCTTCAGCCCCGGGCTCAGCAATGTCGAGATCGCGCACGTCTTCGAACCGATGTCGCGTGTCACCTGGGCGCAGGCGATCTTCAACTGCAACGCACCCGATCGCGGCAACATGGAAGTGCTCGCCAAGTACGGCACGAAGGAGCAGCAAGAGCAGTGGCTTCGCCCGCTCCTCGATGGCGAGATCCGCTCCGCCTACGCGATGACGGAACCCCAGGTCGCCTCGTCCGACGCCACCAACATGGAGCTCGAGATCAAGCGCGACGGCGACGAGTACGTGCTCAACGGGCGCAAGTGGTGGACGACGGGTGTCATCAACCCCGACTGCAAGATCATGTTGGTGATGGGGAAGTCCAACCCCGAGAACGACCGCCACACGCAACACTCGACGATCCTCGTCCCGACCGACACGCCCGGCTTCAAGGTCGAGCGAGCGCTTCGTGCGTTCGGGAATCACCACTCACCCGGCGGCGAAGGCGATTGCAGCTTCACCGACGTGCGCGTGCCGGTATCGAACATGATCAAGGGCGAGGGCTGCGGCTTCGAGATCGCCCAGGGCCGGCTCGGCCCCGGTCGTTTCCAGTATGCGATGGGTTTCGTCGGGCTCGCGCAGCGCTGCCTCGAACTCATGTGCGAACGCGCCACCCAGCGCGTCGCCTTCGGCGAAACCCTCAATGCGAAGACCAGCGTCCAGCACGAGATCGCGCGCTCGCGCTGCGAGATCGAGCAGTGTCGACTGCTGGTCTATCAGGCCGCAGACGTGATGGATCGCGAGGGCCTCGCTGGCGCCCGCGACTACATCGCGATGGTGAAGATCGTGGGCCCGCAGATGGCGGAGAACGTCGCGAGCCGCGCCATCCAGGTGTTCGGTGGAATGGGGGTCTGCCAGGACACCCTGCTCCCGGAGGTCTTCACGCGCGCCCGCTTCTGCCGCATCGCCGACGGTCCGGACGAAGTGCATATGTCACAACTCGGAAAACTCACGATTCGACGCGCCCTCAGTGAGCTGTCCAATGGATGAGCACGCAACCCCCACCACCCCTCGAGGAGAGAAGGAACTTCAATGATCACCCTCTACGGAGCCAACGCCTCGCCTTTCGTTCGCAAGGTCATGGCCGTGCTGAACATCAAAGAGATCGAGTACAAGCACATTCCCTCGATGCCCTTCTCGGGCGACAAGGAACTGGCCAAGGTCAGTCCGCTCGAGAAAGTGCCCGCGCTCGTCGACGGCGATCTCAACATCGCCGACTCGAAGGTCATCTGTCGCTACCTGGAAAGCGCCTACCCGGAGGCTCCCGTCTATCCCACCGACGTGAAGGATCGCGCCCGCGCCGACTGGCTCGAGGAGTACGGCGGCACCGCACTCGCCGAGGCCGCGGCCGGCATCTTCTTCAACCGCTTCATGGTTCCCAACGTCTTCAAGCGACCGGTCGACGAAGAGGTCGTCGACGACCTCATCAACAACAAGCTGCCCCCGCTGCTGGATTACGTCGAAAGCCAGGTCCCGGCGGACGGCTTCATCTTCGGTGACCTCACCGTCGCAGACCTCGCCCTCGCCTCCCCATTCGTCAACGCCCGCTACGCGCAGTACACGATCGACGCTGCGAAGTGGCCGCGAATGTCGGGGCTCTTCGAGCGTGTCACGGCACACAGCGCCGTGGCTCCGCTGCTGGAAGCCGAAGCGGCCGCGTTCGGGGGCTAGCTGCGACCGCCCCCCCTTCAACGGCTCCTCAGCCGAAACCCGCCAGGTCCAGCAGCTGGATTCGAATCCAGTTGCCAGGGACGACTGCTCGAGTTTTTCCGCCACCGCAGCCCGGCCCTTGCGTGGATCCTCTCGATCGGTCAATCTGAGAACGATCGATCTCAATAACCCTCGGGAGAATCCATGGCCGCCTATTTCGTTGTCAGCCTCGACGTTCATGATCGCGATCGTTTCGATGAGTACGTCGCGGGCGTCATCCGCACCCTCAAGCCTCACGGGGGCTGGATCCAGGCCGCTGGACCTGCGGAGCAGCTCGAAGGTGAGGGGGAAGCGCGAGACCACAACGTCATCATTCGCTTCCCGACCACGGCGCACGCCAAGGCCTGGTGGGACAGCCCGGAATACCGCGAGATCGTGCCCATCCGGTTGGAGAGCACGGGGCCGGCACGACCCTACATCCAGCCCGCGATCGATGGCGATCGGCCAGACGTCTCGGGGCTCGAGCTGCCCAAGAAGTTCGTCGACGTTCTCGGGAAGCGGATGGCCTATGTCGAGGTCGGTGAAGGCGATCCCATCGTCTTCCTCCACGGGAACCCGACTTCTTCCTACCTCTGGCGCAACGTCATTCCCCGCCTCTCCGACCAGGGCCGCTGCATTGCACCCGATCTGATCGGAATGGGCGATTCGGAGAAGCTCGATTCGCCGGGGCCCGATAGCTACCGCTTCGTCGAACACCGATGCTATCTGCACGCGCTGCTCGAAAAGCTCGGTGTCAATGAGCACGTTACTCTCGTCATCCACGATTGGGGTTCGGCCCTTGGCTTCGACTGGGCGCGAACGCACGCGGATTCGGTCGCGGGCATCGCGTATATGGAGGCAATCGTTCGACCGATGGACTGGAAGGAATGGCCCGAAGCGGTCGCGCCGCCATTCAAGTTGCTTCGCTCCGAGGCCGGGGATGAGGCCGTTCTGGAGAAGAACTTCTTCGTCGAGCGGATGCTGCCGATGTCGATCATGCGCAAGATCGGCGACGCAGAGCGCAACGCCTACGGGCGCCCGTTTGCGAATCCGGGCGAAGACCGAAGGCCCACCCTGACCTGGCCGCGCGAGATCCCCCTCGGTGGAGAACCGGCCGATGTCGTCGAGATCGTCGGAAAGTACGCGGATTGGCTCTCGACCAGCGAGGTTCCGAAGCTCTTCATCAACGCGGAGCCTGGAGCGATCCTCACGGGTTCGAATCGCGAGTTCGTGCGCACCTGGCCGAATCAGAAGGAAGTGACGGTCCGGGGGATCCACTACGTGCAGGAGGATTCGCCCGACGAGATTGGCGAGGCGATCGCCGAGTGGCGTCGCGGTCTGCCGGGGATCGGAAGTTGAGTCGAGGTCCCGCGCGAGCCTACGACCGCGACGAGGTGCTCGAACGCGTGTTGGGGGTGTTCTGGCGGCGCGGGTATGCGGCGACGTCGATGCGCGAACTCCGCGAAGCGACCGGCCTCGGCTCCCGCAGCCTCTACGATGACTTCGGGAACAAGCGCGAGCTGTTTCGCGCGGCGCTTGCGCGGTACCGCGAGCGATCGATCCTCCCGCTCTACGATCCTCTCCGGCAGGCCGAGTCTCCGCTGCAGGGAATCCTGGGCTTGATCGAGCGCTTCGAGTCGATGCGTGCCTCCGACATCCGCTTGGGCTGTTTGATCGGGATTGGGATGGCGGAGATCATCCGCGGGGAAGATCGTCGGCTCGCGGACGAGATCGCAGCACTCGCCGACGAAACACGGGACCGACTCGAGGAAGCGATTCAGGCGGCCATCGAGGCTGGCGAGCTGCCGGGAACCCTGCCCGCCTCCGAGTTGGCCGCTCTGCTGATCGCGACGCTCCAGGGCGCGCATCTGATGGGGCGCGTTCGCCCGGGCGGCGATCTTCGGAAGGATTCCCTGTCGGGGGCGCGCCATCTTCTCGAAGGACTCGCAACCTGAGAGGCACCGCCCGGGAGGAAGCTCGATGACGCGCAAACTCATCCGCAACGGTTTGGTCGTAACGGGAGATCCTGCGCTGGGCGACCTGAGCGATGCGGACGTTCTGATCGAGAACGGCACGATCGTCTCGATCGCACCGCAGCTCGAAATCGTCGATGCCGAGGTGATCGACGCTCGAAATCGGATCGTGATGCCGGGCTTCGTCGACTCGCACCGTCACATCTGGCAGGGTGCCCTGCGAAGCGTCTGCGCCGATGGCTCCCTCGTCGACTACGTGCGAGTCATCCGGATGCACGCCGCCCGCTTCTTTACGGCCGAGGACATGTACGCAGTGCAGTTGCACGGCGCTCTCGAAGCCCTCGACGCTGGCGTCACGAGCGTGACCGACTACTGCCACAACCTGCTGACACGGGATCACGCCTTCGAGGCGATTCGCGGTGTTCGCGAAGCCGGGATCCGCGTCGTCTGGAACTACGGCTTCAACTATCCACCCCAGGCCGATCCGAGCTTCCGGACCCTGGAAGACCGGATCGACTTCGCCCGTGAGCTCGCAGAGACGGAGTTCGCCCAAGGCGATGCCCTCGTCACCCTCGGCGTTGCGCCAGAAGAAACGAACTTCGCCGGGTCACCGGAGCGACTTTCCGCCCAGTTCGCTCTCGCCCGCGAACTCGACGCGCGCGTGTTCTGGCACGCCAACAGCGGTGGCGTCGGTGGGGCCGCACACCGTGACGTCGCCGCAATCGCTTCGCTGGGTGCACTGGCTTCGGGCGTCACGCTCGTACACATGCACGACACCGACGAAGAGGAGTGGCGCATGGTCGCCGACTCCGGTGCGGCAGTGGCTTTCACACCCGAGACAGAACTCCAGATGGGAATGATGTGGCCCTCGACCCGGATCTGCGAAGAGCTGGGAATCCCCTTCGGCATCGGAACCGACATCACCTCGAACAACAGCGCCGACATGTTCGCCGCGACGCGGATCGGGCTGCAGGCACTGCGCTGCTACTACCTCGATTCGACGGAAAAGAGCGCCCTCCCCCTCGGCACGCCGAACTCTTGTGCCGACGCGTTCGCCTGGGCGACGATTGGCGGCGCTCGCGCGCTGGGCCTCGAAGACCAGATCGGAAGTCTCGTTCCCGGCAAGCAGGCCGACATCGTGCTGCTTCGCACAGACACGATCGGCATGGTCGGATGGGATCGAGATCATCCGGCGCGAACCATCGTGCAACAGGCGCGCCCCTCGGACGTCGATGCCGTGCTCGTCGCGGGCGAGTTCGTGAAGCGCAACGGTCAGCTGCTCGGCGATGTGGGCCGCGCATGCGAGCTACTCGGGGCTGCGAGCGCGCGCGTGCATGCGCGGATCAGGGAGAGCGGTGGCTTCGATGTGCCCCTCGACGAAACGATTGCACGGATGCAAGCCGTCAGTCGGTCGGAAGACGGAAAGTACGACTTCGCCCGCTGAGTCGGGTCACGAACCTCCGTGATCAGCCGTATTCACCGCAGCAACTGCGGGATTGCACCGATCGACCGGCGCTACAGTCGAGCCCGGTCGACTGGAGGGGTCCCCATGGAGCTGCAGGACGTGCAATACGCGAAGGACGGCCCGGTCGCGATCGTGACCCTGGCCCGTCCGCGCTATCGAAACGCGCAGAGCTGGCGGCTCCTGGACGAACTCGACGAGGCGCTCGAGTGCGCCCAGGCGGATCGCGAGGTGTCCGTGATCATCGTGCGCGGGGAAGGCGACCACTTCTCTTCCGGCCACGATCTCGGAACACCGGAGCAGATCGCCGACGTGAAGGCCCGTGGCATCCCGCGCGTCGGCATCGCCGAATACGAAGCGTTTCGTCGGTACAACCTCGACCTCACGCTCAAGTGGCGAAACCTTCCGAAGCCGACCATCGCCATGGTGAGCGGGTATTGCATCTACGGCGGGTGGATGATCGCCGCGGCCATGGACGTCGTCTTCGCCTCGCCCGATGCGCGCTTCCTCGCCGGCCAGGTCGAGTACTTCTCGATCCCCTTCGACGTCGGCTTCCGCAAGGCCAAGGAACTGCTCTTCGAAAGTCGGCTGATCGACGCAGAGGAGGCACGCGCGCTCGGCTTCGTAAACCGCGTGTACCCTGCCGAAGAACTCGAGCGCGAAACCCTGGCGTGGGCGCGCCGTGTCGCGGAGCAGGGCTACGGCACACTGCGAATGGCCAAGCTCGCGACCAACAAGATCCAGGATCAGCTCGGATTCACTGCCGCCATGGAGGCGGCGTTCGCCGACTTCCTCGTCATGTCGCGCCTCGGCGGCCACCCCACCGAGCTACCGGAGGAGAGGCGCCTACCCGGCGTCGGGCTGGCGCTGCGCGGCGCGAAGGGTGACCCAGAGCCCCCTGATTAGCGGATGCGGTCGGCGAACGGGCGTCGGCTCAGCTGGGTCGAAAGATGTTGATTCCGTCTTCGGAGTGAACGACACCTCGGGCCCCGAGGTGGTCAGCCTTCGTCATCTCCTTCATCAATGCCGCGTCGTCGGGTAGACGCGAAACGAAACGCGTTCCATCCGGCGAGCCCATGCGGCCGATGACCGTGCCGTGGATGGGCTCCTCATCGCGACCGAACACGACCGTGTAGGTCTCGATCACGCTGTCGCCTGACGGGGTCTCTGTGAACGGCGGACGTTCGACTGCATCGACTTCGGCCTGGTAGCTCTTCGGATCGATGCGAACCCACGGTCGATCGCTACCGGTTGGAGACGCCGGTCGCGTGGTCGAATAGATCCCGGCGGAGTGCTTCGTGAGGAGCCCACCGTTGCCGGTGATCAGGCCGAACTTGCCGGGGTTCTCCTGGAGGGACTCGATCATGGCCGCGATCGAGTTCACGACGTACGAACCCGCGCCACCGGCGTAGGGGAGACCGCCCGTGATGGTCAGGTATCGCGGGTCGTCGCGAGCGATCCCGAATTCGTCGCGCGCGATTTCGACGGCACAGGGGAAGCAGGCATAGAGATCGAGGAAGTCGATCTGGTCGATGCCCCGCCCCGCCATCTTCAGCGTCTCGCGTGCCATCACTTCGATTGCAGGCGATGAGAAGTAATCGCGACGATCGCTGATCAGCCACGGTTCGTTCGCGTCTGCGCAACCGTGCAGGTAGACCCACCTCTCTTCGAGAATCCCGAGCCGCTTCGCGTACCCGGCGGACATCAGCACGATGGCGCCCGACTGGTTCACCTGGTTCATCGCGTTCATGAACTTGGTGTAGGGCCAGCCTACGTAGCGATTGCCGGGCGAGGGGGTCGCGATCTCGGCTGCGGACCTGCGCTGCGGATACCAGGCGTGCGGGTTCGTCTCCGACACCTCGCTGAACCGCGCGAATAGCTCACCGAGTTGGCGTTGGTGCGCTTCGATCGAGTTGCCGTAGTGGCCGCGCAGCGCGTTCTCGTAGAGCGGGTAGGCGTGCGCAGCCTGGAAGATTCCGTGCCGGCTCTCGTGATCGCTGGAGAAGTCCGGGAATTCGTAGAGGTAGCGCGCCGGCGTGTCGGGACCCTCGCCCCAGTCGGGCTTGCTACCCGACTTGACGATCTTCCGCCCCGTCGCCATCGCCTCGGTCCCCGCGATGAGAACAATTTCGAGTTCACCCGCCGAGATCCGCTCGCAGAACTCGTTCACGAGCGCTTGCGGCATGTTCCCACTGGCCGGCACGGCCGCCGTCTGTGCGCTCGAAGCACCGATGTGATGCGCCAGGGTCTCGGGTGCGTTGGGCGTATAACGACGCAAGGGATCGACGACGACGAGGGATTGCACATCGCGAAGCTTCGAAGGATCACCGCACGCGGAGTCCATGGCGCGATCGCAAGCCTGCACCATCAAATCCATGGGGCTCTTCGCCGTTTCCGGATCCGAGTTCTTGTCCGTGACCTGTCCGCCGCCTACGAGGACCGGCATCCGATCGTCATTCATTCCCAACCTCCGTCACAGATACCCGATGACCGGTTGGCGCCAGTCTACGGCTTTCCTCCGGAGTCCCACATGGGCCGGCCAATGCGACGTGGCGAGCCGGACGGGCTGCTAGCCTCACGACCAGAGAGTCCACCGTGACCGTATCCGAACCTTCGATCCACTATCGCACGATGACGGCCGTCGACGTCGACCGGCTACCGATCATGTGCCACGGCGGGCGCGATGCCCTGATCGCGCGGATCGCCGACCTCGGCACTGCCGCAGTACTGGCATTCGACGGCGATCAGCACGTGGGGCAACTACAGCTTCGGCGGCACGATCCGAAGCTGCGGTCGCCAGAAGGCATCTGGAACCCCGACTACTGGGGTGACTTCGGCGACGAGGTGCCCCCACTGCCCGATGCGACCGTGGGCTTGTTCTGCTTCCACGTGGGGCAGACCGACGACAGTGAGGATCGAGATCCGCGTTACCACGGGCGGGGGATCGGGCTGGCGCTGCTGGATCACGCCCTCGCATGGGTGACCGAGCAGGGCTTCGAGGCGATCGTCGCCAAGCACACGCCTCCCAGCCGAGTCGTCATGGGCTTCATGGGCGGTCAACCCGAGAGCGCCTATGCCCAGCGCGGCTTCGAGAACATCGCGAGTTGGGTCGACCCTCAGCTGGCCGAAACCGTCGTGCAACGCGAACTCGTGGCCCCCGATGCCGACCCCGACGACATCGCGCGCGTCGGTCTTTGCATCAAGCGGCTGCCCTGAAGGCGCAACGTCGTTCAGTCGAACCGCCTCAGTTCACGTGCCGCCGAAAGAAGTCCACAGCCCCCTCGACGGCCGGATCGACGTACTCGGGCTTCCAGTACAGGTCGAAGTGCCGGGCGCCTTCGATCCGCAGGATCTCCTTCGGGCCCCGGATCTCGTCGTGGAACCGCGTCGCGTACCACGCCGTGCTCGAAGCGCCGCCGTAGGCGATGAAGACGGGCGTCGTGTCGAAGTACTGCGGGTAGTGCCAGAGCGACGATCCGAGGATGGAGTACATCGACATCACGCTGATGCGGTTGTCCCAGTTCGGGTGGTCTCCCGGGCCGCCGTTCAAGTAGTACTCGACGCCCTGAAGCAGCAGGGGCCGCGATGCGCTGACCTCCTCGATGTCTTCGGGGGTCTCCGGCACCAGTCGAAAATACGTGTCCTCACCGGTGCGGTAGAAGTGATCGCGCCCTTTCGCCGCGACCGTCATCATGCTCTTGCGCGTGTTCTCGACGCCACCGAGGCGCTCGAGCACCTCGTCGCCATCCGTGAAGTGGGGCGTAATCATCGCGACCGCTCGAACTCGCGTGTCGAACGAAGCGGCCATCACCGCGCAGGCGGAACCCGAGGCGATCCCGAGTAACAGCACCCGATCGGGGTCCACGACATCGAGGGTGCGCAGGAAGCTTACGCCAGACATGACGTCTTCGGCGATTCCGTATTGGTCGAGGAGGTTCGGATGCCGTCCCCGGCTCTCCCCGAAGCCGCGTTGGTCGAACGCCAGGGCCGCGTATCCCCTCTCGCTGAGCTTGCCGGCGTAGACCCCGACAGTCTGCTCCTTCACGCCGGCATCGGGTGGGCCCAGGACGACACCCGGATATCGCGTACCGGGTTCGTAGTCGGCGGGAAGGTAGAGGTGGGCCGCTACCCGGTCTCCTTCACTCACGAAGTAGACCGGGTTCACACCCGGCACGAACGAAGACATGTCGGGAGCAGCTACGTCTGCTGGGGCGGATGCGTCGGGAAGATGACTACACCCGGCGGTGCCGAGCACCATGATCATCGCGATCGATCGCACCACGTTCAGACAAAGAGAACGGCCTACGAAACGGACCACCCTCACGCCTCCGTCGGAACACTGAGACCGAAGTGACCGAGCATCTCCTTCAGGTGCGCTTCGTCGCCGACCTCGTTGCGGATCGCCACGAATTCGTGCGCGTCTTCTCCGGAGGGATAGCGGAGCCGGTCGCTGCTCTCGCTCGCTGCGGCATAGATGTCCTCGGCCGGAACTCTGGTGCTTGCCCGGTAGACATCCCCGCCCGACTTCCCCGAGACCACGGACGTACCCGAGAGCATCGTGCGGATGATCCCCTGGTACTCATCGATGGCAGGTTCGTTGCTCAGATCGATCGAACGACCGTTGAAGTCGGTTTCGACCAGGCCGGGCTCCACCAGCTTGACCCGCACACCGATCGCAGCCATCTCGAAGCAGAGCGCCTCGGAGAGGCCCTCGACCGCGAACTTGCTCGCGTGGTAGAGCGATCCGAGGGGGCCGCCCACGCGGCCTCCCACCGAGGATACGTTCACGATCGTCCCGCTCTTGCGCGAGCGAAAGTGCGGCGTCACCGCCTTGATCGTCTCCATGACCCCCACCACGTTGGTTTCGAGTTGACGCACGATCTTCTCTCTCGGTGTCACCTCGAGTGCACCGAAAGCGCCATAGCCTGCGTTGTTCACGAGCACGTCGATCCCACCGAAACGGTCGATCGCCCCCGCAACCGCCTCTTCGATCGATTTCGAATCGGTGACGTCGAGGCGTGTCACCCAGACGTCGTCGAGTTCGCCGAGTTCGTTCTCGGCTTCCGGGCTTCGCATGGTCGCGGCAACGTTCCAACCCCTGGACTGGAATAGCTTCGCGGCGGTGCGACCGATGCCGGAGGAACAACCGGTGATGAGGACGGTTCGGGACATGGGGATTCCTTTCTTGGCAGGTAGAGGGTCAGTGGCGGGGCGTCGCCGCGCGTTCGCGGATGCCGGCCAGTAGATCCGGCGCGTGGGCGCGGAAGACGACCTCGCGGGAGAACTGGTTGCGCCACTCGACGACGTCTTCGGGAAGGCCGTCGTCGGGCTGGTCGGGATCCGAGAAGAGCATGCCGGCCCCGATCAACAGGGCCGCGAAGGACGTCAGCACCGCCGTGCCCCCGCCCGGCGCGAGGTCGAGGCAAGCCTCGATCCGAGCACCGGCGATGGCCAGGCCATCGCGCATCTGGCGCTTCGACTCGACGTATCGTTCCCGCGAGACGTTCTGATCGATGAACGTCACGAGGCGCGCGCGCAGCTCGAGGTGGACGGGGTCGGCCGTCATCGAAGTGAGGTAGAGCTCGACGAAGGCCGAATCGCTCATCCCCTCGACGAGCCCCTGGGCGATCGTGCGTCCCCAGCGATCGCGCAGCACGACGTACAGCGCGAGCAACACCTCCTCGCGGCTGGCGAAGTAGGTATAGAGGGTGCTCCGACCGAGGCCCGTCTCGCGAGCGAGCTGCCCCATCGAGAAGGCGTCGAAGCCGACCGCGCGCAGGAGGCCCTCGGCGGCCACGAGAATCGCGCGACGGCGCTCGGACTTCTCGGCGTCCCTTCGGGCTCTCTGGTACTGGGGCCGGGCTTCGGCTTCGGGCATGGGCTCCACCTCGCGGCGTTGCGGCTCGTCAAATAAGCGATAGCATGTCGACTAATAAGCGACATAGTGTCGGCTGTCAATGGCGGAGGACGACGGGAGATGACGATGGTCCGATTCGACCTGAACGGAGAGGCTCGCGAGGTGGATGTGGAGCCCGAGATGCCCCTCCTGTGGGTTCTGCGGGAAGAGCTTGGCCTCCGAGGCACGAAGTTCGGGTGTGGGCGCGGGATTTGCGGCGCATGCACGGTCCACGTCGATGGACGGGCGGCGCGAAGCTGCATCACGCCGATCAGCGCAATCGCAGGCAAGAGCGTCACCACGATCGAAGGGCTGGGCACCGCTGAGTCGCCCCACCCCGTCCAGCAGGCCTGGCTCGACGAGCAGGTTCCCCAATGCGGCTATTGCCAGCCGGGCATGCAGATGGCGGCGGCCGCGTTGATCGAAGCCAACGCAACCCCGACCGACTCGGACATCGATCGCGGCATCACGAACCTGTGTCGGTGCGGTTGCTACGTGCGAATTCGAGCTGCGATCCACGCAGCCGCGCAAAGTGATCCGGAAGCCGAGAAGGGGTCGGTCTGATGAAGATCACGAAACGACACTTCCTCATCAGTGGCGCAGTCGTCGGTGGCGGCATGCTCGTCGGTGCCGGCGCGGTCGGCACCTGGGTCGGCACCTTCGATCGCCGCTCTCTACAGCAGGATGCGCTCGGGCCGAAAGGAGAAGACCTGATCGCCCAGTGGATCCGTATTGATCCGACGGGATTGGTCACCCTGATCTCGCCCCATACCGAAATGGGACAGGGCTCGCAGACGAGCCTGCTGCAGATCGTGCTCGACGAACTCGACTCCGACCCCGCCCGCACGGTTGTCGAGGTGGCGCCCGCCGATCCCGCGTTCAGCCACTCCGATGCGATCACGGGCCTCGCGCTTGGTGCGGAAGAAGCTGAAGGCGCGATGCGGAAGGTCGTCGAGAAAGCCATGGGTCGCGTCGGGCAGGTTGCCGGCATCCAGTTCACCGGCGGGAGCACGGCGATCCGCTTCACCGGCTGGCGCGGCATTCGCAGAGCCGCGGCGGATGCGCGCACGCGACTGGCCGAAGCCGGTGCATCCGAACTCGGCGTTCCCGTCGGCGAGGTCACTACGCGAAACGGAGAGGTGGTACACGAGCGATCCGGCCAGCGGGTCGGCTACGGAGACATCGCGTCGACCGCCGCGGCGCTTCCGATCGTCGACGAACCGAAGTTCAAGGATCCCTCGTCCTGGCGCTACATCGGAACTTCGCATCCGCGCATCGACATCCCCGACAAGGTGTTCGGAGCGGCGCGCTACGGGATCGACGTCGAAGTCCCGGGGATGCGGCACGCCGCCGTGGCTCCGGCACCGAAGCTGATGGGGCGCGTAACCGGTGTGCGCAACGAGTCGAAGTTGCGGGCAATGCCGGGCGTCGAGAGCATTGTCGTCCTCGAAGACGGAGTCGCGGTGGTCGCCGACAACCCGTGGCGTGCCGAGCGTGCGGTCGCCCGGGCCGAGATCGATTGTGATGCGCCGGAAACCGGCGCTCTCGAATCGAAGAAGCTCGCCAAGGCGCGTCGAAGCGCCGTGCTCGGCGACTCGGAAGCGAAGCAGCTCCACGAGATCGGCGAAGGCGCTGCCGAGCTGGCGGGTGATGACGTCATCGTTGCGGAGTACAGCTCGCCCTGGCTCGCGCACGCTCCCATGGAGCCGCTGAATGCGACGGTGTGGGAAGAAGGAGAGCAGATCCACTTCGCGACCGGCGTGCAGGGACCGCTCGCAGCGCGACGCGCCGCGGCCGATGCACTCGGTCGACCCTTCGAAGACATCACGCTCCACTCCCACACGATGGGTGGCGGCTTCGGTCGAAGGAATGGCCTCGCATCGTCATCTCTGAACTGGGTCACGATGGCCGGCCGCATCCACGCTGCGGTCGGTGGCGCGATCAAGATGACCTGGTCGCGCGAAGCCGACATGCGTCTGTCGCGCTACCGACCGGCCGACCACGCCGTCATGCGCGCGAAGCTCGGTGCCGACGGGAGGCCCACGCACTGGTGGGGCCGAAGCTTCGCATCCGTATCGGCCGTCCCAGAGACGTTGCCTCCGTACCAGATCCCACATATCACCGTCGAAACGTTGGCTGCAGAACCGGAGACACCGTACTGCTACTGGCGTTCGGTCGACGCGTGGTCTCACGCGACGTTCATCGAGTGCTTCATCGACGAACTCGCCGAGGCGGCAGGAGAGGATCCTCTCACCTATCGCCTATCCCTGCTCGAACCGGCTAGCCGTCACGCGCGGGCGCTGCGCAAGGTGGGTGAGATGGCGCGTTGGCCCGATGGACCGAGCGAAGGGCGCGGTCTTGGAGTTGCGGTTTCCGAGGGCTTCGGCAGCGTGGCCGCCGTCGTCGTGGAAGCCTCGCACGGCGACGGTGGCCCCCGCGTCCATCGCGCCTTCTGTGCCCTCGACTGCGGCCTCGCGATCCATCCCGGCAGCGCCGAGGTGCAGATGGAGGGCGGCATCCACTGGGCGATCTCGGCGGCACTCTGGGGACGAATCGATAGCGACGAGCGGGGAGGCGTGGTGCAGAGCAACTTCCACGACTACCGGATCGTCTCGATGGCCGACGCACCACACGTGACGACGGAAATCATCACGGATCCCACTGTTCCTGTGGGTGGCGTCGGCGAGGTCTCGACTCCGGTCGCCGGTGCGGCAGTACTGAACGCACTCGCGCGTGTCGGCGAACGGCCGCGACATCTGCCGGTCGTGGCGTGACCGGCGCGAAACTTCGCGATCATCGCCGCGTCGAATCACAACCGCTCGACACCCCGGGAGAGCCGCGCCATCGCGGCTCTCCCGGGTCGTTTCCGGACCGTGTGCTCAGTGGACCAGGTGGCGAAGAGCACGGCGCACCTTGAACTTCTTCAAGAGACCCGCTTCGTAGGTGGAGTCGATGACGCTCACCGTGACGACGTCGCCTGCCGCGAGCGCGTTCCATTCGCTGCGCGGGTCGTCGTCGACGGGGTGGCCGACATCCACCGGCGGCGGGCCCAGCCGATCGTCTGCGGCTTCGACTCCGACGCCGGGCAGACCGATGTCGGGCGGAATGCCGAAGATCTGAGCCAGGATGCCATCGCCGAGGTTCTCGTAGAAGACGACGCCGATGTTCGAGGCCGTGCCGATCTTCGTCATCTTGAAGCGGAAGTCATCCGCGGTCTGCGTTTCGCCGTCGATCGGCGGGAAGTTGACGTTCAGGCCCGTGAGCGGCGGCAGGGCGATGCGGCCGTTGTGATTGAGCTCTTCGACCAGCTCGACCGTGAGATCGGCGATGACTTCGGCGGCGAGTTCCTCATCGTCGTCCGCACTCAAGGCGATGGCGGGGATCCCCTTGTTCAGGGCCGTGACGGTTGCGCCGACGGTTCCCGAACCGGTGGTGACGAGACCGACATTGTTGCCATCGTTGGGACCGGAGAGAACGAGATCCGGCTTGCTGCCCCACCTGGCCTGGGCGAGCACATCGATGCCGTAGAGAACGGCGGCCACGGGTTTGCCGGCGGCGTAGTACTGGTCGGGAGCGATCGTCGTTTCGCCGATCGGAAACGAGCCCGGCGGCAACAACCCGCCCTCGGAAGGTTCGGAAGTCGGAAGCATCGGCTGGAGGAAGTCGACTGCGGCCGAGGTGCCGCTCTGGTTGCCATACGGCGCGCTCATGATCACGTCGTGGCCAGCCGCCTGCAGCGCGTTGAAGAGCGCCTGGATGTTGTGGGTTTCGAAGCCATCGTCGTTGGTCAGGACGATGCGCAACGGGTCGCCGTCGGCCTGGGCCGACACGGGAACCAACGCAATGGCGACAGCCACGAAGAGGGCTGACGCAATGGACTGGATTCGAATCATCAGATGGATCTCCTTCGAGTTGGGTTGTGCCGCCGAGGCGAATGCGGGCTCTCGCGGCCTGGAAGGTCCATTAGATCATTTGAATCTGACTGGTGGTCAATTCGCTTTCAGCGACGACTCGACACGACGTAAGAACCTGTATTGTCTTCGTTTTCCGGGGTCTCGACCGAACCCGTCCGAATGCGTCAGATTCTTGGTGTCGGGGCAGAATCAACGCGGGGTCCAGATAGGAGGCGACGGAAGCGCATGACGCGCAAGCGCATGGAGCGGCGCAGTCCACGCCAGGATCGATCGCGGGCCCTCGTCGAATCGGTGCGCGAAGCCTGCCGACTGATTCTCGAGGAGCAGGGGCACGACGGACTGACGACCGCGCGCATCGCCGAGCGAGCGGGTGTTTCCGTTGGCTCCCTCTACCAGTACTTCGAGAACAAGGAACACATCCTGGCCGAGGTGTTTCGCGAAGAGCTCGAGGATCAACGCGAAGGGGCCGAACGCTGGGCGAGCGAACTCGCCGCCAAGCAGATGCGCGACCGACTTCGCGCGGGCATCGAGTATGGGGCGGCGGGCTATCGCCGCATGCTCGAACTCGACTCCGACTTCTACCGGCAGAATCACGCGCAGTATCGATTGAGTCGCGACTTTCCGACGTTCGATCGGGATGATGAACGTAGCTCCAATGCAATCGAGTTCACGCGCAAGAGCCTCGAGCGAGATCGCGAGCAGCTACGTCCTCGGCGAAACGCCAACCTCGACCACGCCGCCTACATCGTCAGCCGCGGAACGTCCGCCATACTTCGCGCGGCCGTCGAGGACGATCCGGCCCTTCTGGAAGACGAACAGTTCCTGCAGGAAGTCTTCGATCTGATGGCCTGTTACCTGTTCCGCCGCGAAGGTGACGATCCGGCCGAGTGAGCTGCGCGGCGCCCCCGCTTCCGCAACGCGAGCCCCGCGAGTCCGAGTGCCACCATGAGCCCCGGCGAAGGTTCGGGGACGGGCTGGAACGTCACTTGATCGAGGGAGAAGCTGATGCTCGTCTGTCGGTTGTGCAGCAGGGTGTAAGTCGGGCCGACGTAGCCTCGAATCTGGTGATTGACGTCGAAGTGTCCGCCTGCGGTTCCGCTCGGGCTCGCGTTCCAGACGAAACTCTGAGCAGCGGCGTCGGTGAACGTCACGGTATCGATGCCGGTATCGGTCAGATCCAGGCTGAACGAGTCGCTCCATCCATAGTTGTAGTCCCCGATCCAGTCCGATCCGCTGCGCGCACCCGACATCTCGAATCGATCGTAGATCGGCGCCACGGGATTCTACGTTCCGTCGATCACCCGGAGATAGCCCGTTCCGTCGAAGAGTGGATCCAGCAGCGTCGCATCCCACGTCGCGTTTACGGTCGCATTGAGTTCGAGCAGTTCGGCCGTCGTGCCCGCCACCGTCACCGTCGCGTTCACCCAGTCGGGGCTGCTCCCGTGGTACTCCGCCGTGGTCCCGCAGGTGTCGTTCAACGGGTAGTCGTCGGGGCCCGCGTTGTCGGGGTCGTAGGTGAAGGTTCCGGTGATCGTCATGCCACCGAGGGTGTTCCCGTACCCAAGGCCGCAGTAGTTGGTGAGAAATCGATTGACCGGATGCAGATCCAGCCGTTGGAAGAGGCCGGAAGTCACGCGCTCGAAAGCGCTCCGTTCAACCACGACTCGAGCGCCTCGTTCACCAGGCTCTCGAGGTCCGCGTCCGGGTGTTCGAGCCAATAGGCCGCGGCCGCAGCGAGTTGCGTCAACGCCAGGCCACCCGTGAGCAGCGGCGGATTCGTTCCGCGGATCTCGCCGGCCTTCACCCCGCCCTCGACGATCTCGACGACGAGGTCGAGCAACTCGGGGTGGGCAGCGTGCGCCTCGGCCGGACCGGACGAGTGCATGAAGTCGATCGCCATCTCGGTTGCGCCCGGCGCAGCTTGACTCCAGGTGGAGACGATCTCGGCCGCCACGACGCGAAGCGCCTCGCCGGCGTCTGCCTGGGCCTGCTCGGCGAGTCGCTCCTGCACGCGAACCGTCAGCCTGCGATTGAACTCGCGCAGCAGCCCCACCTTCGTTTCGAAGATGCGAAAGAAGGTCGCACGCCCCACACCTGCCGCCTCGCAGATCTCATCGACGGTGAGTTCCGCGTACGAGCGCCGGCGCAGCAGCCGCATGGTGGCATCGTAGATCCGCGCCCGGTTCTCGATGCGTCGCTGACCGCGTCCGTCGGTCGCGGACTCGTCCATCACCCTCTCCTACTTCGGAAGGTTCTGGTAGTAGGGCACGACGATTTCATTCTCGGCGTTCACATCGCCGAGCAAAGCTGTCGTCACCGGATGAACGACCGCGGCCGAAGTCCGCACGTTGACCACGGCCGGCCGACCCGAGTCGAGGGCGCGGCGAATCGCCGGCCCGATCTCGTCCACAGCCTCGACGTATTCCGCGTGGGTCCCGAAGCCGGCACCGACCTGCTCGTAGCGCGTGGCTGCGAGCTTCGTCACCACATCGCGACCCTTGCCGAAAACGGCTTCCTGCCCGTGGATCGACATGCCCCAGCAGGCGTTGTTGAACACGATCGTCACGATCGGAAGCTCGTGCCGCACCATCGTGTCCCACTCCTGGATGTGGAACGCGATGGCGCCATCGCCCACGACTTGCACGATGCGGCGATCCGGGTTCGCGACCTGCGCACCGATCGCATAGCCCTGGCCCACGCCGAGGTGTCCCTGATAGCCGAGGTTCAGGATGTTCTCGATCGGCGTCGCCCCCAGCGCCCAATCGACCCAGGCGGCACACTCGCCTCCATCGAGCACGAGGTCGACGTCGCGCGGTAGCTCGCGCAAGAGTTCCTTCGCGACTCGATAGGGATGCAGTCCGTCCGCTTCCACGCTCGCGTCCGCGAACATGCCTTCGCTGGCTCCCTTGACGGCGACCGCCTTTGCACACCACTCCTTGCGTTCGGGCCAGCTGCGCGCGTCGGCCAGGGTTTCGAGGGATGCGCCGACTTCACCCGGAAGCGACACATCGACGGGATAGAGGCGTCCCATCTCCGCCGCGTCGCGGTCGAGCTGAACGACCTTCGCACCGGCCGGGATCAACATGCCGCCCCGACCGCCGGTGAACATCCCCTGCCTCGCGCCAGCGAGAACGAAGAGATCCGGCGCCTCGCCTGCGAGGGGCAGGAACGTGATTCCACCACCGAATTGTGCGTGATCGCGTGGCAGTGCGTAGGAACCGAGTGCAGTCTTGAAGACCGGCACGCCCGTACGCTCGGCGAAGTGCAGCAGGGGTTCGCGAATGTCGTTCGCGAGGGTTCCTTCGCCGACGATCATCACCGGACGCTCGGCGGCTTCGAGAAGTTCGGCCGCCCTTTCGATCGACGTGGCCGACGCGGCGGCCGGTGCTTCCACGCTCGGCTGACCGCTGCGCGGCACCTGATCTTCAGTGACAGGCGTGAAGGAGACATCGATCGGAACGTCGACGACCGTCGGACCGCGATCGACGAGTGCGCGGCGGATCGCCATGCCGACGGTGTCGGCGATGCGCTCCGTTGCGAAGACCTTGCGGGCCCACTTGCACACCGGGCTGACCATGCCGATCAGGTCGAGGCCACCCTGCAGTTCGAGGGTATCCATCTCGCGGATCGGAGAGGAGCTGGTGATGACGAGGACCGGGATGTTGTCGGCGGCGGCGTTCGTAATTCCGGCAAGTGCGTTCGTGAGTCCCGGCCCGGACGTCACTGCAGCCACACCGATGCGACCGGTCACCCGCGCATAGCCATCCGCCGCATTGACCGCGGCAGCCTCGTGCCGGCAATCGACGAGCCGGATGCCAGAGGCCACGCAACCGTTGAAGAAACTGTCGAGGTGCCCGCCGTGAAGTGCGAAGACCACCTCGACACCCGCTTCTGCGAGGGTCCGAGCAGTGAGGGCGCCACCGTCGAGAGGTTGGCTGGTCATATCGATCTCCTATCTCGCTGGCCCGTCAGGGTGGATCGGGAATTATTATGATACTTGAGTATCACAACATGGCAACGCAGAAAGACGAGAGAATTCACGCGCCTACGACTCGCGGACCGACCCTCAGATCATCGACACGCCGAGAACGAGCACCACGACTCCACCGATCACGCCCCAATGCGCGCGGGGATCCGACACGAACACCGGAACGGCGAACAACAACGCGAGCGCCGGCTGGAACCAGGTGGGCAGGGGCTCCTTTCCGGGGATCAACAGATCGGAAACGCGTGCGAGCACGCTGAACACGGCCAGCAGCGCGTACACCCATCGCGAGACGGACTGGTAGTGCGCCACGAGATCGACGCCCTCGTCGTGACCTCGCTCGGGGCTCAGGATGTGCGCCGCGAGGGCCAGTACGAAGGGGGGTGCAAAGATCAAGAGACTCTGATCGGAGGAGATCGAATCCAGCGATCGATAGGCCGAGAGCCCCAGCCAATGCCCTACCAGGATCACGACGACGCCCACCGAGAGCACGACGTAGAGCCACGACATCCTCGTCGGCGGCCGCTTCACCATGGCGCCCCACGAGGCCAACAGCTCGGAGAGCGCGAAGGCGATCAGGATCGAAGTAAAAACGGTGCTGAACTCGAAGTCGGACATCGCACCTCCATTACGGCGCACCGATATTCGCACGCCCCCGAACGACGGCCACCGGGGTACAGCGACCGCTGAATCGGCACTGTATCTTGATCGCGAATGGTCGGGGGATCAAGAATGAGCGACGACGTCGCCAATGTACTCATCATCGGAGCCGGAGCTTCCGGCGCGGCGGCGGCGTGGAGCCTGGCGGAGACGCGCATGCGCGTCGTGTGTCTCGAGCAGGGCGACTGGGTCAACCCGTCGAACTACCCGACGAACTCGGCCAACTGGGAGAGCCAGGCGTTCGGCCCGTACAACATCGACCCGAACGTCCGCGGTCTCGATACCGACTACCCGATCAACAACGACGACTCCGAATGCTCGGTCGTCAACTTCAACGGCGTGGGCGGGAGCACGATCCTCTACGGAGCGCACTTTCCGCGCCTGCATCCTTCGGACTTCAAGGTGAAGAGCCTCGACGGCGTCGCCGACGACTGGCCCATCGACTACCACACTCTCGAGCCCTACTTCGCAGAGAACGATCGCATCATGGGTGTCTCCGGCATCGCCGGCGACCCCATGTACCCGCCCAAGGACCCGCCGCTGCCCCCGATCGCGATGGGGCTCGTCGGCGAGACGCTGGCGCGTGGCTACAACAAGCTCGGATGGCACTGGTGGCCTTCGGATAGCGCGATCATCTCCGAGCCCTACGAAGACCGCGATCGCTGCCTCTACCTGGGTCCCTGCCTCAGCGGCTGCTCTCAGGGTGGCAAGTCGACGACCGACATCACGTACTGGCCGAGAGCCGTGAAGCGCGGCGTCGAGTTGCGCACGAGGTGTCGCGTGCGCGAGATCACCCTCGACGAGAATGGCCGCGCAGATGGCGTCATCTACTACGACGAAAACGGCAACGAGTGCCGCCAGCGCGCCGAGATCGTCATCATGGCGTGCAACGGAGTCGGCACCCCGCGCATTCTGCTGAACTCGAAGTCGAGTCGTTTCCCCGATGGTCTGGCCAACAGCAGTGGCCTCGTCGGCAAGAACCTGATGTTCCACATCTTCGGTTACGTGCAGGGGTTGTTCGAGGAGCGACTCGACAGCCACAAGGGGCCGATCGCCTGCTGCATCCTGAGCAAGCAGTTCTACGAAACCGATGCGTCGCGCGGTTTCGTTCGCGGCTACAACATGCAGATCACCCGCGGCGCGGGTCCTCTCGGCACGGCCATGGCGGGCTTCGCCTCCGGGGCTGTTCCGTGGGGCAAGGGACATCACGAGGCTTTCGCCAAGCAGTTCGACCACACAGCTTCGATCGGCATCGTCGGCGAGGATCTACCGGAAGAGCACAACACGGTGACCCTCGACCCCGAACTCGTCGATTCCGACGGCATCCCCGCGCCGAAGATCACCTACAAGTACTCCGAGAACAGCCTGAAGCTGATGCATCACGGGCTCGATCGCGGCGAAGAGGTGATGCGCGCCGCCGGCGCCAAGGATGTGTTGAAGGCGGGGCCGCTGAAGCCCACGGGCTGGCACCTGATGGGCACCGCGCGCATGGGCAACGATCCCGAGACATCCGTGGTCAACAGCTGGGGGCGCAGCCACGACGTCAAGAACCTCTTCATCGTCGACGGCAGCATCTTCGTCACCTCGGGCGGTGTGAACTGCGCGAGCACCATCCAGGCGTGCGCGCTCTACATCGCCGACTCGATCAAGAAGAACCTCACCAACCTCTTCGACTGAACTGGGAGCCCACGTGTCGAACGACTCCGTATTCAACGATGCCCAACGAGCCGCACTCCCCGCGCTGCTCGATACGATCGTCCCCGCGAGCGACGACGGTGTGATGCCGAGTGCGGCCGACGTGGCTTTCGACGCCTATCTCGCCACACAGGGCCTGGGCTTCGTGCCGGTGCTTCAGGGCGTCCTGGACCAGCTGACTACCGGCTTCGCTGAACTCTCACCCGACGAGCGACACGCCCGAATGAGCGAGCTGCAGAACGAGCAACCCGCCTTGTTCGCAGGCCTGCTGACCTGCGTATACGACTGCTACTACCAGGACGACCGCGTCCGCGAGAAGATCGGCGTGGTTCGCGGCCCGGTCTTCCCACAAGGCAACGACGTGGCGCAGGGTGACCTCTCGCTGCTCGACCCCGTGATCGAGAACGTCGACGCGTACCGCTACCGCGATCCAACCGCCGGCTAGCGCCCTGCCCGCTCCAACAGCGCATCCGTCCGCATCTCGAGCTTCTCGAGGGTCGCTGCGCCGAGGGGCACGATCAGCTGCTCTACGCCCTGATCGGCGTACGCCCGAAGGGTTCCCGCGTTGACGGGATTCCGGTTCGGACCGATGTAGAGGGTGATGTCATCGCGCGTGCGGCCTTCGGCTTCGAGAGCAGCGTCCAGTTCGGGCAGCTTCTCGGCCAGGGCCTCCGGGGTGAGATCGTAGCCGTACCAACCCTGCCCTCTTTGCGCGACGCGACGCAGCGCAGGCTTGCTCTCCCCACCGAAGAAAATCGGGGGATGTGGAGTCTGCACGGGCTTCGGATTGAAGTGGCACTCCGTGAGTTCGACCGTCGGACCCGAGAACTTGGTCACCCCGGGCGACCAGAGGGCCAGCATGACATCGATGTACTCATCGCAAAGCCGCGACCGACTCCCGAAGTCGATGCCGAGATTGTCGAACTCCTCTTTCAACCATCCGATCCCGACGCCGAAGTCGACGCGTCCGCCCGAGAGGAAGTCGACATCCGCGACCATCTTCGCCGTGTAGACGGGTTGCCGCTGGGGGACGAGGCAGATCCCCGTCCCGAGGCGGACTCTCGATGTATGACTCGCCGCGAAGGTCATCGACGTGAACGGGTCGAGTACGCCTTCCGGGTCGCCGGGAATCCGGCCATTGTCGCTGTACGGATAGGTGGATTCGTACTGCGGAAAGAACAGGACGTGTTCGGGAAACCAGATCGAGTCGATGCCCTTCGCTTCCACGAGTTGCAGCGCATCCCGGATGAATCCCGGTTCGGTGAATTGATTGAATGCCATCGCGGCGCCGATCTTCACGTAGCCTCCGTCGAAGTCTCGCCGTCATGCACGGGCTCGAAGGTGAATCCCTCGTAGTCGGCCTCCGCCACCTCGGACAGGCGGTCGAAGTACTGCGAACCCGACAGGTGCCCAAGGAACTGGCGGGGCTTGCCCGGGACGTTCGCTCCCATGTACCAGGAGTTCGCGAGCGGGAAGAGGGTGCGATCGGCGATCGCGTTGATCTCGCGATCCCAGCCCGCTTCGGCGTCTTCCGTGGCCTCGATCGCGCCGAAATCCTTCTCGCGCATCTGTCGAATGCAGTCGGCGATCCACGCCGTGGTGCGTTCGCCGCCGAGCGGCATCGTAAAGAACACCCCGGGAGAACCCGGACCGTGGATCATGAACAGATTCGGATAACCCGAGATCGTCGTGCCGAGATAGTTGTCGAAGCGCTCGCCCCACTTCTCTTCGAGGCGAACGCCACCGCGGCCCTTCGGGTTGAGCTTCAGCATCGAACCACTCACCGCATCGAAGCCGGTGGCCAGCACCAGCACGTCGATCGGGTGCTCTCCGTGCTTCGTGCGTACCGCATCCGGGGTGAACTCCACGATCGAGTCCTCGCGAAGGTCGACCAGGGAGACGTTGTCGCGGTTGTAGGTTTCGAAGTAGCCGTTGTCGAGGATCAGGCGCTTCGTACCGTAGTAATAGTCGGGCATCAGCTTCCGGGCGGTTTCCGGATCGCGCACGATCTCACGAATCTTGCCCCGAACGAATTCGCCGACCTCCTCGTTGAGTTCCTTGTCGGTCATGACCCCGACGAAGCTGTTGATGGAGAGGTTGATGCCGCCCTCCTCCCACAGCTCTTCGTAGATGGCGTGGCGCTCCTCAGGCGTGTAGTCGGATGCCTTCCTGCGATGGGTCTTGAACGGCCAGCCGCCGCGATGGCACATCGAAGCGCGGAGGTCTTCCCAGTCCTCGCGGTACTTCTCGAGTTCCTCGCGGGTAAGCCTGCGGTTGCGCGCCGGAAGCGAGAACTGGGGCGTGCGTTGGAACACCGTGACGTGGTCGGCCTCCTTGGCGATCTCGGGTATCGACTGGATCCCAGAGGAGCCCGTTCCGATCACGCCCACGCGTTTGCCCTCGAACGACACCTTCTCGTGGGGCCAACGACCGGTGTGGTAACACTCGCCGGCGAAGTCAGCGATGCCCGGATAATCGGGCATGTTGGCGACGAAGAGCGCGCCCGTCGCGCAGATCAGGAACTGCGCGGAGTGCGTTTCCCCCTGGTCGGTTTCAATCGTCCAGCGCTGGGTCGCTTCGTCGTAGCGCGCGTCGGAGATCCAGGTGTCGAACTGGATGTCCTTCAGCAGGTCGAAGCGTTCGGCGACGTGTTCGAGGTATGCGAGAACCGAAGGCCCCGGGGTCTGGGTTTCGGTCCACTCCCACTCGTCGACGAGTTCCTTCGAGAACGTGTAGGCGTAGAAGGGACTGCTCGGCGCATCGACGCGCGCACCGGGATAGCGGTTGTACCACCATGTGCCCCCGACCCCGCCTGCACCGTCGAAGGCGCGGACCTCGAGCCCCATCTGGTCGCGAAGATGGTGCAGGGCGTACATGCCGCCGAAGCCCGCTCCGATGATGAGTGCGTCGTACTGTTCGCCGTTGTCGCTCATTTCTTCACTCGCGTTGGTTGCAGACCACGCTCCACGGTTGCGGCCCGTTCGAGGGATGCCTGCGGCTCGATTCAGAGCCACTCTACCCTGTACGGCTCCTGGAAGCCCCCACTCGTCGGAGGGGCGACCTCGAGCGCGCCCCGCAGTACGGAGGTACGACACGGTGCGGATCGGAACGTTAGCGGTACGACAGATACGCCGAACACCCCCGCCGAAGCGTCGCGTGTGCGGCCTGATCGGTTGCGTGTTCGCCTTGTGGGGCGGCCCCGCCGGCGGCGGGAAGAACGTGGCCGAGTGGGCGGAAGCGCTGCAAGCCAACGGCAAGCCCATCACTGTCTTCACGGCGAAGAAGATCTACACGATGGACCCCGGTCGCCCCGAGGCCGAAGCCATCGCCGTACTCGACGGACGCGTGCTCGCGACGGGAAGCCTGGCTTCGATGAAGCCCTGGCTTTCGAGGTACGCGCATACGATCGACGAATCGCTCGCAAAGAAGATCATTCTACCCGGATTCATCGAGCCCCACGCCCACTTCTGGTATTCGGCGGGCCTGATGGCGCTCGACTACGTTGGACCGATCGAATTGCCTTCGCCGAACGGTACGAACCAACCGCTTTCGTCGATCGATGAGATCCTCGAGCGACTTCGGCAGTTGCACGAAGCGGAAGAGGACCCGACGCGACCCATCGTCGCCTGGGGTTTCGACCCGGCCTCACAAACCGGCGTGCTCGACCGCGACACCCTCGACGCGATCAGTCGCGAGCGACCGATCTGGGTCATCGCCTTCGCGCCCCACTTCGTCTACCTGAACAGCCCCGCGCTCGAGAAGAGCGGCGTTCCACCCGACACGACGACCCATGGCGTCGGACGCTACCCCGATGGCCGATTGAGCGGGGTCTTCGGGGAGATCGAAGCGGTGCTGCCGGCGATCCAACCGATCGTGCCCGAGATGATGCGCGGGGGTGGCACGCGGGGTCTGCGGTTCATGAGCGGAGTCGCGCGCGATGCGGGCATCACCACCGTCTCCGAGCTGACGTTCGGATCCATCGACCTCGACGCGCAATGGCGCGATTCCATCGAGGTGATCCGCGATTCTGCCTTCCCGATTCGCTTGCGGCTGGTCCCCATGGTGGGAACGTTCGAGAGGAAGTTCGGCGACGGCGCCATCGAGGCCTACCACCGACTGCGGGAGAAGAATGACGACAAGCTCCGCGTCGATGGCATCAAGTTCCTCACCGACGGCTCTCTCCCCCTGATGTCGTCGATGGTGAACTTCCCAGGCTACCTCGACGGCGCCAACGGCCTCGTCAACGACGTGCCCTGGAAAGACCTCGTAGCGCGCCTGACGCCGTATTGGAAGGCAGGCATCCAGATCCACATTCACGCCAATGGGGACATGGCGATCGACGCGGCGATCGACGCTCTCGCGGGTCTGCAGCGGAACCATCCGCGCTTTGATCATCGCTACACCATCGAGCACTACGCCATCAGCAATCCCATGCAGGCGCGCCGCCTGAAGGAACTCGGCGGCCTCGCGAGCGTGAACAACTACTTCACCCACTTCCGCAGCCAGCTCCACGCCGGCAAGGCCTACGGCCCCGATCGTGCCGAGGCGATGGGACGACTCGGTTCACTTGCTCGAGAAGGGGTCGTGTTCGCCTTGCACTCCGACTACCCACTCGTCGCAGTCCCGATGCATCCCCTCACCGCGGTCTGGACCGCAGTGAATCGCATCGCAGCCGACGGCCGAACCGTCGTGGCCCCCGGCGAGAAGATCAGCGTCGAACGCGCCATGCGCGCGATCACGATCGACGCCGCCTACGTCCTCGGGATGGAGAACGAGATCGGCAGTCTCGAGCCCGGCAAGTTCGCCGACTTCGCCATCCTGGAACGAGACCCGTTCGAGGTCCGCGAAAAGCGGATCAAGGACATCCCCGTGTGGGGCACGGCATTGTCGGGGAGGCTCTTCGAAGCGGGCGAGTGACCGACGACTCGGGGTTCAGCTGCCACGCGGGTCCATGCGCACGATGGCCATGTCGAAGCGCTCTTCCACCGGCTTCGAGAGCTGCTCCTTCCAGAACGGATACTTGGCCATGAGTGCACCGAGTGCGGCTTCGATCTCGGCTGCATCCTCGACCACCACGGCCTCGAGGGGGTAGATCTTCTCACCAAGTTTCATGCGTACGCGGGAATCGGCTTCGACGTTGGCGTTCCAGAACTTGTCACCCCACTCGCCGCCTTCGAAGTAGACGCTCGGCACGTAGAGCTTGTCGCCCTGCCCTGCGCAGACGGTCGTCACCGAATGCGGAATGCCATACCAGGTCTTCGTCTCGAGGAAGACCTCCTGGAATTCGTCAGAGAAGGACCAGTCGGTGACCGCCTCGCTCACGACGTCGCCGTTGAGACGCATCCCGGGCCGGCGATCCTTGGGTTCGATACAGCCCATGGCCGTCGCAGTGAGCAACACTGCAAGACCGGGGGCGATGACTCGATGTTTCATCTTCCCGCCTTTCGTGTTCATACGGCCAACCCCCGAAACCCGCGTCACGGTTCAACTGGATTCGAATCCCATCGACGAAAACGAAACCACACTCGAGCGATCAAGCCCCTGCGTGCCGTGCCTTGCTCTCGAGGATCGGGTCGATCGTCTGGTGATCGATCACACGGCCATCCTTTGCCAATCCCTCGACGAGGCTCCCGTTTGGCGCGTAGAGGCCGAACAGCACGAGCGCACCTTCCGGGCCACCGATTTCGACGTGGACATCGCCGGGGGCCTTGTGCACCCAAGTGCCGGCAGGCTTGACGACGCGGCCGACTTCCTTGCCCGTCTCGAGGTCGATGTCGATGACGGTGAGCTCACCCGTGAGCACGAGCGAGGAGACCGCCGCCGTGTGTCGGTGAAGGTGGCAGGCGCTGTGTGGGTCCCAGCGATACAGAAGGTCCACATGTCCGTCTTCGCGCACGTCGAGGACCGCGCCCCAATAGCTGATCGGATGATCGAATTGCGCCTCACCCTCGTAGTGCTTCCAGCGGAGATCGTCGTGCTTCAACAGGTTCATGGGGAGTTCCTCGGTTTCTGGGAGCGGGGGTACCATGAGGTCGCCGTCCTGACATGGCGAACCCAAAGATACTGATCACCGAGCAACCGTAAATGTTCGAATGGCTCAATCGCCTCGGCTTGGCCGCGAGTTCATCGAAGCTCGGTGGCGTCTTCTATCACGTCGTCTGCCGGCGGATCGACATCGTATTGATTCCGCTCACCGGAGGTCGGCTGGCGATGGGCCCACCCGGGCAGACGGTCTTGATCACGACCACCGGCGCGAAGAGCGGGAAGGCGCGAAAGGCCTCTCTCGCCTTTCTCTGGCATGGCAACGACATGGTAATCGTCGCTTCGAAGGGCGGTGCTGCGAATCACCCGGGGTGGTATCACAACCTGAAAACCGACCCGAGGGTACGCGTCCAGTACCGCGGCGGGGATGAGATCCGCGTGGCACGCGAAGCCGAAGGCCCCGAGCGCGACGCCTTGTTTCGCGCCATGGACGAACGGTTCGAAACCTTCGGTCCCTACCAGAAGCGGGCGAAGCAGAGGACGATTCCCGTGATGGTGCTTTCGTCCAGGGACGCCACCTACTCCGGCTGACAGTCGAAGACCGGGATGTTCCGGTCCGTGCGCGCCTGGTAGTCGTCGAACTCGTGGTAGTGCTCGACGCAGACGGGCCAGAGGGCGGCCTTCTCCTCGTCGCTCACCTGACGCGCCACGAGGTTCATGCGCTTGCCCTTGTACTGGGCAACGATCTTCGGGTTCTTCTGGATGTTCTTGACCCACACGGGCGATTTCGGCGCGCCGCCCTGGGAGCCGACGATGATCACTCCCTGCTCGTGAGGCACGTACATGAGGGGCACAGTCACCTTCTTCCCACTCCTGGCGCCGGTCATCTCGATGAGCACGACCGGTCGCCCCTGGAAATTGCCCATCAGCCGACCGCTCGTAAGCTTGTAGACGAGAACGTTCAGCTTCGAAAAGGGCTTGATGAAGCGGCGGAGTGTCTTGAATTCCTTGTCGGTCATCGGATTCTCGGCCATGTCGGAACCCTCCTTCCAGGTGGGGATCACATTCGTTCGCGCGAGCACGCAGCCCGTCCAGTTTCAGAGCGTTGCTGTCAGGGCGCGTACCAAATGGGCGAGGTGTAGGCGCGCTCCTGGATCGCCGTGGGGATGTGCTCGGCGAGTTCGCTGCCGAAGTACTTCGCGTCGTAGGCCGTCCAGCGCGGAGTCGGGATCTCGAGCACGCGTACGTAGTAGAAGGAAGGCTGCTTGGGATCGAAATCCGGGTCCTCGAAGTAACCGACGAGTTGCCCAGCGCCGATCGTATTGGTCCAGCTCGCGTTCTTCACGTCGACGGTGTTGCCCACCGGAGGAAGCTTCCCGTTGCGACCCGGCTTGCGGCGGTCGGCGTCGGACCAGACGACGTCGAAGACCTTCTCGTGGGTCCGCCCCTTCTTGTCCAGCCAGCCCTTGATGATCTGCACGCGGTCGAGGTTGCCGCTAACGGGATCCTTCAGCGCCGCGACGAGGAAGCGGGGCGACTGCTTCTTCTTCCGATTCTTGCCCTCGAGCATTCCTCCCATCGGAACACCACCGGCGTAGCCGCGCTGGGCGATATCCGACGCGCTCGCGTCCTCGGCCTCGAAGTCGAAGCCCCCGAAGAAGCGCACGATCATGCGCGGGCCGCTCGTGGCGTAGACCTCGCGCAGCTGCATCGCATCCCAGATGGCTTCGCGCGTGTTCTCCGTCGCCCACACAGCGGCGTAACCCGAAGCCCCCGTTTCCCAGATCTGCCACATGTCGGGGTTGTCGAGGCGCACCATGGGTTCGTTGGCCCGCGTCGGGTTGGGTTCGACGCTCGCGAACTTGCCGAAGAAGTTGTCCTCTTCGGCAGTGGCGAGCGAGGTGTGACTATCGGTCGAGCCCACCATGCCGATGCGATAGGGGTTGGTGCCGAGCTTACGTTCGAGGGCCAGGCCGTTCTTGAGCGCCTCGCGCGCGTACTCGTATTGCAGCATGTCGTCGGTCTTGAGCGTCTCCATCGACGTGTTGCCGCGATCCCAGGTCTCGAAATCGGCGAACTCGTCGTCGGGCGAGAGGTAGGGGTGTGCTTCGCCGTCGCCCTTGATCTGGGTCACTTCGTAGATGGGCTCCCAGCGCGCCCGCGTCTCGACGTAGTCGGCGTCGATCGGACCCTTCGTGTTGGGATTCGTTTCGACGGGGAACATCTGGCCGTTCGAGAGATTGCCGTTGTGCGCGAGGGCCAGGACCTTGCTGCCAGTCTTGTCCTCGTAGCGCTGCATCCACTTCCACAAGTCCTGCGGATTGATGCTCTCGGTAGCGGTAAAGGGAAGGAGTTGTCGGGCCACATCTGCGTTGCCGCGATAGAGCACATTGCGATGCAGCTTGTCGCCACCCTGGGTCGGGGTCCACTCGTAGCCGATCATGGCCGTGAAGCGTCCGGGCTCGTTGTAGCGATCGGCGGTGGTGACGTAGCGCTCCCAGACCGTGGTCTGGATTTCCTTGTTCAGCATCGGGCTGTCGGTATCACCCATCAGGAACCCGGCGATGCTGATGAAGCCCTCGGCCGCGTCCCGCCCCCCTTTGAGGATCTTCTCGCGCGCTGCAGCCATCTCGGGATCGGCGAGCAGGGTCTCGTTACCGCGCAACAGTTCGTCCACCGAGCCCATGGCGTCCGAGTGATCGGTCACGACCAGGAAGTCGAGGGGGCTGCGCAGGCGCACCTTCTGCCCGGTCGACGAAACCACGTCTTCACCGCGGGCGAAGCGGTAGGCCGCTTCGGCGTCGAGCTGCACTCCCAGCGATCGCGCGTCGAAGGACATCGTCGTGTGGAGATGCGTATCGCCCCACAGCACCCGCGAGGGATACTGGCCGTCGGCGTACGGCGAGTAGACGGCATCGGATGCACTCGCCGTCACAGACGTCACGGCGAGCAGCGAGATCGTGAAGAGCATGGAGAGGATGGGCTTCACGGCGCAGATCTCCTTTCGAATCCGGGTGGACCAAGAACAGTACACCCTGGAATCCGAAAGCGATCCCTCGCGTTTCGAGGATCAGAGGGCGTGGAGCTTGACGGGCAACCTCGCGATGCCGCGCACGAAATTCGAGTGCACGCGGGTCGGCGCTCCCACGACTTCGACGTTGGAGAAGCGCCGCATGATCTCCTCCCACAGCACCTGCAGCTGCATCTCGGCGAGGCGACTGCCCACGCAGTAGTGGACACCCCAACCGAACGAAAGGTGGCTCTTCGCGTTCGGTCGGTCGATCAGGAATTCGTTGGCCCGTTCGATCGCAGTTTCGTCGCGGTTCCCCGACGCGTACCACATGACCACCTTATCGCCCTTGCGAATGGTCTTGCGGTTCAGCTCGAAATCGCGCGTCGCGTTGCGTCGCATGTGGGAGAGCGGTGTCTGCCAGCGAATCATCTCACTCACCATGTTGGGGATGAGCTCGGGGTTGGCGCGTAGCTTGTCGTACTCCGCAGGATGTTCGTTCAGCGCCAGCACGCCGCCCGAGATCGAATTGCGCGTCGTGTCATTGCCGCCGACGATGAGCAGCACCAGCGTTCCGAGGTAGTCCATCGGATCGAGATCGCCCATGGATTCGCTGTTCGCCATCAGACTCACGAGGTCGAGGGAATCCGACTTCTCGCCCGGCTTGGCCTTGCGCTCCTTGGCGAGCCCCTGGAAGACCCCGAGGCACTCCAACAACGCCGCCTTTCGCTCGTCATGGGTCACCATGTTGGCCCCGACCTGTGCTTCGTCCGACGTCGCCATCTCCGACCAGAACGTCAGTCGTCGGCGTTCCTCGTACGGAAAATCGAAGAGCGTGGCCAGCATCGCGGTCGTGAGTTCGATCGAGACCTTGTCGACCCAATCGAACTCCTCACCGACGGGGAGTGAGTCGAGGATGTCGCCCGCCCGCTGTCGAATCAGCGGTTCGAGGTATTTCAGGTTTCGGGGGGCCACCGCCGGACGGACGGTATTGCGATGAGAGATGTGGCGCGGGCCGTCCATCGCGATGAAACCGGGTGAGAGCGCGAAGTCGGGCTCCGGATCGCCGATCACGATGGATCCATTCCCCGAGCTGAAGACCTCGTGGTTCTTCTCGACCGTCACGATGTCGTCGAAAGTCGTGATCGACCAATAGGGACCGAAGAAGCTCTCCGCCGTGTAGTGGACGGGATCCTCTTTGCGCAGGCGCTCGAACCACTCGAAGTGCGTGTCGCTCGCCCAGAGACCGGGGTCCGAGGGATCGATCCTCTCGAGTGGGAAGGACCAGGGGTCGGCTCCGAGCTGACCGGTCTGGTCGGGGGCGGTGAAGGGGGTCGTGGCGGGGGTTTCGGGCGCGACAGTCATGCTGGGCTCCTATTGAGGATTGACTCAGTAGAGCAAATCACATATTGAGTAGATCCGCAATAACGAAATCGCCCGCCGGGAGCCGAAGTTGCCGACCGCCCAGCCCGCCCGCCGTCCCCGCGCCGCCCGCCTTCCTCCGGAGGAGCGGCGTGCCCGGCTCCTCGACGCCGCGATCCACGTCTTCGCCCGCCGCGGGATCGGGGCCGCGCGGCCCTCGGAGGTCGCCGTCGAGGCCGAGGTCTCCGAGGCCACCGTCTATACCTACTTCCCCACCCGCGCCGAGCTGCGGGACGCCGTGCTCCGCGCCGTCGGCGACCACTACTACGACCTGACGCGAAGCTCCCTCGACGCCTCGGCCGGTGCACCCCTCGCCGCGCGACTCGGGGGGCTGATCGAGGAGATCGCCGAGTCGGTCGAGCGCGACCCCGACCACGCCCGCGTCTGGGTCAATTGGGGTGCGGCCATTCGCGACGAGGTGTGGCCCGCCTTCCTCGAGAACGAGAACCGCTCGATCGATCTGATCACGTCGCTGATCGACGAGGCCAGCGACGACGAGGGCCGCCGATTCCTGGAGCGCAGCCACCCTGAGGATCTCGCGCGCCTGATCATCGGCACCTGCGAGACGATGGTGCGCCTCGTCCTCGCCGGACACTCCCCCGAGACGATCGACCGCTTCGTGCGCTCGGCCCGGGTGGTGCTCTTCGACGATGCGCCTGCCTGATCGCCAGGGAGTGATAGCAGCCGCGAGGACTCAGCCCCGATCTTCCTTGCTGGGCTCGTTCGAAGCGGGCTCGCCTTCGAAGTCGTTGGTGTAGCCCTTCGGCGGTGGCGTCCAACCGCGCTCGGCCCGGGAGTGGCGATCATCGCGGTCGCGCTGCATCGCGTCGGCCATCGCGGCGTCGAGTTGCATGAAGAGTTCCTGGTGGTCGCGACCCAGGCGCTCGCCGTCGGGGCGCTGCTGCCACGCCGCGTAGAGAGCTTCGCGCACATCCCGTTCGGCCGACTCGAAGGTCGACCGCAAATGACCCGCCCGAAACGGATGGACACCGAGTTCGCGTAGCGCCCGGGTGCCGAGGTCGAGTGCAGCGCTGAAGGTCTCGCGCACGATGTAGTCCGCGCCCGCTTCCTGCAACCGGTAGTCGTGGCCCCGATCGAAGGCCCGCGCGAGAACCCGCACGTGAGGGTGGCGGTGCTTCACGTGTTCGACGATGCCGACCGCCTGATCCACCTCGTCGATGGCCACGACGATGAGTGCGGCTTCGTCGATCCCGGCCGTGTGCAACAGGTCGGGCCGCGTGGCATCACCGAACCAGCTCTTGACCTCGACCGCGCGCATGTTCTCGATCTGGGCCACCTGACGATCGAGTACGACGGTCTCGATCCCATTCGCCTCGAGCAGCCGATTCACGATCTGACCGAAGCGACCGATCCCCGCGATGATGACCTTGCCCTGGTCGTCGATCTCGTCGGCCTCGCGCTCTTCCGCATCCTGCGTGTAGCGAGGAATGATGACGCGATCGAAAACGATGAAGAGGAGTGGCGTCAGGAACATCGAGAGCCCCACGACCAACGCAAGGATCGGTGCCACTTCGGGGGGCACGACATGGCTACCCACTGCGAAGCTCAGCAACACGAAACCGAACTCCCCCGCCTGGGCGAGGGAGAGGGTGAACAACCAACCCTCGCTGCGTCGCACGCCGAACGCGGCGCCCAGACCAAAGAGGATGGCGCCCTTCAGCACCATCACGCCGACGGTCAAGGCCAGAACGAGGACCGCGTTTTCCGACAGGACGTCGAACCGAATCCCTGCTCCGACCGTGATGAAGAAGAGCCCGAGCAAGAGCCCCTTGAAGGGTTCGATGTCGGTTTCGAGTTCGTGTCTGAACTCGCTGTTGGCGAGCACGACACCGGCGAGGAAGGTGCCCAGTGCGGGGGAAAGGCCGACGAGCATCATCAATACGGCCACCCCGATCACCAGGGTGAGCGCAACGGCGGTGAACGCTTCACGTAGCCCGGTGGCGGCCACCATGCGAAACAGCGGCCGCGAGAGGTAGTGCCCGCCGAGCACCACCGCGCCGATCGAACCGAGGACGACCAGTGCGGTGGCCCAGGGCTCGAGGTGTGCCACCAGGGAGGCGCCGCCATGGCCCGCATCCGCACCATGCCCTCCGACCGTGCCCGCAGCCTCGATGATCTCGGGTACCGCAAGCAGCGGAATGACGGCGAGCATCGGGATGACGGCGATGTCCTGGAAGAGCAGGACCGAAAAGGCCGAGCGCCCTCCGGATGTCGAGGCGAGGCCCTTCTCCTGAAGCGTCTGCAGCACGATGGCCGTCGACGAGAGCGAGAGAATGAAGCTGATCGCGATGGCGGTCTGCCATTCGAGGCCGAAGCCCAGCGCGATCGCGGCAACCGCCGTCGCCGTGACCAGCACCTGCAAACCACCCAGCCCCAGCAGGCGATCGCGCATCGACCACAACATGCGCGGATCGAGTTCGAGGCCGACGAGGAAGAGCATCATGACGACGCCGAACTCGGCGTAGTGCTGGAGCTGATTGGTCTCGTCCCCGACCAGGCCGAGCACAGGGCCGATCACCACGCCGGCCATCAGGTAGCCGAGCACCGAGCCGAGCCCGAGTCGCTTGGCGAGGGGCACCGCCACGACGGCCGCCGAAAGGTAGATGAAGGCGTTGAGCAGCGTGTCGGTCACGTCGCGTCCCCCGACCGTGCCCCCTCGATCAACGCGTTGAGCGTCGGAACCCGCGCGGCGGCCTCGGTGTCGAGGGCGTCGTGCTTCAAGGTGTCGAGCAAGCGCACCCAGTCCTCGACGTGCGATCGCACCCGACCTTCTTCATGGGCCGCGCGCGCACCGAAGAGCGCGAATGGTGCGATGAAGCGCATCCCACACATCGTCGCCGTCTGTTCGATCGGACGCAGCAACTCACCGATCGTGTAGTGGTTGAAGCCGTCGGCGTGATAGGCCTTCTCGGGGCCCCCTGCGGTCAATGCACAGAGCAGGATCTTGTTCTGCAGCGCCGTTCCGTCGTGCCCATACGCAAAGCCGTACTCGAGGACGAGGTCCTGCCACTCCTTCAAGATCGCGGGCGTCGAGTACCAGTAGAGCGGGAACATGAAGACGATCACGTCGTGATCGCGCAACCGTTGCTGTTCGAGATCGATGTCGATCTGGTAGTCGGGATACTCCGCGTAGAGATCGACGACGGTCACACCCTCGCGGTCGAGGGAAGCCGCCAACAGCTCGGCGTTCACCTCACTGCGGTCGATCGAGGGGTGGGCAAACAGAACCAGGACGCGCCTGGGATCGGACGACGCGTTGCTATCCGACGTCACTATCCCTGCAACAGCGTGATCATGTTGTAGAGCACCGCGGGCCGTTCGTTGCCGACGACGTGGATCGCCGCTTCTTGCTCGACGCGCACGCCCTTCTTGCCCGCTTCGACCGAGACGAGGCGGCTGCGAGCGTGCACCTTCGAGCCGACCGGGACCGGACTCAGGAAGCGGAGCTTGTCGGAGCCGTAGTTCACGCCGTTCTTGACGCCGACTGTCTTGTACTTGGCGGGCAACGATGCGGCGAGCTTCGGCATCAGCGATAGCGTGAAGAAGCCGTGCACGATCGGGCCGCCGAAGGGGCTCTCCTTCTTGCATCGCTCGACGTCGATGTGGATCCACTGGTGGTCGCCGGTCACGTCGGCGAACTGATTCACCATCTCCTGGGTGACCTCGATCGCATCGCCGAACTCGCCGAACTCATCGCTCACGTACTTCTGCTGGGCCTCGACGTCGTCGAATCGAATCTCTTCCATCTTTCTTCGCTCCTCGTTCTTCCTTTGGTGTGATCAGATCGTGTTCAAGCGGATGGGGCCTCGCCCTCTGCCGCCTTGGTCTCGCGCTCGGCCGCGCGGACGAGCTCCTGCAGGGATTCGTTGAACGCACCCTCGAAATCCCAGACGTCGGGCACCAGCTCGCGGCACGCGATCAACCCGAAGTAGAGTTGGTCGCGATAGCTCACGAGGGTGACGTTGAGACCCTGGCCGTCGGTGATCGCCGAGATCGGGTAGTAGCTGAGCATCTCCGCACCGCCGAGATAGAGCGACTCACGCGGCCCCGGCACGTTCGAGATGATCACGTTGAACGGCGGGTTCATGCGGTCGAGGATCTTCGTGCGGTGGGCGATGCGTGCCGCCTGGGCGAGCAGTGCGGGCATCGCGAGTTCGGTCAGGTCGGTCATCATCGTCGCGGGCGTGGCCTGCTGCATGCGCTTGGCTTCGGCCATCGCCTCGTGGATCCGTCGAAGGCGTGCGACGGGATCCTTCTCGTCGGTCGCCAGCTCGGCGATGATGCTCGCGACGCGGTTCGTGTAGTCGGCGGTCTGCGATTCGGTGCGGACCGAAACCGGAACCATGGCCTTCAGCGGATCGCTGGGAACCGGCTCGCCGATGGACTCGAGATAGCGCCGCAGTGCGGAACCGGTGACCGCCATGACGACGTCGTTCAGCGTCGTTCCGAACGCCCGCTTCACCGTCTTGTAGTCGGCCAACGGCTGGGAGAAGTAGGCAAAGCGGCGATGCGGGGTGATGCCGGCGTTCCAGGGCGTCCGGGGCGCCGGCGCCTGGGGGATGCGATCCGCGTCGACCTCCGCACCGCGTCGGCGCAGGATCGAGCGGGTCAGCGGAAGCCGATCGAGGCCGACGCCCCGGGCGGCCGCGCCCAGTAGTTCGTTGCTTTCCCAGACATCGCGCGCCGTGCGATAGATCGTGCGCGCCATGCGTCCCGGCTGGAAGACGGCACCCGCGGCTCCGCGCATCAGCATTTCGACTGCACTCGGATCGTTGTCGGGCACCCAGCGTTTCTTCGGAGGCTCGATCACGTCGCCGTTGGGATCGTGATCGAGCAGCTTCTCCATCATCTGCGAACCCGACACGCCATCGATGGTGGCGTGATGGATCTTCGAATAGAAACCGACCCGGCCTCCTTCGAGACCATCGATCACGTAGACCTCCCACAGCGGGCGCGAGCGATCGAGCGGACGCGCGTGCAAGCGCGAGAGGAGCTCGGATTGTTGCTGGTCGTCGCCCGGGGGCGGCACCGCGATGTGTCGCAGGTGGAAGTCGAGGTCGAACTCGCGGTCCTCGATCCAGTACGGTCGATCGAGACCGAGGGGCACCTCGGCGAGCTTGCGGCGATACGGAGGTAGCAGGTGGAGCCGCTCTTCGATGGTGTCCCGCAGCGACTCGAAGAAGCTGCCCGGCTCGAGGTTCGACACGTCGAAGGTGGCGTACGAGGCGATGTGGCCGAGTTGGCCACCGGTTTCGATGATGAGGAAGCTGTTGTCGAGACCCGAGAGTTGTTGCATGGGACGAACCTCGCTGGAGGCCGCGGTATCGCGGGGGGAGATGGAGACTACCGCACGGACGCGTCCCCAAGCGAGCTATGGTAGTCGCCTGGTCAACCCGGGAGGCATGGGAGATTCGAACATGAAGGCACTCGTGGCGGAGGAAATCGATCGATTCGGACTCACGGAAGTCGAGCTCGACCCCCCGAAGGCCGGTGAAGTCCTCGTGAAGATGAAGGCGACCGGGGTCTGCCACTCCGACCTCTCGATCGTCAACGGCACGATCGGCAGCGCCATGCCGGTGGTCCTCGGGCACGAGGGGGCCGGCATCGTCGAGGAGGTGGGCGAAGGCGTCACGAACGTCGCGCCAGGGGACCACGTGGCGATCTCGTTCATCCCGAACTGCGGCGAGTGCGTGCACTGCGTCCACCACGAACCCTACCTCTGCAACGCCTCTCCCCAGGACGGCAATCTCTTCGACGGAACGACACGCGTCCATCGCGACGGCGAGGACATCTACGTGATGTCCTTTACGGGGCTGATGGCCGAGCGCGCGATCGTTCCCTCGGCGTGTGTGATCGCGATCGACAAGGACATCGACTTCAAAGCCGCGGCACTCGTCGGCTGTGGTGTGAGCACGGGCGTCGGCGCCGTTGTCCACACCGCGAAGGTCGAACCGGGCTCCTCCGTCGCCGTCTTCGGGTGCGGGGGCGTCGGCCTGTGTGTCATCCAGGGCGCACGTCTGGCCGGTGCCTCGAAGATCATTGCCGTCGATCTCTCGAAAGAAAAGATGGAGCTGGCGCAGAAGTTCGGAGCCACCGATGGCATCGACCCCGCCGGTGACCCGGTCAAGCAGATCCAGGCACTCACGGGCGGCCTCGGGGTCGACTACGCCTTCGAGGTCGTGGGCAGCGGCAAGCTCGTCGAACAATGCGTGAAGGCTGCTCGGCGAGGTGGGGAGACGATCATCGTCGGCCTCGGGCGCATGGAAGATGAATTCAAGATCCGACAACCCATCATGGTCTTCACGTCGAAGACCCTCAAGGGCTCGCAGTACGGCGAAACCGACTTCAAGGTCGACTTCCCCAAGTACCTCGAACTCTACCGTCAGGGAAAGCTCGATCTCGATTCGCTCGTGACGCGAACCTACACCCTCGACGAAGCCCCTCAGGCCTTCGAAGACCTGAAGAGCGGAGTGAACGCGCGAGGCGTGATCGTTCACGACTGAGCGGCATCTCGACGACCGCTGTCGATTCCGGTCCGATCAGAAGACCCGAAAGCGCTTCTGCACGTGGCGCTGGCGGATGCGGATCGCTTCGCGCCGCTCGGCCGGTGTGACGTGCGGCTGATCGGCGGGGAACACATCCGCGATTTCGTCGAAGCGGATCACACGACCGGTGATGGTCGGCCAGTTGGCCTTGTCCGGCAGCTGCGAATACGCCCAGCGGTGGGAGAGGTAGCCGCGCGGGAGCCCCGTCGTGTCGATCCAGTTCTGAACGCCCGGGTCGCGGTGGGCGACGACCCAGCGTTGGACACCATCCTCACCCATGTACATCTGGTGATCGTTCAGGCTGCTCTGGTGATTCGCGTAGTCCGGCGACTCCCCCCACATGTTGCCGAGGTGCATGCTCGCATAGACCGGCGTACCCGTGAAGGTGGCCTCGATGTAGAACGCCTCGTCTTCGGCGAGATCGTAGATGCCACCGGCGTAGATGTTCGTGCTCATTCCCCCACCCGTATCGCTCGAAGCGGAGTTCGGCGTGTTGTACGCGTTGACGGGCATGAAGTACGGACGCCCGTCGTGCTCGTGGGTGCCGTTGCAGTTGAGCACGACATCGTAGAACTCGAGCCAGAAGCGCATCTGACCGCGGATGATGTCCCCCATCCTTCGCAGATTCTCGGCGGCGCGTTCCGGGGTGAGAGCCGGCGGGTGCTCTCCCGCGGTATCGAGGCATTCGATCTGAAGCTCGATCGGTTCTTCGTTCTCCCAGTCGTAGAAGAGCTGGCGCCCACTAATGTAGGTGGCGAAGCGATCGCCGCCCTCGGGATCGCGCGAGCTCGGGCCCTTCTTCGTACAGATGAAATTGCCCTCGTAGCCGACGGGCTTCTCGGGCCCGAGCATCAGCTCGAAGTGGCCGTCCTTGTCGACTTCGAGGGAGCTCGAATCGATCGTTCCGAAGCCGGTGCGATAGCCCGGCGTGAGTTCGCGCAGATCACCGGTGTCACCGGCCATCGGTCCGGCGGAGACCTCGAAGATCAGATACTGGGGAGCGGTCGGGCCGTCTGCGATGCGCGGCGCGCCACTCCAGTGCCGGAAGTCTTCGACCTGACCGCTCACGCGGTAGTTCTTCGCCCCGTCGATGGGCGAATAGAAGTAGATGGCGTCGGAGTTCTCGATCGTCGACTTGTTGAAGATCGAAAGCGCGTTGCGGAACGCCGGGAAGTCGGGGTCTTCGTGGAAGCTCCGCTCGATACCGTGATGGATGAAACCCGCGAGATAGCGGTACCCCTCGGCCAACACGCGGCGTGTCGGGGCCGGTGGGAAGTACTGCGGATCGTCGATCGTGTCGCGCGCTTCCTGGAGGGTGCCGATCAGATGGTCGAAGGCGGCGCGGAGCTCGTCACCGGCGGCCTTCACTTGCTTCGGATCTTCGGTCGTCATGGGGGTCTCCTCGTGAGTGCGCTCTCGTCGGCATCCCAGCCGACGCCCTATTGCATCCCGCCACCGTTGATTACCAGGGATTGTCCCGTCACCCAGCTCGCTTCCTCCGATACCAGGTAGACTACGGCGGCAGCGACGTCCTCCGGCGTTCCCACCCGTCCCACCGCGTAGGCCTCGGCTGCGTTCGCCTGTTCGAGGAACTCGGGTGGGACGGTATCGATCAAGCCCAACACGATCGAGTTGACCGTCACACCCTTGCGCGCCACCTCTTTCGCGAGACTTCTCGAGAAGCCCTCGACGCCGGCCTTGGCGGCTCCGTAGACCGAGGAACCGACGTTTCCGATGCGCGCGGCCTCCGATGAAACCGAGACCACGCGGCCGAATCCTCGCTCGGTCATGCCGCCGATCACGGCCCGGGTCGGGTTGAGGGTGCCGAAGAGATTGATGTCGACGTAGAAGTTGCAGTCGTCGAGAGGGGTATCGACGAAGCGGATCGGCCAGTGTCCCCCCGTACCACCGGCGACGTTGACGAGGATGTCGATCGGCCCCAGGGCCTTCTCTACGGCTGCGATGCCCTCGACGCACGCGTCGTTGTTCGTGACGTCGAACGAGACGCTGAAGCACTCGCCTCCTTCGTCGCGAACCTCGGCCTGCGCCGTCGCCAGCCCCTCTTCGTCGATGTCCGTCAGTGCGACCGCAGCGCCCTGCTGCGCCAACACCCTTGCGACGACGCGGCCCACGCCGCCACCCGCACCGGTGACGAGCGCCACCCTACCCTTCAGGTCGAACACCTGCCGCCTCCTCCTGTTGAACGGAAAATCGCCATCGGAGAAGGCTACCCGAATCAGTAGTAGTTGTACCCGATCCGAAACCCCAGGCTTCGGGGAGGGTCGTAGTAGTGCTGGCGGTAGATCGTGGCGAGGATCTCCTGATTGGTCTTGACCTCCTCGTCCTCGAGGTTTCGACCGAAGATCTGCACCCAGTACTCGTCCGAGTCGGAGGTCCAGGTAATGCGCGCGTCTGTTCGGGTGTAGCTCGACTCTTCGTCGAGGGGGTTGTCGTACTGACGGAACGACACCTTCCCTCGGTAGTAGAAGTCGACTCGAGGGGTCAGCGTGCCGTAGTCGCCCAGGTACATCTCGTACTGCGCACCGAACGAGGCCGTGAATCGCGGACTCCGTGGAAGCCGGTTGCCATCGATGTCGGTCGGCGTCGTGCGGTCCCGTGGGTTGAACACAGTGAAATCCTGAACGGTCGAATCGACGGTCAGGAACTCCTCGTCGTAGTTGGCTTCGAGCCAACCAAAGGTTCCGTTCAGCGCGAGACCGGGATAGGGAAGCGCGCGAAACTCGAGTTCGACGCCATAGGTTTCGGCAGAGGGCGCGTTGACCGTGACGGGAATGCTGTCCTCCGTGCTTCGGATCTGGGGATCGTCCCAGTCGTACCAGAAGCCCGTGAGGTTGAGGATCAAGCGTCGATCCAGGAAGGTGCTGCGCGTCCTCGCTTCGACCGCCAGGATCTCTTCGCTTCCGAAGGCCTGTTCGTCGAAGAAGTTGAAGCCCCCTGCCCTCGATCCGGTACTGACAGTGGCCGAGAAGTAGTGATCTTCGAAGGCCTGATACTTCGCCGTCGCGTTCCAGGTGCCCGACTTCCAGCTCTTCTTGTTGGGATGGCCGAGCTGGAGCACGAGGAGGGACAGCGGCCCGGGTAGACGAAAGAAGCTCTGCGCGCGCGACGATTCATCCCAATCGCGATGCGTGTAGCTGAACCGGCCGCCCGCACTCAGCGTCAGGTTCTCGATCACCTCCAGGCTGAAGTTGCCGTACGCGCCGAAGACGTGGTTTTCGACCTCCGTTCGCGCGCGGACGAAATCCTCTCGTACGGTCCCGGGACCCTTGCTGGGTACGCAACTGAACACCTCACACCCGTCGACCAGAGTGACCCCCGCGGTAATCGGAATCAGGAACAACGGGATCGACGCTTCGGTGTTCTGCGCATTCGGAATGTAGACCTCGGTCTTTGGCGTCCAGTCGTACTGGTAGTTGCTGCCCACCGTGAAGTCGAACGGCTTGTCCCAGGTCGAGTGCACGAGGAACTCCTGGGATGCCTGCCGCGACTTGTCCTCGAGATCGAGGGTCGCGATGGGAAGGCTCGATGCATCCCCATCGCGGTGCAGGCGGAAGTTCGTGCTCTGAAAGCCCGTGATGGATTCGAACAGGACCGTGTCGCGCTGCCACTTTCCGAGCAGCGTGACGGTCGAAACCGTGCCTTCGGAATCCTGGGGTTCGTCCATGGCGACGCGATAGGGACTCTTCGGATTTTCCTCCGCACCCGCATAGCCGTGACCTGGACCGAAACCCTCGTAGACGAGCGGGTTTTCGACCAGGTCGTAGTCACTCGTGAACTTCGGGGCGCGCCCCGGACTCCCGGATCGCAGGTGGGAGGTGATGAGGTCGATCTCGATGTCGCGAGTCGGCTCCCATCGAAGGCTCGCGCGCAACGAAATCGCGGCCGCATCATTGAGCCGCTGATCGTTGGTATCGACGACATTCTTCGTCGTCCCGTCGCTGAGATAGGTGAGGAAGGCGAACCGCAGCGCCACTTCGTCCTGGACGAGAGGCATGTTCACCATGCCCATCAGTCGGGAGCCCTCTCCGCCCTCCTCGAAGAACTCGTGTTCGGCTTCCACGGAGAAGTCGGCGTCGTGAATGGGGCGTTTGGTGATGATGTTCACCGCACCGCCGGTCGAGTTGCGCCCCCAGAGCGTTCCCTGTGGCCCGCGAAGAACGTCGACGCGTTCGATGTCGAAGAAGTCGAGGAGCCCCGTCGCATCGCGTGCCGAGAAGACGCCGTTGACGTGCACTGCAAAGCCGGGATCGATCCCCGGCCCCACGATCTCGCTCCCGACGCCGCGCGAGGTGATCTGGGTGACACCCCCACTGCCCGCGAAGAGATTGGGAACGCTGAACTGCAGATCCGTGAAGTCCGCGATGCCCTGGTCCTGCAGGTCGTTCGCCGAGAACGAGCTCACCGATTCCGCGACGGCCTGGAGGTCCTCGCTCCTTCGCTGCGCCTCCACGACCATGACTTCCACACCTTGCGGCGGCGCCTCGTCTTCGGCATCGGACTCGGGCGTCTCCGCCACGGCATCACCACCGAAAAGCACGACGGCGAGGGCGACGAACAGGGGGAGAGTCGATGGTCGTGCGAATCGTCGGATCATCGTTTTCAGCAGCCCAACAATTGATATAGTCAGTATTCAATACATGGATCGCTGCCTCGATGTCAAACGGTTTCGGGTGCAGGGGGACTGGCATGCACGAACCGCACATCGATGCCCTCGACGGACGGCGCCAGCGTGCCGCGCGAAGCCGCGAGCGCATCCTCGACGCCGTCGCCGAAGCACTCTCCGAACCCGATGTCGACATCACACCCAACGCGATCGCTGCGCGTTCCGGTGTGAGCCTCAGCACGATCGTCCGACACTTTCGCAATCGCGAAGGGCTCGTGACTGCGCTTCGCGAGCGGATACGCGACCAGGTGCTGCCGATCCTCCAGGCCGGCCCCATCGAGGGCGATCTCGAAACGCGCGTGCACGAACACGTCAGGCGGCGCGTTGCGATCTTCGAACTCATGGCACCCGCCTATCACGCGGGGCCTCGCAGCCTTCACCCCGGAGAGTGGCGTGAGCGACGCGACCTACTGGAGCGGGGCCTCAAGGAGCAACTGCGCAGCACGTTGCGCGACGAACTCGGCAACGACAGCGGAGTCGAGGCGCAACTCGCGACGTTCCTGTCCTTTGCTTGCTGGGACCACCTGCGCACCACCCAGAAAGTCGGCGCCCGGCGAGCGCACACCCTGCTCGTGCAGGGAGCCCTCGCGTTGCTCCGCTAGCGCGGGCCGAAACGCTGCCCGGCGTCGAGCCGGATCGTGCCACCGTTCAACATCGGGTTCTCGATGATCGCCTTCGCGAGGAGTGCGAACTCCCGGGGCTCGCCCATCCGGTGCGGGAAGGCGGCACCTGCGACCAGCGCATCCTTCATCTCCTGGGGTGCCTGCTCGACGAGACCGGTGTTGAAGAGAGACGGTGCGATCGCGTTCACCCGCACTCCGATGTTCCCGAGATCGCGCGCGGCCACGAAGCTCATCGCGGCGATCGCGCTCTTGGCTGCCGCGTAGGAGACCTGCCCGATCTGTCCTTCGAAGGCCGCGATCGACGCCGTGCTGATCACGCAGCCGCGTTCGGCGTCTTCGTTCGGCTCGTTCTTCGCCATCTGCTCGGCGCACAGACGCAGGAAGTTGAAGCTGCCGACCGTGTTCAGTTCGAGGGTCTTCGCGAAGTGCTCGAGATTATGGGGGCCCTTCTTGCTGAGGGTCCGGGCGGGACCCCCCACCTGCCCGCCGGCGAGGTTCACGCCGATGTGCAGTGCACCGAAGTGGCCGGTGGCCTCTTCGATCGCCTGCCCCACGCCTTCGTAGTCCATGATGTCGATCGCGCGAAAGATCGCATCCCCCGGGAGCGTCTTCGCCACTTCTTCACCGGCGGAACTCGCGAGATCGAAGATCGCGACCCGCGCGCCCTCTTCCGCCAACAGCTCGGCCGTCGCGCGCGCCATGCCCGATGCACCGCCGACGACGATCGCCACCGAATCCTTGATCTGCATTTCGTATCTCCTTCGTTTCGCCCCGCTCGCGGTATGTAGACGAGCTGTAGATCGACGTCCATATACTAGAGTGTCGACCCGGCGATCCCGCCCACTCGGAGCCCCCATGTCGACAAGCGCTGCCCCCGCCCTCGATGCCGAGGAGCTCGCGTTCTATTGGGAGAACGGCTACGTGGTCAAGCGCGGTCTGCTCCCCCGGGCCGACCCCGACCGCTGGATCGAGCGCCTCGACGACATCGTGAACGAACGCGTGCCGAAGGCTCCCGGCATGCTCGTCATGAAGGACGTCATGATCGCCAAGGGCAAGGTCGAGGTAGGCACCCGCGCCGAGGCGGTTGCGAAGATCCAGGACTACGAAAAGGACCCCGTCCTCGACTCCTACACCACGCACCCGCGCATCCTCGACGCGATCGAGTGCATCGTGGGCCATGACGTCCAGACGATCCACACGATGCTGATCAACAAGCCGCCGAACGTCGACGGCCGCCACCCGATCCATCAGGATCTGCTCTACTTCCCCTTCCGCCCCGCCGACCGCATCGTGGCTTCATGGACGGCCCTCGAACGCGTGAACAAGGAGAACGGCTGCCTCGTCGTCGTGCCGGGCAGCCACCGAGGCGGGTTACTCACCCACGAGAACCCACCCGACATCGAAGACCTGAACATGGGCTACTTCGGCGCGGCGGACGTCGAGGATCAACTCGAACGGCGCATTCACCTCGAGATGGAGCCGGGAGATACCGTCTTCTTCCATCCCGTCCTACTCCACGGTTCGGGTCGCAACCGCACCCAGGGCTTCCGACGGGCCATCTCGGCGCACTACACCGCGCTCGATGTCGAATGGGTGTGGAAGCAGGAGGAGTTCGATCGCCGCCACTACCGCATCGTTCGCGGACCGCGCGCGGGCGAACGCTGGGCCGGCGCCCGCGCGGCGGACGCCACCACCAGGATCGATCCGCTCGATCACATCAGGGGTTTCGGACGCAAGGACTGAACGCGACGCCCACCCTGCAACGAGAATCCCCGGAGGCTCCCCACTTGACCGAACGACCCGAGACCACTTCCCGATTCCCCGAACTCGGCTTCTACGGATTGCCCGGGCACACGCGTACGCCGCGGGACGTGTTGAAGCAGGTGCAGGACGCCGAAGAACTCGGCATCGGCAACGTCATGCTTTCCGAGCGCCCCGACTACAAGGAAATCGGCGCCATCTGCGGGGCCTGCGCGGCCGTCACCGAGTCGATCCACATCGGCACCTCGGCGACCAACCAGAACACGAGACATCCGGTGGTCACGGCGTCGCTGGGTTCGACCCTTTCCGCGCTTTCGAACGGGCGCTTCGCCCTGGGCCTCGCCAAGGGAATCAACCTGCGGTGGCGGGCCTGGGGAGTGCCGATCGCGACCTATGAGCGCGAGCGGGAGTTCGTCGAACTCGTTCGCCGCATGTGGCGCGGCGAGACGATCGTCGGACACGATGGTGCGCTCGGAGAGTACGGCGCCCTCGGCCTTGCGCCCTACGTCGACGAAGACATCCCGATCCTCTACGTCGGCTTCGGTCCGAAGAGCCTGCGTCACGCCGGGAAGATCTACGACGGCGCGCACCTGCACACGTTCATGTCGGATCAAGCCCTCTCGAACGCGATCGCCCAGTACCGCGAAGGCGAGGCCGAAGCCGGAAAGCCGGCGGGACACGGAAAGATCTGGTCCGTGTTCGCCACCGTGTGCGACGAAGGCGAGGAGGCCTATCTCAAGAAGATCGTCGCACGCCTCGCGACCTATCTGCAGGTTCCCGGGTACGGTGACACCCTCGTCGAGATCAACGGTTGGGACAAGGAGGTGCTGGCGCGCTTTCGCAGTCACGACGCCGTCACGTCGGTGAAGGGTGCGATCGACAGCGTGGCCAGCACCGCGCAGATCGCCGAAGTCTCGAAGCTCATCCCCGAAGAGTGGCGACCGGCGGCCGTGGGCGATGCGAAGACCTGTGCCCGGCGCTGGGTCGATCAATTCGAGGCCGGCGCAGATGGCATCATCATCCACGCCAGCACCCCGAAAGAGTTCGCCCCGGTGCTGAGCGAATACGAGAAGATTCGACCGGCCCACCTCTTCGAGGGCCGCACGAACCGTCCGGGTGGACATACCCGATGACGGCTCAACCGTCGTAGAAACAGGGAAGAAAGGAAGTCGAACGATGTCCGAAGACGAAGGCACGATCAGCGTCGAAAAGCGCGACCACCTGCTGTTGATCGGCTTCAACCGGCCGGCGAAGTACAACGGATATACGCCGAAGATGGCGCGCGAACTACTGGCGGCGATCACGCGACTCGACGAGGAAGACGATCTGCGCTGCGGCGTGATCTTCGGCCATGGCGATCACTTCACGGCGGGCCTCGATCTCCCGAAGTGGACCGAGCGCATGGAGCAAGGCGGCAGCGGTGGTAGCCAGAACGGAGCGATCGACCCGATGGGGTTCGGTCGCGCTTGTCGCAAGCCGATCGTGATCGCCGTCCACGGCATCACCTTCACCCTGGGCATCGAACTCGCCCTCGCGGGCGACATCGTGATCGCCGCAGACGACTGCCGCTTTTCCCAACTCGAACCCAAGCGCGCAATCCACGCCACGGGCGGCGCCACGATCCGCTTCGTCGAGCGCGGCGGCTGGGGCAACGCGATGTACCACCTGCTCACCGCGGACGAGTTCGACGCCGCCGAGGCCTACCGCATCGGTCTGGTCCAGGAGGTCGTGCCGGCCGGCACCCAACTCGATCGCGCAATCGAGATCGCCGAACAGATCGCGGCACTCGCGCCGCTGGCCGTGCAGGAGACGAAAGCCTCGTCGCGCCGCTTCATCGTCGAGGGTTTCGATGCCTGCGTGGCGGCGTTCGGACCCACCCAGAAGCGCCTGATGGCGAGCGAAGACGCGAAGGAAGGCGTCCAATCCTTCATCGAGCGAAGGACGGCGGTCTTCAAGGGGCGCTGAACGTTTCGGGCGTCACGGCTGATTCCGGGAGGCCTCGCGGATCCAGTCGGCGACAAATGCGTTGAAGGCCTCCGGCTCCTCGTAGTAGGGAGAGTGCCCGGAAGCCTCGAATTCGACACAGCGCGCCCCGGGGATCAGCGATGCGAAGCGCTGCATCACTTCCGGTGGCACCAGCTTGTCGTAGCGCCCCGTCACGGTGACGACGGGACAGCGGATCTCCTTCAGCCGTTCGGTCGGAAGCAGGATCTCCTTCGCGAGGATGGTCGGAGCCAGGTCCGGACGAACGTCGACGTTGAACGAACCCAGGGTCGAGTAGAGCTCCAACGACCTCGGATTCTCGAGCGACTGTGGGGAGAAGAGTTCGCGCATGCCCTCCACACCGAGCTGAGCGATGCGGATCGCGCCCTGCATGACGCTCTGCACGGCGAACTCATCGTCGATCCCGAGCGGCGAGTTCGAGAGCACGAGGGATTGCACGCGCTCGGGCGACTGGAGCGCCAGCCGAACTGCGGTGAGCGCGCCGAGGGATTGCGCGACGATGTGCACCCGGTCTACGGAAAGATCGTCGAGGATGGCGCGCACGTCCTCGGCGTAGAGATCGGGCTCGAAGCGTTCGGCCTGGTAGCGCGAACGACCGAACCCACGGTGATCGAAGACGATGCACCGATGGCTGCCCCGGAAATGCGCCACCTGCGCAAACCAGCTCGCGGCGTTGCCGCCTCCACCGTGGGAGAACAGGATCGCAGGCCCTTCACCGTGCGACTCGTAGTAGATGTCGATGTCGTGGGATCGAACGAATGCCATGCCGGTTCCTTCTCGCGTCGCCCTACTTCCGCGCCTCGGGGTCGAAGCCCATGGCCCGTTGGGTGGCCTCGGGCAGGCCCGTGGGGTCCATCAGCATGTCGTAGAGCTTGAGCCAATGGGTGTGGGCGAGCTGGTGGAGATGGAAGGCGTTCTGCATGGCAAGCTCGCGCCCCTGGGCGTCCTGGCCGGCGTTGATCGCCTTCTTGGTGAGCTTGAGTGCGAAGCGCGACTTCGCGGCGATCTTGCGCGCCATCTCGAGGGTCGCGCTCTCGAGTTCGTCGCGCGGCACGATCTTGTTCACCATGCCGAGGCGCAGCGCGTCCTCGGCGCTCAAGGCGTCCGACGTGAACAGCATCTCCTTCGCCTTGCGTGCACCGACTTCCCATAGGTGCGCGAAGTACTCGACGCCACCCACGCCGAAGCTCACCGTGGGATCGGTGAAGCTCGCATCGTCGGTCGCGATGATCAGATCACATGGCCAGGCGAGCATCAGCCCCCCTGCGATGCACTTGCCCTGCACCGCCGCGATTGTGGGCTTGGGGATGTTTCGCCAGCGCTCGCTGAACCCGAGATAGATCTCCTCTTCGCGGCTCATCTGGGCTTCGGCGCCTTCGCAGGTGAAGCCGCAGATCGCTCCCACCGTCTCGTGGTCGTGCATGTTCCGGTAGGAGTTGCGCTCCGAGAGATCGTGGCCCGAGGAGAAGTGCTTGCCGTTGGCGGCGAGGATGATCACGCGGATGTCTTCGTCGTGCGCGGCTCGGTCGAATGCGTCGTTCAGCGCGTAAAGCAACGCCGTATCCTGTGCGTTCGCGGTCTTCGGTCGATTGAGCACGATCCGGGCGATGCCGGCTTCCGGCGTCTCGTAGAGGATGGGGGTCGATTCCTGTTCGGCGTTCATGGGCATCCTTTCTGGTGCGATTCCGAACGCGATGGGTTCGCGTCACCGCGAATGGATATCCCAGCCGACGCCCCGGCGACAGGATGGCGAGATCACCCTGGCCCCGCGAAACGCACTCCCGATAGCGCCGCCATGTCGCGGCTCCAGGTGCTGAGATCCCCGACCGAGAACTTCGCGATGTCGTCGTGCCCGCAGGCTCGTGCCATGAGCGTGATCAGCTCGCTGCTCGATCGGAAGAAGCGCTCCAACCGTGCGGCGCCGGCATCGACATCGAGCTTCTTTCGCAGTTCCGGATCCTGGGTCGCGATGCCCGCGGGACAAGCGTTCGTGTTGCACATCCGCGCGGCCACGCAGCCGATCGCCTGCATCGCGGAGTTCGAGAGCGCCACGCCGTCGGCGCCGAGGCACAGCGCCTTCACGAAATCGTCCGCGATGCGCAGGCCACCCGTGATGATGAGCGTGACGTCGCCGCGCTTTCGCGCGTCGAGATGCCTGCGCGCTCGCGCGAGTGCAGGGATCGTCGGCACCGAGATGTTCTCCCGGAAGATGCGCGGGGCCGCGCCGGTTCCGCCCCCGCGACCATCGAGGATGATGTAGTCGACGCCGGCCTCGAGGGCGAAGTCGATGTCGTCCTCGATGTGGTTGGCCGAGAGCTTCATGCCGATGGGAATGCCGCCCGAGAGTTCGCGCACGCGATCCGAGAAGCGCTTGAAGTCGGCCGGCGTATCGAGTTCGCGAAAGGTGGCCGGGGAGATCGCGGGCGTGCCTTCCTCGAGGCCGCGCACCGCGGCGATCTTCGCCGTGACCTTGTCGCCGGGCAGATGACCGCCGGTGCCCGTCTTGGCGCCCTGCCCGCCCTTGAAGTGGAACGCCTGCACGCGACTCATCAACGCTTCGTCGTAGCCGAACTGCGCGGAAGCCAACTCGTAGAAGTAGCGGGAGTTCGCCTGTTGTTCCTCGGGGAGCATCCCGCCCTCGCCCGAACAGATCCCCGTGCCCGCGGCTTCGGCGCCCCGCGCCAAAGCGATCTTCGATTCTTCCGAGAGCGCCCCGAAGCTCATGTCCGAGACGAAGAGGGGGATGTCGAGGACGAGGGGCTTGCGAGCGTTCGGGCCGATCACGAGTTCGGTCTTGACGGGAACGTCGTCGAGCAGGGGCTTGCGCGCGAATTGCGCGGCGAGGATCTGCAAATCGCTCCACTGCGGGAGATCGCCGCGCGGCACACCCATCGCGACCATCTCCCCGTGGTGGCCCACCTGCTCGAGCCCGTGCTTCGCCAGTTCCTGGATGTGTTCCAGCGTCGGCTCGAGGGGCGACACTGCGGGAGATGAATCCGCCGCGGGCGTCTCGGGCAGCTTCGCGTGGGTCCCGTCGCAGTAGGGAGGATTGCCCGTCTTCTTGCACTGACAGAGGAAGGCGCGCTTGCTCTCCGCGGCCGTGAACACGACGGGTTTCCAATCCGTTCCCGCGTGGGAGCCGTCGCAGAACGGTTGGTTCTTCGACCGTCCGCAGGCGCACCAGGCGTACTTCTTGCCCTCTTCGAGTTCGACCTTCGCGGGCTTTCGGGCGGCGATGGTGGGTTCCGACATGATGACGCTCCTGTTCTTTCGTTTGCGGGAGGAGGCTAGAGCCGATGCCGTTCGTGCGGCGCGTCGAGGTCGAGCTCGGGACCGTTCGGCACGATTCGCGTCGGGTTGATGGTCGCGTGACTCCCGTAGTAGTGATGCTTGATGTGGAACAAGTCGACGGTGTCGGCCACCCCCGGCACCTGGTAGAGCTCCCGCAGATAACCCGAGAGATGCGGGTAGTCGGCGATGCGACGCAGGTTGCACTTGAAGTGCCCGACGTAGACGGCGTCGAAGCGGACCAGGGTCGTGAAGAGTCGCCAGTCCGCCTCCGTGATGCGTCCGCCGACGAGGTAGCGCTCGCGCGAGAGCCGATCTTCGAGGGTGTCGAGGGCGGTGAAGAGTTCCCCGAAGGCCTCGTCGTAGGCTTCCTGGGTGGTCGCGAAGCCACAGCGGTAGACGCCGTTGTTGATGCGCGGGTAAATGTAGTCGTTGATCTCGTCGATCTCGACGCGCAGAGCCTCCGGGTAGAAGTCGACACTCGCATCCGCGATGGCGTCGAACTCGCGGTTGAACATCCGGATGATCTCGCTCGACTCGTTGTTCACGATGGTCTCGTTCTTGCGATCCCAGAGGACGGGAACCGTCACCCGACCCGTGTAGTCGTCGTCCGCGCGGGTATAGATCTCGTGCAGGTGGCGACTCCCGTGCAGCGAGTCGCGAATCGCACCGGGGGCGTCGGAGAACGCCCAGCCGTTCTCGTGCATGTAGGGATCGACGATCGAGAGCGTGATCGCGCCTTCGAGGCCCTTCAGCTTGCGGAAGATCAACGCCCGATGAGCCCAGGGGCACGCGAGCGAAGCGTAGAGGTGGTAGCGGCCGGGTTCGGGTTGGAACGGCGTCGAGCCGTCGGCGCGGATCCAGTCGCGAAAGTGGCTCTCCTTGCGAACGAAGCGTCCGCCCGATGACTTCGTGTCATACCACTGATCCGTCCACTTCCCGTTGACGAGCAAACCCATGTGCGCGCTCCTTTCAGCTGGCTCGCCCGACGCGTTCGGGCGAGCCGATCATTCTCGGTTCAGTTCCTTGCGGTGGTGCTGTCGTTCCGACCGGGTAGATCGAAGAGCAGGAGTTCCGATTCCTGTGTGGCCTCGATGTCGAGCTCATCGACGGCGTCGAGTGCGACACCATCGCCGGCCTCGAACCCGAAGGAGCCCACGCGACCGGCCCCCCGCACCACCTGGACCCAACCCCTGCGATCTGCACCGAGCGGCCATTCGAAGGAGCGACCGGCTTCGAGCTTCAGCGCCGAAACCGCGGCGTCCTGACGAAGCGGCAGTCCACCGATGCTCGCACGCGGGGATGCAAGGACGACGGGTTCGCCCGGCTCGAGTTCGAAGTCGAGCATCTCGTAACCCGGTCGCGAACCCGCGTCGTTCGACTCGAGCCAGATCTGCAGCAGGTGAACCGACTCGCGCTCGAGGTTGAACTCGCTGTGGGCGATCCCCGTTCCCGCGTGCATGAGCTGGATACGCCCGGGCCGGATCGCGGCTTCATTCCCCTCGCTATCGCGATGGGTGAGGGTCCCGGCGAGCACGTAGGTGAGGATCTCCATCTCGCGGTGTGCGTGCATCGGGAACCCCGACTCGCCTTCGATCCAATCCTCGTTGAGCACTCGCAAAGGGCCGTACCCGAGGTTCGCGGGATCGTAGTGGTGGCCGAACGAAAAGCTGTGGCGGCTGTCGAGCCAGCCCGCTCGCGTGTGAAAGCGAGCAGCGGCCTTCCTCAGTTCGATCATGGCGTGGTCCCCCTCGTGGTGTCCTCATGCGGACGATTCCCATGATCGGTCATTCCATCTAATTGAAAATACGTCGAATTATCACAATACTCTTTCCTGTCAGGACGTAATCAGGGCTGTATTCGTCCTGGGCAGGGAGGAGTGATCGTGGATCGACTATCCGAGTTCGAGAGCTTCCTGGAGGTGGCGCGCTCCGAGAGCTTCACCGCGGCCGCGGCCGCCCTCGGAATCTCGGCCTCGGCGATCAGCAAGCAGGTCAAGTCGCTCGAGGCAAGGCTCGGGGTTCGCCTGCTCAACCGCACGACGCGGCGGGTGGCGCTCACGGAAGAAGGGCGCGCCTTCGGCGAGCGGATCGAAGCCGTGATGGGGGACATCCGCGAAGCCGAGTCGGTGGTCACCGCTTCAGCGACGGAGCCCCGCGGTGTTCTCCGTGTCGGTGTGCCGATGGATTTCGGTCGGCTTCATCTCGCCGAACCCGTCGCGGACTTCGCCGCTTCACAGCCCCAGCTCAGGATCGAAGTCGAACTCGGCGACCGCTTCGTCGACATCCTCGAGGAAGGCCTCGACGTGGTCGTTCGCATCGGCGAACTCGCCGACTCGAGTCTGGTCTCGCGTCGACTGGCGCCCTGTCGGCGCGTCATCTGCGCTTCACCGGCCTATCTCGATCGGCACGGGCGGCCCCGCTCGATCGAAGATCTCACGTCCCATCACCGCATCGGCTACGCGTACGAATCCGACCGGATGTGGGCGTTCGATTCGCCAACGGGTCCACGTCGAGTCGAGGTTCCGGTTGGCCATCGGTCGAACAATGGAGAGATGACACGCGCCATGGTGCACGCCGGCCTCGGCATCGCGCTGCTCCCTACCTTCATCGTGTCGGATGAACTCAGGGCCGGACACCTCGAAACCGTGCTCGCCGATCAGCTCAAGAGCGAGATCCCGATCCACGCCGTGTACCCCCATCGCAAGCACCTCTCGGCGAAGGTTCGCGCCTTCGTCGACCACCTGGTGAGTCACTGCGGTGTGAGTCCCTACTGGGACGAAGGGCTGGATCTCGGCCAAGCCGGGTGAACGGGATCAAGGGCGGTGGACGCGAACCGGCAGCTCGAGGAAACCGCGCACGAAGTTCGAGCGAACCCGGCGCGGCGTGCCGACCACTTCGATCGTCTCGAAGCGCTTCATCACCTCTTCCCAAACGACGCGGAGCTGCATCTCGGCGAGGTGGCCGCCCACGCAGCGGTGACGCCCGAAGCCGAAGGCCTGGTGGTGCGCCGAGTTGTGGCGATCGATGATGAATCGGTCTCCGTCCGGATACACGCTCTCGTCGCGATTCGAGGAGAGGTACCACATGATGACCTTGTCGCCGGCTCGAACCTTCTTCTCGCCAATCTCCGTATCTTCGGTCGCGGTTCTCCGCATGTGCGCGAGCGGCGTCTGCCAGCGAATGATCTCGTGCACCATGTTCTCGATCAGGCCGTGATTCGATCGGAGCTTCGCGTACTCCTCGGGGTACTGGTTCAGCGCCACGACGCCGCCGGTGATCGAGTTGCGCGTCGTATCGTTGCCCCCCACGATCAACAAGATGAGGTTGCCGATGAACTCGGCAGGACGCGATGCCATGTCCATCGTGCCTTCGGTCCGCGCGAGCAGGGAGATCAGGTCGTGGCCCTCGGATTCTTCCTTCTTGCGCATGTCCCACAGCGAGCGGAAGTAGTCGGCACACTCCATGAACTCACGTCGACGCTGCTCGCGGTCGGGCGCACTGCCCGTCTGCGTCGTCCCGGTCGCGACGTCGGACCAGCGGGCGAGCTTCCGATTGTCCTCGACCGGTATCCCGAAGAGCGTCGCCAACATCTGCGTCGTCACCTCGATCGAGACGCGATCGACCCAATCGATCGTTTCGCCCTCGGGTAGCGAGTCGAGGATCGCGGCTACCCGTTCGCGCAGCAGGGGTTCGAGCATGCGAAGGTTGCTCGGGGTCAGCGCGGGCCGAATCGCACGCCGCTGCACGTCGTGCTTTGGCGGATCCATCATGATGAAGGACTCGATCGGAATGACGCCGCCCAGCGGCTCATTGGCGATGGTGACGCCGCCCCTCTCCGAAGAGAAACGCTCGAAGTCCATCTCGACGGTGCGGATGTCTTCGAAGCGCGTGACCGACCAGAAGGGTCCGAAGCGGCTCTCGGGGCAGTAGTGGACCGGATCATCGCGGCGCATCCGCTCGAAGACGATGCCCGCGACATCGTGCTCGAAGAGCCCGTCGTCGCTGACATCGAAGCCTTCGAGGGGGGCATCGTGGGCCAGGCGTCGCAGCGCGGCGGCCTCCGAAGTGGTCGATTCGGCGACGGCTTCCGACATGGGTTCTCCTTCCGGGGTGGTTCCCGTGGCCGCCCTGCGGCTTTCGGGAATCTGCCGGCCACGAGGCATTCCGTCCAATGATTTCGACTATTCTGGGCATTCCCACAAGGAATGAGAGGCTTCACATGGATCAAATGGTCACCGACCTCCGCAAGCTCCAGCAGATCGTCGTGATCTCCCAGGCCGGAAGCATCACCGCGGCGAGCCGGATCCTGGCCATCACGCAGTCGGGCCTCACCAAGAGCGTGGCCGACGTCGAATCGACCCTCGAGACGAAGCTCTTCGTGCGCGCGGCCCGCGGCGTGCGCCTGACCGAGGCGGGCGAGCGCTTCGTGCGCGGCGCGAAGCGCATCCTCGCCGACACCGAAGATCTGATGGAGGAGGTCCACGGCTACAACGAACTGCAGAGCGGCCGGCTCCGGATCGGCGTTGCACCCAACGCCTTCCTGCCGCTGCTGAGCGACGTCATCGCCGACTTCGCTGGCGAAGTTCCCGATCTCGCGATCGAGGTTCGCGGCGGACCCGTCGAAGAGATCTTCGCCGATCTATCCGGAGGGCGGATCGACCTCGCTCTCGGAACCACGAACATCGTCGAGCGATGGCCCGACATCGCGGCTCGCTCGCTTGCTCCGCTCGACCTGCACTTCTTTGCACGTCGCGATCACCCGGCATCGAGTCTCGATCCGTTTACCGAAGTCGATCTACTGAAATACCCGATGTTCATGCCGTCCGATCCACTCACGAGCGCATTGATCACCGAGCTCTACATGAGGAATGGACTTCCACCGCGCACCTCTCACTACCAGTGCGATGACTTCCAGACCATTCGAGCCATGGTGCGCAAGACCGACGCGGTGGCGCCGGTACTCTCCGTGGGCGCCGTTCGAAACACGATCCGGCGCGAGTTCCACGTCTTCGACGCGGTGCCGGACATCATGCAGATGAATCTCGGCGTGGCCCACGCCCGGTCGCGTCCCCTCTCGCCCGCCGCGAACGCGCTCCATGCGCACTTGATCACCACGGACGGCCTGTTCGACGGCTAGTGTCTGGAGGCCATGCAAACCGTGACGAAGCATCGGGAATCGCGCCGCCTCGCGTTGGCGATCGGATGCCTGGCCTTCGGGATTTCGGCCTGCGGCGCAGACGCACTGCCCCGCAATGTCATCCTCATCTCGATCGACACCCTACGTGCCGACCGGCTCGGTACCTACGGCTACGAGCGCGACACGAGTCCGTCGCTGGATGCCTTCGCCCGCCGCGGAGCCGTCGTCGAACGAGTCGTGAGCGAAACCAGCTGGACCCTTCCCGCGCACGTGACGATGCTGACGGGGCTCGGCCCCGCGACCCATGGCGTGGTCGGTCCGATCAAGAGGATCGCCGACGAGACGCCGCTACTCGGTGAAGTGCTCCGGGAGGCGGGAGCGAGAACCATCGGCTTGACCGAGGGCGGCTACATGGCGGCCAACTTCGGCTTCGACCGGGGGTTCGATTTATTCGACGACGCACCCGTCGGCCTGCGCAAGAACCTCGAACGCACGCGCGAGTTCATCGAGGAGCGCACGAGCGATGAGCCCTACTTCGCATTCGTCCAGACCTACCACGTTCACTGCCCGTACCACCCCGCCGCTTCGATGGCCCGCTACTTCCGCTCGCCCGATGCCGAGTTCATCGAAACCGAGCGACGCTGCGACCTCTACTTCAACCGACTGGACCTGACCCCGGGGCAGGTGCGATACCTCTCCGACCAGTACGACCGCACGATCCGCGAGATGGACACCATGCTGGGCTCCTTCTTCGACTGGCTCGACGCGAGGCAGGAGCTGGAGGACACCGTGGTCGTGATCACGTCGGATCACGGCGAGGCGTTCGGCGAACACGGGGAGATCGGTCACTCGTGGTCGGTCGATCGCGAAGTGTTGTTGATCCCGCTGGTGATCGTCGGGGCCGGGATCGGGGCCAACCGCCTGCCCGGGCCCGTCGGTCTCGCGGATCTCGTTCCCACCCTCACGGATCTACTGGGCCTGCCTCCTATCGCCGGCGTGGAGGGACGATCGCTGGCGCCCCACCTCCGTGGCGAGCCCTCGCAGGTGCCACTCCCCGAGGAACGCTTCAGCGAGATCACCTGGAAGGGAAGCCTCTACTCGGTCATGACCGACGACCACCAGTTGATCCTCGATGTCGAAAAGGGTGACACCCGCTTGATATCACTCGGGGAAGATTCACAGGTACCGCCGGAAGTCCGAGCGAGGTTGGAATCCCTGGTCGAGGACTACCGAAAGCGTCGCCGGGTCACAGACACACCCGCACTCGACGAAGTGTCCCCCGTGATCCGCGAGCGACTGAGGGCCCTCGGCTACCTCGAGTGAACCGGTTCGACGTCGAGTTCGCTTCGGGCGCGATCCAGGTAACCGCCGAGGTGCTTCGCAAACTCGGGGGTTTCTGCCAGTCGAAAGAGATGGGCGAAGGCACGGGGGTGTGCGTGCGGTTCGCCTTCCGACACGGGATCCAAGCCCGCCTCGCGAAGGATCTTGCGGGATCCGCGTTCCTTCAGGAACTGGGCGAAATCGCAGACGTAGGCGATGTCGGCGAGGGTGATCGAATCGCCGGCGATGAACGGGCCGTTGCCGAGCGCCTGCTCGACGCCGTCCAGGTAGAACTCGTACGCGTCCTTCATCCGTCGGTGAAGTTCCGCACTTGGCGGATTCGGCCGCAGCGCGAGCAGATAGACCTGCGCTTCGCGCGCGAAGACGAGGGTCGCGTCGAGGAAGCTGTCGATTCGCGACGCATCGTAACCGTTGCGTCCATAGAGACCATGGTCGGCTGATCCTGCGCGTGCGGCCGCGCGCATGATGCTGTTGGACTCGAACACGCCTAGGGCACCATCGGGACTGAACCCGGCGGGCACCGTCCCGAACGGATGGGCGACCAGGAAGTCGTCGGTCTTGTAGAGCGTCTGGGAGAACCCCCGCTTGCCCGTACGCGCGTGGGGACTCGCTTCCGAACGCTCGCCTTCTTCGAGCGGACGGGCATCGAAATCCCACAGCCAGTTCACGAGCGCCGGCGGCGCGTCGCCGCACACCTCCACTCGAACCCCGCCGAACTCGGCAGCGATGAGCGCCTTCCACACCCGCGGATTCGGCAGGTAGGAGAAGATTCGGAGGACGGGTTCTGACATGGATTCTCCTCGGCTGCTCGCCTATTCGATGGATTCGAGTCGCCTTCGCGTCGCCTTGCTCGCACCTGGCCCCGCACGAAACGCGACATCCATTGCACCGAGTGCCTCACCCTTCCGGTTGCGAAGCTGCAACTGCGGCACGGGTTTTCCCGTCGAGCGGTCGAGCAGTTGCACCGGCTCCTTGCCACGGCCGTAGACGTATTCATTCGACCACTGCATCAGGGCGATCATCACCGTCTCTAGGGCACGGCCCTTCTCGGTCAGGTAGTAGGCGTAGCGGGTCCCACGCTCGCCCACGTCCTCTTTTCGGAAGATGCCCTCTTTCTCGAGAAAGAAGAGCCTGTCGCTGAGGAGCGTCTTCGCGATTCCGGTGTTGCGTTGAAATTCGCCGAAGCGTGTCGCGCCGTAGAACGCTTCCCGGACGAGCAAGAGCGTCCAGTGGTCTCCCAGGATATTCAATGCCGCTGCGATCGCGCAGGTCTGGGTGTGTCGATTCGCCATCTGCCTTCCAACTTCGGTCCAGGATGTAGACGAAGCGTAGTCGACGATCGCCTCGTTTACATTTGGTACTGAAATGCTACCAAAGATCGACCGCGCCGCAACGCACAATCCGCCAGCAGGCGGACGCGAGAACGGAGACCACGAAGTCATGGCAAATCGAGAAATCTGTCTCATCACCGGGGTCGGCCCCGGCACCGGGAGCGCACTGGTTCGGCGCTTCGCGGAGACGTACGACGTTGCGATGGTGGCACGCAGCAAGGACCGGCTCGAGGAACTCGAAAGCGAAGCTCCCAACACCCACGCTTTCCCCCTCGACGTCACGGATGCGGACGCCGTTCGCGCCACAGCGAACGAGATCCGCTCGAAGCTCGGGGCCCCGTCCATCGTGATCCACAACGCGGTGGGGGGTGCGCTCGCAAACGTCCTCGATGTCGATCCCGCTGTGCTGCAACAGAACTTCCAGATCAACACGATGGCGCTGCTTCAGCTCATCCAGGAGTTCGGGCCGGCGATGGTCGAAGCGGGCAGGGGCGTGATCCTCGCGACCGGCAACACCTCGGCCTATCGGGGCCGTGCCCGCTTTGCCGCTTTCGCCCCGACCAAGGCGGCTCAACGCATCCTGCTCGAATCGGCGGCTCGCGCTCTCGGACCGAAGGGGATCCACGTTTCCTTCGTCGCCATCGACGCCGTCATCGACGTCCCATGGGCACGCCAGCTCTATTCGGACAGACCGGACACGTTCTTCGCACTCCCTGCGGACATTGCGGCGGAGTGCTTCCACATTGCCCACCAACCGCGGTCGACCTGGACCTTCGACGTCATGATCCGACCCGACGGGGAGGTCTGGTAGATGGCGATCATCCATTCGGACGCTCTGCAAGCCGTCATGCTCTGGTCCAGCGCGAACCTGCTCTTGATGCTCACGCTGGGACTGATGGTGTCACGCCTTCGAATCCAGCTCGGAGCCGCTGTCGGAACGGGAGAGAACGCGCGGCTCGAACGCGCCGTCCGCGCGCATGGCAACAACGCGGAGTACGTCCCAGGAGCGCTACTCCTGCTCCTGCTCGCCGGCTTGACGGGTGCTTCCCCGCTCGTGCTCCATATCACGGGAGCCGGCCTGCTGGTCGCCCGCATCCTCCACGCCATCGGCATTCAACAGCGCGACAAACGACTCCCGCCGGCCCGCGCCGTCGGCAACATCGCGACGTGGATCATCATCGCCTGGCTGGGTGTCGCCGTTCTCGCCGCATCGGTTTGAAACCAGAAGTGCACAAAGGAGGAACGATGAGTACATCTACAGGGCTTGCCGTTCTCATTCTGCTGACAATGAGCACCCTTGGATGCGCCAGTGCACTTCGCGGCGATCGAGGCGTGCGTGCCGACGAATTGAGGCTCGAGATCTTCGTGTCCGAGCCGATCGAGGTCAACGTGACTTCAGCGCTGATCATGGGCCCCACCGAAATGCTGGTCGTCTGCGGTCAGGCGACACGTTCGGCTGCGATCCGACTCGCCGACGAGATCGCCGAGCAGGACCGCACACTGAAGTACGTCTACCTGACCCACCCGCACATGGATCACTCTCAGGGTGCCAGCATCCTGCTGGAGCGGTTTCCTGGCGCGAAGTTCATTGCGGTACCGGAAGTCGCGGCGCTCCAACGCGAGACGATCGAGTTCGACGATCAGCTCGCGCGGTTTCGACACCGCGAGAACGCCGCCGTGCCTTCGATTCCCGCGACCGACTACACCGACAGCACCATCACCATCGACGGACACACGATCGAGATCTGGAAGGACATCGTCGGTGACGGGGGACTCGGCGCGCCACACACGGCTCTGTATATCCCCTCCCTGGAGGCGCTACTCCCAAGCGACAGCATCTATTTCGATGCGCACGTCATGCTGGCCGGTAGCACGCCCGAGAGCCGAGCCGCAGCGATCGAGCAGATCGAGGGCTGGATCGCACGCGACTTCAAGACGGTCGTTCCCGGGCATATGCCCAAGGGAGCACCACTCACGGCCATGGGTGCGCTGACGCACACACGGGACTACATACGATCGTATGACGAGGTGGTGGCATCACACTCGAAATCGGACGACGTGATTCGGGCCATGTTCGCCCGGTACCCGGACACACGGCACGAATCCGCACTGATCATCTCGACCTTTCTCAACTTCGGTGAGATGGATCGGGTGAGGGCCTACTTGGGTACTTGGAGAGAGCCAGGCGGCGCCAATCTCCAGCTGAAGTAGCGAATTCCGCTAGTGGCCGCCTTGCCGGTCGGGTTCGAAGTCGAACCCCGGGTAGTTCTCGGAGGCCACGCCTGCGAGGCGTTCGTAGTAGATCGAACCGCCGAGGTAGACCGAGAAGTAGCGGGGTTTGCCCGGCACGTTCGCGCCGGTCCACCAACTGTCGGTCTTTGGGAAGAGCGTGAAGCTCGCCATGCCCGTGACTTCGTTGCCCCAGGCCTCTTCGCTGTCCGTGGTGGGTTCCGCGGCAGCGTACCCGTGCTTTTCCAGATGGCGGACGAAGTCGCCGATCCAGCTCATCTGTCGCTCGGCACCCAGCGGCATGTTGTAGAAGACGCCGGGCGAGCCCGGACCGTGGATCATGAACAGGTTGGGGAAGCCACGGATCGTGAGCCCGAGGTAGTTGTGGAAGCGGTCGGTCCATCGCTCCTTCAAGCGCACGCCGCCGCGGCCCTGGGGGTTGAGGCGCAGCATCGAGCCGCTGATGGCGTCGAAGCCGGTGGCAAGCACGAGCACGTCGATCGGATGCTCGCCCGACTGCGTGATCACGCTCGTCTCGGTGAAGCGTTCGATCGGATCTTCGCGCAGGTCGACGAGGCTCACGTTGTCGCGGTTGTAGGCCTCAAAGTAACCGTTCTCGAGGATCGGGCGCTTGGTGATCACGTAGTGGTCGGGCATCAGCTTGTCGGCGGTTTCCGGATCCTTCACGATCTCGCGGATCTTCTTTCGCACGAAGTCGGCGAGTGAATCGTTGGCTTCCTCGCTCATCGCGATGTCGGTGTAGAGGTCGAGGAAGAACTTGAAGCTGCCGCGCTGCCAGAGTTCTTCGTAGAACGCCTCGCGCTCTTCAGGGGTGGCGTCGGCGGCCGTGCGCTCGTGGACGTCGAAGGGAAAGCCACCGGGGTTCGCGAGCATCTTCGCTTTGGTGGCCTCCCAGTTCGCTCGCGCATCGGCCATCTCTTCCTTCGTGATGGCGCGGTTGGCCGCGGGAAAGGCGAATTGCGCAGTGCGCTGGAGCACCGTCACGTGATCAGCTTCCTTGGCGATCTCCGGCATCGCCTGGATGCCGGACGAACCCGTCCCGATCACCGCGACCCGCTTGCCCGCGAAGGAGACGGGTTCGTGAGGCCACTGGCCGGTGTGATAGGTCTCGCCCGTGAAGTCGTCGATGCCCGGAATGTCGGGCTTGTTCGTCGTCGAGAGCGCACCCACCGCGCAGATCAGATAGCGGGCCGATGCGCGCTGGCCGTCGCTGGTCTGCAGGATCCAGCGTTGGGTCGCCTCGTCGTAGCTGGCGTCCTCGACCCAGGTTTCGAACTGGATGTCGCGACGCAGGTCGAACTTGTCGGCCACGTGCTCAATGTAGGCCAGCACCGCCGACCACTCGGATTGGGTCTCTTCCCAATCCCATTCCTGCATCAGCTCTTCGGAGAACGTGTAGCAGTAGAAGGGACTGCCGGGGCCGTCGACGCGTGCGCCGGGGTAGCGGTTGTACCACCAGGTGCCCCCGACGTCGCTCGCGCCATCGTACGCGCGCACCGAGAGGCCCATCTCGCGGAAGTGGTGGATGGCGTACATCCCACTCACACCCGCTCCGATGATCAGCACGTCGAAGTGCTCGATCGAACCGTTGGGCTGCGAAGGTTGGGGCTGGCTCGTCATTCGTGGTCTCCCGGCGCCAGGGGTTGGCGGCAGCCGGGAGTCTACGAACGGCCGCGAGTCGTTTCCGCTCGCGTACGCGGGCGAACGAGGCCCCGTGGGCCGGTAGACGCAGCGGTTGAACGGACGCGACCCGGTATGCCACGATCCCCGAGCGCCAGAGGAGTAATGCGATGAGCGAAGTCAATGTCGACCCGACCCCCTCGACCTCGGCCTGGGTCCCGCCGCTGGAACGAACCGCCGGCCAGCCCGAGCCCATTGCGGCGAACGGCGGGCTTTCGTACGCGGCCTTCGAGCGCGACGGCGACGCGGGGACGACCGCGGCCACCGAGGACGCGATTCGGCGCGCCACGAAAGGCAACGGCCAAGCCGTGATCGACTGGCTCGAGAACGCACCCGCCGGGCCCGTCGAAACCAAGTGGGGGCCGGGCTTCCGTCGCTTCGCCGAGTGCCTCGAGTACATCGAAGCGCAGGGGATCGAGGCGCCCGAAGGCGGCATCGTCGTGCCCCTTCGCTACTCGGTCGACGAGCAGCCGACCTATTCGATCGTGCCGTCCAACGCGCTTTGGCGAGACCCGGACCGCGAGGACGACGCCGCCGCCCTGCGCAAGGACGAACGCGACAACGTGCGTCGCTGCCTCTACTTCCCCCACGTGCTCCGCGATGCGCGACGAATCGAGGAGTACCACCCGGGGCTCTCACCGTACACGGCCGAGAGCATGGACAGGTTGGGCGTCTCCCTCGCGCACCTCGAGTCGAAGTGCACGAACTTCTACGACGCGGCGGAAGTGGAGCGCGTCTACTACCCCGAGATCGAGCAGCTGCTGCTCGACTTCTTCCCCGGCGCGACCGACGCCCTCGTCTACAACCACGACGTCTTCGACAAGCACTACGCGGGGGATCGCACCGAGGATCAGGCGGCCAAGAACCCGGGCGTCAACGCCAACTACGCCAACCTCGTGCACAACGACCTGAACGACAACAGCGGTCGCGTGCGCTGCCGCGAACTCCTGACCCAGAACCTGCGCAACTTCGGCCGCGAGGTGCACTACAGTGAGGCGGAGGCCGACGCGAAGATGTCGCGGCGCTTCATGTCGATCAATCTCGCCAAGCCGATGGAGACGGTTCGCCAGAACCCCTTCGTGCTCTGCGCCTGGCCCTCGTTCGCAGATCAGCCCTACATCAACAACTATCGCGTGTACGACGATCGCGTCGGCGAGACGACCCAGTTCACCTACCGCCCCGATCACGAGTGGTATTGGTTGCCGAACCAGACCCCGACTGAAGTGTCGATGCTCAAGTGCTACGACTCGGTCACTGACGGTTCGGTGTCGCGCTGGTCGTTCCACACCTCGGCCATCGATCCAACCGCCCCCGAAGACGCCCCCTGCCGCAGGAACCTGGTCGTTCGATCGTACGTGTTCTTCTAGCCGGAACGGCGTACCCGATCGAGGGCGGCGCGGTGTGCGCGTTCGTCGAGGGAGAAACGCCAGAGCAGGAGGAAGGCGACGGCGTTCAACGCTGCGGGCAGGTAGCCGACGGTGAGCCGGATGCCTTCGACGGTGACGGTCGACTGCTGGGCGAGTTGGGCGTCATAGCCGAAGGCGGCCAGTACCATGCCGAGGGTCCAGCCCGCGAGTGCCATGGCTCCCTTCTGCGCGAAGTTCCAGGTTGCGAAGTAGGCGCCCTCGCGTCGGGCGCCGCTTTGCGCTTCGTCCCAATCGATGATGTCGGCCTTGACCGAGGGGCCGATCACGGTTCCGCAAGCCGCCAGCGAGCCGAGGATCACGCAACCCACGATGAAGAGCGTCCCGTTGCCCACGCCGATCCACCCAACGCCCGCCAGGATGAAGATGCGCGCGCCCGTCGAGAGCAACCACGCGGGCTTCTTGCCGATGCGCCTCGACACCACGACCCAGAGCGGAATCGCGACCACCATCGTGACGACCGCCGAGCCCATGTAGGTCGCTGTCTGTCCGGGCGTGCGCAGCACCCAATCCGAGAAGAAGGGCATCCCGCTCAACACGAGGGTCAACCCGGCCTGTTCGCACAGAACGATGCCCAACACGATGCGCGCATGGGGATTGCGCAGCACCTGGGCGAAGACGGCGAATGAACCGTGAGCGTCCTGCCGTTGGTGCGACTTCGGCTCGCGGATCCAGGCCGTCGCCAGGAGCAAGGCGGCCACGATCGCTGTCGCCATGTAGAGCGAGATGCGCGCCATCGTCTCGCGCGGGTCGACCGCATTCTCGACCACGCCGATCGCCATCGTGGCGCCGAGCAACCCCAGCGTCTCGACCAGTTGCGAGCCGCCGAACACGCGCGTTCGATCGTGGTAGCCGCGCGAGAGCTCGGCACCCAATGCCATGTGGGGCACGCGAAAGGTGGAATAGAAGGTGCGGTAGAGAAGGAAGACGACGAGGGTCCACGCGACCATCTGGCTCTCGTCGAGCCAGTCGGGGGGCGACCAGAGCGCGACAGTGCACAGGGCAAGAGGGAGCGCGGACGCCATGATCCAGGGCCGGCGGCGCCCCCAGCGCGTGTGGACGCGATCGCTCAAGTGGCCGATCGGCGGATCGTTGAGTGCATCCCACCCCTGCCCGAGCAACACGATCGTGCCGGCCACGGCCGGAGCGATCAGCAGCACGTCGGTCGCGAACTTGATGAAGAAGGTCCCGATCAGGAACGACGAGAAGAACACCGCGCCCACGGGTGCGGCATAAATCAGGATCGTCGGTACCGAGACCCGGTCGGCGGGCTGCGAGGGGGTGGCGGGCACGCGTGCACTCTACCGCGTGCTGCACGACCGAGCGCTGGTGCCACAGCCCGTTCGACATGGCACCATGCAGGACCCATTCGCGCCCAGGCACTAGAGAGAGGTCCCTCCGATGAGAATCGCGACGCTCGCCCTTTCGACACTCTTGTTCTTCTTCGCCACCACGGGTTGCGCCGCCACCGGTGAGCGCGCGAGCGACGCGACGCCGCCCGTTTCGGCGCGTGGAGCCAGCGGTTCGTTCGACGGCCTGTCCGAAGTCCTGGCCCATGAGCGTCGCGCCGAAGACCGGGCGCGCGATCCCTACCGCAACCCCGAAGCGACACTGCGCTTCTTCGACGTGCAGCCCAACCACACCGTCGTCGAATACGCGCCCGGCGGTGGCTGGTACACGCGCATCCTCGCGCCCTATGTCGGCGAGAACGGCCAGTATGTCGCCGTGGTCTTCGCAGGCGAAGAAACCCCGATCGAGCGCATCCAGAAGGCGCTGGAAGGCTGGGACGAGACGATGCCCGGGCGCGTCGAAGAGATGACGGGCGTGCCGGCGAGCAAGGTCAAGGCGTACTTCGGAAGGTCGATCCCCGAAGCGGCTCATGGCACTGCCGACCGCATCCTTATCCCGCGCATGCTCCACAACCTGCTTCGCTGGGAGATCGCGGATCAGGAACTCCTCGCCCTGCGCAAGATGCTCAAGGACGATGGACTCGTCGGCGTCGTTCAGCACCGCGCTCCGGCCGACGCGCCCTACAGCTACACCGACGGCAACAAGGGCTACCTCCACGAAGCCGATGTCGTCGCGATGATGGAGCTCTACGGCTTCAGCCTGGTCGCGAAGAGCGAGATCAACGCCAACCCGAAGGATCCCGCGAACCACGAAGCCGGCGTCTGGACGCTTCCCCCAAGCTACCGCCTGGGTGACACGGACAAGGAGAAGTACGCCGCCATCGGCGAGAGCGATCGGGCGACCCTGCTGTTCAAGAAGGCGGAATGACCGTCTCCCCGAACTCGGCGAGTCTGCGGAAACCCGTCTAGACCGACGAGGAGGCGCTACGGCCCCCGTTTCGGCCCTGTTAATGGAGCCCTGTTTGAGTACCGGCACGGAGGTACTCGGAACATGCGCTTCTTCATCCTCGCAACCCTCGCTCTCGGGCTCGCCCTGCTTCCCCTGGGGTCGGCCTCTGCAGAGATCACACAGCAGCTCGACTTCACGTTCGACGTCTCCAACTCGGCGCCCGAAGACCCCGTCTCGGGCTCCATCGTCATCACGGCCGACGAGACGAACGACAACCTGCCCGCCTCGATCGTGAGCATCGATCTGACCATCGACGGACATGTCTACACCGTTGGCGAAGTCGGCATCGACACGGTCGGCGTCACGGCGACGATCGGTGGCACGGTGAACGGCGTCGCCATCGTGGGGAGCGGCGCGCACGATTTCCAGATCATCTACAACGCGTCGACGGGGGCGCTCTCATTCTTCCCGTTCAGCTACGCCACGCCATCGTCCGGCCCCTGGTCGAGCATCCCGCCCGTACCCGAATGGACGATCACGACGTTGCCACCGCCGGCGGTCCCGACCATGGGACCCATCGCTGCGGCTCTGCTCATGGTCGGCCTGATCAGCGCAGGCTGGCTCTCCCTCCGAACCACTCGCTTGCATTCGTAGCGGTAGACGGCTCCCAGGGGATCTCCAACTGGATCTGAATCCAGTTCGACACCTCACGCGCGAGGACCTCGCGTTTCGGCCCACACTTCGCCGTATCGGATACGCTTGCCCGCGTACCCGACTGATGTGGCGGACAGCCAGTCGACGACCACCCCGCCCCAAGGAGCAACAGCATGAAGATCGACCCCAACAACACCTGGCGCCTCGTCGAAGAACGCATGGAGCGCGAAACCGATCCGGTCGTCAAGCGCAACCTCGAGCTCGTCTTCAATCACATGCAGAGCGAGGCGAAGGCCGACATCGAGGGTGTGGTCGCCACGTTGTGCGAGGAGCCGAAGTACATCGCGCACGACGTGCCTGACAGCCCCGAGATGAATCCAGCGGGCGACAAGGACGCGATCCGCAAGTTCTACGACATGACGATCGTGCAGACCGACGCCTGGCGACTCGAACTCAATTGCGATCGCGTGATCGCGGATCGCGAAGCCGTGATGACCGAGGGTGTGATGCGTATGGCCTACCCGGGCAAGGTGCTCGCGATGATGGGCATCGAGGTCGACGACCCCGAGGCCTACTACCTCTACCAGACGCGCATGAGCGTCGTATGGCCGGTCGATCCCGACTCGGGGCTGCTGATCGGCGAAGAGACCTACACCGGCACCGATGGCTTCGCGGGTATCGCCGATCGCAAGATCAGCCTGGAAGACGTGGCACCTCTGACGATCTAGTCGACTCGCCGCCTATTTCGCCTTCCGTGAGTACTTCCCGGCTTCGTCGTTGACGATGTCCTTGTCGGTCTCGCGCTCGAGGCCGTGCTCCCTGACGTAGTCGCCGGGATCCGCGTCGTAGTCTACCCGTTCATCGGTCATCGCGATCCGCCAGCGACAGTGGGGTTCGTCCCTGCTCGCGCGCGGCGGGAGCTTTGTCGGGTCGATGCGGATCTTCTCGTTCCAGCGCGCCGCACCGTGGCGGAAGCCGAAGAGTTCGAGGTGGCCGCAGATCTTGTTGCACATGTAGTCCATGACTTCGGGGCCGCCCTTCTCCCCCTGCTCCGGGACGTCACACTGCGGCGTGTACATCTCCCACTCGCCCTCGTCCTTCGGCTCGAAGGTGAGGGTCATGCGAGTGCTCATCGCGGGGAGACACTGCCAGACCTTCATCGGCGTGGTCTCGGCGTCTTCTTCTTCGAAGCCCATCATCTTGCTGATCACGAAGTTCTCGTGATCGCCGGCCCCGCCGTCGGCGAACCAGACCTCGTGGTGCATCTCGTCGGCGACTTCCTGGCCGAAGCGCTTGATCGCGGCCTGGTACCACTGGCGATTCACCGCGCCGTAGATCGAACCGCCGATCTCGACGAGCTTCATGAGCCCCTCTTTCGAGAAGTCCGAGATGTGGAGGTCGGGCACGAAGTCGCCCGAATAGTCATCGAGTTCGAGAGGGTCGCGGTCGGGCTTCTTCGTTCGCATGGGGGGCACCTCTTTCGGCTGGGGAATGTCGCTCAGGCGCGCGGCGCAACCTCGTAGAGCCACACGTCGCCATTGCGTACGGCTTCGTCGGGATCCCCGAAGGAGGCACCGTCGAGATACTTCTCGGCCAGTTGGTTGATGACGGGCGCCACCATCGGCCCCTCCATGATGCGCACGAGTCTCCGCTCGTAGATCACGTCGTCGACGCGCAGGAGGATCCGGTCGTCCTTCTCGATTTCGTGGGGCCACTGTTTCCAGACCTTGCCGAAGGTCGTGTTCATGTAACCCGAAACGATGTACGGCTTGCCCTCGTGCTCGGCGACCCAGGTGATACGCGAGCGCGCCGGCTCGAGCAGCTGGAACTCGACCTCCTGCCGGGTGCGCATCGGCGACCAATCGGGCTCGGGCCCCTGGTAGAGCTCACCGCTCGTGAAGGGGCCGCCGGCGATGATCGCGATCGGGCCATCGTGGAAGCGCGCGTAGATGAGCACGCTGACGACGAAAACGACGACGAGGCCGACGAATCCGCCGAGGATCTTGAGTGCGGTCTGCATGGAGTCTCTCCTCGGTTTCGGGGCGAGAGCGCGGTCGTCCCGGACGCACGAGTCTGCCGCGCCCCGGGGCCCGCCGGAAGGGGCCCCGCACCAGCACGCGAGTAACCGCTCCCCCCCGGATTGCTACGGTCCTCGACACGCGAAGCCACGTCAGGCAACGAGGACCCGAGCCATGAGCAAGAAACTCTTCGAGCGCTACAAGGTGATCGACATCGACACCCACATCACCGAGCCCGCGGGCGTCTGGACCGACCGCGTGTCCAGCAAATGGGGCAACAATGTTCCCCACATCCGCCAGATCGAGGGCCGCGACATGTGGTTCATCGGAGACGAGCCCGCCGGTGGCCCGGGCTTCTACACGATGGCGGGGCACGATAACACCTACCCGGACGTTCCCCTGGGCTACGACTCGATTCCGGCCGCGTCCTACGACGCGCACGCGCGACTCGAGCTGATGGACGAGGAAAACATCTACGCGATGGTCCTCTACCCGAACGTCGGTGGCTTTGGTTCGGGCGGCTTCCTGCGGCTCGAAGAGCCGACGCTCATGCTCGAGTGCGTGCAGGCCTACAACGACTTCCTGGTCGACTGGGCAAGCGCCGATCCCAACCGGCTCCTTCCCGTGCTGGCCCTGCCCTTTTGGGACGTCGACGCATCGGTGAAGGAGATCGAGCGATCGGCGGCCAAGGGACACCGCGCCGTGCTTTTCGGAAGTCGGCCCGAGACCTTCGGCGAACCGCCGCTCGCGAGTACGCATTGGGATCCGGTGTGGGCCGCCACCCAGGCTGCGGGCCTTTCGATCAGCTTCCACATCGGCTCGGGAGATCTCAGCGAGATCGTGAACGACAAGGCGAACATCGGCGCACGCTCGAACTTCTCGCGCGCCGGCTCCCTCGCGTTGCTCGACAACCAGAACTGCCTCGCCAACCTGCTCTTCGGCGGGGTCTGCGCTCGCTTCCCCGACCTCGACTTCGTCTCGGTCGAAAGCGGCGTCGGCTGGTTGCAGTGCGTGCTCGAGATGTTCGATTGGCAGTGGACCAACGGCGATGTCCGCAAGGAGCATCCCGAGTACGACCTGCTGCCCTCCGAGTACTTCAAGCGCCAGGTCTACGGATCGTTCTGGTTCGAGAAGCGAGGGATCGACGCCGCCATCGAGGCCTTCCCGGACAACCTCATGTGGGAAACCGACTATCCCCACCCGACCTGCCAGTATCCGAGCCCGAACAGCTCGGCCACGCATCCGGCCGACTACGCGGAAGAGGCGCTCGCGAACGTTTCGGAAGAAACCGCGAGGAAGATCCTGCAGGACACACCCGCGCGGATCTACGGCGTCGAGGTCTGATCGGCGCCTAGCGCCTCCGCTTCTCGCGGTAGGCCTTCCAGCGGTCGGCGGCTTCCTTGAGCTCCGGGTTCACGTCGAAGATGGGCTTCATCTTCTCCCACGCTTGTTCCTTCTTGTAGGGAATGAACTCGCGCGGGAAGTTGCCCTCATGCGGTTCGTAGTCGCGCAGCACGCGACGCGCGACGGTGGCCTTGTGGACCTCGTCGGCACCGTCGGCCAGCCCCATGGTGGGCGCGTCGGCGTACATGGCCTGCAGGGGCGTGAGATCCGTCGTGCCGAGGGAGCCGTGGATCTGCAATGCGTCGAATGAGATCTCGCGCAGCACCTTCGCCATCGTGAACTTCACCGCGGCGATCTCGGTGCGGCACTCCTGCCCGGAGGTGCGATCCATCTTCCACGCCGTCTCGAGCACGAACAGGCGCAGCATCTTCAGCTTCGCGTAGGACTCGGCGATCTTCTCCTGCACCATCTGGTGGTCGGCGATGATGGCGCCGTGGCTCTTCCGCGAGAGTGCGCGCTCGCACATCATGTCGAAGGCGAGCTTGCACTGCGCGATCGTGCGCATCGCATGATGGATGCGGCCGCCGCCGAGGCGTCGCTGCGCGAGCACGTGGGCACCGTTCTCGGGGCCGAGCAGATGGTCGGCGGGCACGCGAACGTCGCGATAGAAGATGTGATTGTGGTTGCGCGGCTCGGGCATGATCTCGACGCCCGGCGCTTCTCGCGGCACGACGAACATTCCGTTGGTGCACATCACGAAGAGGATGTCGGCAACGCGACCGGCGGAGGTGAACCACTTCTCTCCGTTGATCACCCACTCGTCGCCGTCCTTCACCGCCGTCGTCTTGAAGAGCGTCGGGTCGGAACCGCCCTGGGGTTCGGTCATCGAGTAGGCGGAGAACATCTCCTGGTTGAGCAAAGGCTCGAGCCAGCGCTTCTTCTGCTCATCGGTTCCGTGGGCGGCGAGCATCTCCATGTTGCCGGTATCCGGCGCCGCGGCCCCGAAGAGCTGGGGGGCCGCCGGGTACTTGCCGAGGATCTCGTTCACGAGTCCGAGCTTGAGCTGGCCGTAGCCGGGGCCGCCGAGATCCTTGTCGAGGAAGAGCGCCCAGAGCCCCTGGTCCTTCACTTCCTGTTGGAGGTCACGCACGTACGCCTTCACGACCGGGTCGGGAAGGCGTACAGCATGGGGAAAGATGTGGTGCAGCGGCTCGACCCGCTCTTCGCAGAACTGTTCGATCCAGTCGAGCTTCTCCTGGAACTCGGGCTCGGTCGAGAAATCCCATGCCATGGCGGCTCTCCTTTGCGTGGTGGGTAGCCGCCAACGTATACCTGATCGAACAGGGCTTCAGAAGGCCCCTACTCGAGCGACTGCGCGAGCATGTAGGAGTTGCCGTCGGGATCGAAGAAGGTCGCGAGCTTGACCATGCCCGGGATCTCGTTCGTGGGACCATCGAAGGAAACGCCCTTCTTCTCGAGTCGGTCGCGCGAGGCATCGATGTCGAGCACGCCGAAGACCGGCGTCGTTCCGCCGCGGCCGTCCACCTCCTCGTTCTGGCCAAGGCCGATGGTGACGTCCTTCGTGGGCGTCGTGATCTCGGCCCATCCCACCTCGTCGACGCGATAGACGACTTCGAAGCCGAGGTTCTCCTGAAACCACGCGATCGATGCGTCGAGATCCTTCACGGAGCAAGAGAGGGTGATGTCTCCCTTGAATTCGATGTCCGACACGGCTGATTCCCCTTGTAGGCTGGAGTTCGAAAAGTATAGTATTGGTCTCCAGCCGGATCGCAAGAGGTGGCGTTCGAACACGACATCGAAAAGCTCGTCCTGATCTTCCGCAGGCGGTGGAACATCCCGATCGTGGACGCTCTGCACCGTGCGCCCCTCAAGGGCGCCCGGTTCGTCGTGCTGGCGAATCAGCTGGGCGCGCCGCGCGAGTCGCTTGCGACGTCGCTCGACGCATTGGTGCAGGCGGGCATCGTGAGCCGCAATCCCGGCTACGGTCATCCCCTGCGCCCCGAGTACATCCTGACGGATTTCGGACTCGCTCTTGGACCGGCTGCAGCGCGCTATGTGCGCGTGGCGAGCGAACTGCACGCTGCGAAGGTGGCGTATCGCAAGTGGTCGGCTCCGTTGGTCACGGCGCTGGCGCATGGCTTCACCCGCTTCAACGAGATCCAGCGGGGGCTGCCCGCGATCACGCCTCGTTCGCTCACGCTTTCGTTGCGCCTGCTCGAATCGGAGGAGTGGGTCGTTCGCGATGCGGATTCTACCGGGTCGTCACGCGCCACCTACCGACTCGACCGCGGTGGCCTTCGGATCGCGCGTGCTGCGGAGGCGCTGGCCACGGCGCTGCGCTGAAGAGGATCGGGCCCACCCGCTTCGTCTTCCGCTAGCCTGCCCCCTTCCACAAGCCAGGGAACTCGAATGCCGCTCTCCGACAACGCCCGCGCCGCCATGAAGAAATCGATCGAGGGGACGATTCCCTTCGTCGAACGCTCGAAGATCGAGGTCGTCGAACTCGACGTCGGCTACGTGAAGATGCGCATGCCCTTCGAACCCAACGTGAACCACGTGGGCATGATGTATGCGGGCGCCCTCTTCACCCTGGCCGAAATGCCCGGCGGCGCGATCTTCGTCACGACCTTCGATGCCAAGAAGTTCTTCCCGATCGTGAAGAGCCTCGACATCAAGTACGTGAAGCCCGCGATGACCGACATCACCGTGGAAGTGCGCCTATCGGAGGAAGAGGCCTCCGAGGTTGCCGCCCGTGCGGAGGCCGACGGCAAGGCCGACTACGAGTGGCAGTGCGAACTCAAGGATGCGAACGGCGACGTCGTCGCGGTGACCACGAACCACTACCAGATGCGGAGCCACCCGAAACGCTAGGCGCGACGTATCAAGAGAGCAGGCTCTGCGAAGGTTGCCCTGTCAGCAAGCGTCCGTAGTCGGCGTAACGCACTTCGCGATCGAAGAACATGTGGTTCGACGCGGTCTGGATGTCGCGCAGGGCGCGTTGGATCGGACTCTCGAGCCGCGAGCCGCTGGCGCCGGTGATCGAGGCCAGTTCCGTCATCGCGTCGCGCACCATGAAGACGGCGTGCGAGATGCGCGTCATCCAGCTCGACCGCGTCTCGCGTGATGCGCTGAAGCGCTGTTCCATCAAGTCGCGCAGCACTTCGCGAAACATCAGTTCGGCGGCTTCGAGCGTGAGTGCGGCCTTCGCCGCCACCGAGAACTTCCCGTCGTCGCCGGGCAGGATGCCCATGCGGTCCTGCTTTTCCTCGATTTTGGTCTTCGTCTGCGCGGACCATTCCTCGAGCGCGCCCTGGGCGGCCCCGAGCAGCGGCAGACCGGCTGCGAAACCCAGGATCGGAGGGAGCGGCGTCTGGAAGATCGGCGCGTCGTACGGCAGCGGGCTCTCGCCTACGGCACCCATGAACGGCGCCAACGGAGCGGCATGCGCTTCCGGAATGAAGACGTCGTCGATCCGGTAGTCGAGAGATCCGGTGCCGCACATGCCGGAGACGAACCAGGTATCGACCATCTCGGTCTGCTCTTTCGGCAACAAGAAGAGCATCGGTTGCTCGCCTTCGATCGCTCCGACCGGCATCACCCAGTCCGAGTGGACGATGCACGTACCCCACGACCACTGCCCGTTCAGGCGATAGCCGCCGTCGACTCGTGTGGCGCCGCCGCCAGCGGGGTTGAGTGAAACCGGGGCCATGATGTACGGCCGCTCTTCGAACAGCTTCGCCACGACCTCCTTCGGAAAGGCCAGCGCCCAGTAGTTGTGCTCGATGTAGAAGGCCGTGAGCCAGGCCGTCGAGGCATCGGCTCTCGCGAGGGTCAGTGTGACTTCGAAGTAGGTGTCGACGTCGGCCTCGAGACCACCGAACTCGCGCGGAACCATCATCGAGTAGATCCCGGTTTCGCGGATGGCATCGATCACCTCGTCGGATGCGCGACGCGCGATCTCGGATTCGCGTGCCTTCTCGCGCACCAGGGGAACGAGCTTCTCGGCAGCCTCGATCAGGGCGTCGTGGCTCATAGCGGGTTGGGACATGACTTCGCTCTCCTGTTCGTGTCGTGGGTACGCGAGATCAACTGCGGGGTTCGAAGATCGGAAGGTCGCCCCAGTCGCGACGCAGCGCGGTCGCGCAGGCTTCGACCCTTCCCTTTCCGATGCGCCGCTCGAGCTCTCGCGCGAGTCGATGGAGGATCTCGAGGGCGTCGCGCCGCTGCGCCTCGCCATCGGGACTGAAGACGACCACCTTGCCGCGTCCATCCCGGGGATCGTCTTCGAGGATGACGAGCTTGCGCTCGACGAGGGTGCTCGTCGCCTTGTGGACGGCCTGTCGAGAGATCCCGAGTTGTCGTGCGATCTCCGCGGGACGGACGACCCCCGAAGCGACGAAGAGCATGATCTGCGACTCGGTGCCGCCCAGCGGCGCCCACCCTCGCGCAGCGAGGTTCTCCTGGAGAGCACGATCCAGCCAGCTGAACCCGCTCAACAGGCCCCACATGAGGTCGACTCGGCTTTCCGGAGCATGTGAACCCATCCAGAAGAAGGAAAGCCCACACCGAGTCGGTCGTCAACCTGGTTGACATCATAAATCGACGCGTTTAGCGTCCGTGACCTCCTCGATCACGATGGGAATCGACGATGACCAGGGTGCTCTACCTCGAAGCGAGTCCGGGCAAGGAAGCCTCCGTCACATCCAGGCTCGCCAACGCCTTCCTCGACACCTATCGCGAGAAGAATCCCGATCACGAGATCGAGCATCTTCCCCTCTTCGAAGTCGACCTCCCCAACTTCGGTCAGGAAGGTGCGCGACAGAAGTTCGAGAACCTCGGCGCGGTGACAGCCGGCAAGGGGCCGATCGAGGCGCAGGGCGAGTGGGCAGGCGTCATGGCGGAGGTCGAACGCCTGAAGCGCGCCGACAAGGTGTTGTTGTCGGCACCGATGTGGAACTTCTCGATCCCGTGGCGACTCAAGCAGTGGATCGACGTGGTCGCCCACATCGGCGTCACCGTCGTCGTCGAACCGAAAGACGGTGGGATTTCATACATCGGCCAGATCACCGGGCGCCCACTGCAGATGATCCTCGCGAGCGGAAGCCCCTACGAGATGCGCTTCCCCCTCGAGAGCGACGACAAGATGGACTTCCAGCGCGCCTACCTGGACAGGATCTTCCGCTTCATCGGCTTCAGCGACATCCGGCTGGTGAAGGCTCAACCGACGGGCATGCCGGCGGGCCCCAAGCGCGACGCCCTCGAAGCCGAGTGGGAAAAGCAGGTGAAGCAGGCCGCCGAGCGGTTCTGATCCGAGAAATCCAACGAAGCGAGCCGCCCGATCACCACCTCCTCGCGTACCCTATCCGCGAGATGAACCTCGACCTCACGGAAGACCAGGAGCTCCTTCGCGAGACCTTCGAGCAGCTGCTGTCCGTCGAATCGGCTTTCGATCGGGTGCGCGCGAGCGAAGCGACCGGCTTCGACCCGAAGCTCTGGAACACCCTCGTCGAAGTCGGCGCCCCGGGCCTCCGCGTATCGGAGGCGCTCGGGGGAACGGGTGGGAGCCTGCTCGACGCTGCGCTGCTCGCCGAACAGGTGGGTCGGCACCTGGCTTCGGGCCCCATCATCGAAGCGATCTGCGCCTGTTCGGGACTCGCGACGCTCGACGTGGACGAAGCCCGTGCACTCGTTCGGGCCGTACTCTCGGGGGATCGGATCGTCAGCTTCGTGCCTCGCGTCGTGGACGATAGACGCACGTTGGTTCCCGGTGGTGCGGCGGCGACTGCGGTCGTGGCCTTCGATGGCGAAGCCCTCGTTCGTGTCGAGCGGGAAACGGCGCCAATGCGCGAATCCGATCTCGGCACCGGCGGCTTTGCCTATTGGGACTTCGCAGAGAGCGGCAACGACTCATCGCGCTCCGTTCTGGCCGAGGGAAGCGAAGCGCGCGCATGCTTCGAACGGATGCGCGAGGAGTGGCGTCTGCTCAGTGCCTGCGCGCTGATCGGTCTCGGGCGACACGCGATCGAAATAGCCGCGGCCTATGCAACCGAGCGCATCCAGTTCGATCGCCCAATCGGTTCGTTCCAGGCGATCGCCCACCCCCTGGCCGAGCTGATCACCCTGCTCGAAGGGGGTGGCGTGCTGGTCTGGCGCGCGATCGAAGCGATCGCGCAGGGCGCGGGCGACGCCGCAGCACTCAGCGCCCTCTCCTTCGCTTGGGCGGCCGAGCAGGCGCCGAAGGCCACGCGCCAGGCCCTTCACACCCACGGTGGCTATGGGCTCAGCGACGAATACGACATCCAGCTCTTCCACCGGCGCGCGAAGTCCTGGGCCCTCGCCGCTGGCGATCCCCGCACTGCCTACCTCGACGCCGCCGATCGTCGCTGGCGGGGTCGCACTGCGGAACTCCCCGACGCCGGCGCGGTCCAGCTCGACTTCGGCCTCGGCAAAGCCGCAGTGAACTTCGGCGAGGAAGCCCGCCGCTTCTTCGAGGCCAACCCGACGCCGCCGGAGTTGCTCGTGCATCAACACGACTTCGACGGACACGATCCCGCATTCCAGAAGAAGATGGCCGAAGCCGGGCTCCTCTATGCGTCTTGGCCCACGAAATACGGTGGACGCGGCCTCGACGTATACGAAGTCGCCGCATTCAACGACGTCATTCGCGCCGCCGGCCGCAGCACCCATGCCCTCGGCACCACGTCGATGGTCGGGCAGACGTTGAACGAGTACGCGTCGGAGGAACTCAAGCAGGAAGTCCTCCCAAGAATCATTCGCGGCGAGGCGATCTGCTCTCTCGGCTATACCGAGCCCGGTTCCGGCTCCGACGTGGCGGCCGCGGTGACGCGGGCGGAACGCGACGGCGACGATTGGCGGATCAACGGGCAGAAGATGTTCACCAGCGGTGCGAACATCGGCCAGTACGTCTTCCTGCTCACGCGGTCGAACCCCGATGCCAAGAAGCACCGCGGGCTCACCATGTTCCTCGTCCCCCTCGACACGCCGGGGATCGAGATCCAGCCGATCCATACGCTCTCGGACGAGCGCACCAACGCGACCTACTACACCGACGTGCGCATCCCCGACCGCTATCGAGTGGGGCCCGTCGACGGCGGCTGGACGGTGTTGCGCTACGCACTTCAGCTCGAACACGCGGGCGGCGGGGGCACGGGCAAGCACGACTTCCTGCGCAACCTGATCGATCGCACCGCCGCCTGGGCCAGCGCGAACGAACGCGAAGGTCACGCCATCATCGAAGACGAGCACGTTCGCGACGTATTGGCTCGCGCGGACGCCGTTGCCGAGATCAACATCTCGCTCACGCTGTTGGATCTGTGGAGCGTCGCCAACGAACTGCCCGATCGCGGCACCGGCGCGATGGTGGCCACCCTGCAGAAGACCACGATGTCCGAGGTCGTCTCCAGGTTGATGGATCTGGCGGCGCCCGAGAGCGTGCTGAAGCGCGGGAGCGAAGGCGCCGTCGCCGAGGGCGAACTCGAATTCGGCTATCGGCTTGCTTCCGCGAATGCGATCTACGGCGGCACCGCGGAGATCCTACGAAGCATCGTCGCCCAGACCGCGCTCGGGCTTCCGCGAAGCCGCAGCTGAGCCACAGCTCGGCGAAGCGAGACGGTTCAGGAACAGTCCAAGGAGAGTCGAAGCATGGAGGTCACCCGCAGGCGCTTCCTCGTCGGCGGAAGCGTCGCAGCACTCGCGGCGCCCGGCCTGGCGGGTCTCGCCGCGGGGCGGGGAGGCGTCGAGACGGACGCGCGCAAGGATCCCGTCTGGGTCGCAAGTTCGCCCGCGATGCCATCCCTCCCGCGATTCGAAGGTGATCGCAAGGTCGACCTCGCCATCGTGGGTGGCGGCTATACCGGCCTCGCGTGCGCGTACTACACCAAGCTTTTCCGACCCGATTGGACGGTCGTGGTCCTCGAATCCCACAAGCTCGCTTCGAGTGCGAGTTCTCGAAACTCCGGAGCGGTATATGCGAACTACGTCGGCATCTCCGATCCGGAGATGCCCGAACGCGGCATGAATCGCCTTCGCGAGTTCATCGAGAAAGAGGAAGTCGATTGCGACTTCGCGCCGGCCTCCACCCTGATGCTACTGACGTCGAAGAGTGCAGCCGAGCGCGCACGGAGCGATCTCGAGCCGGGCGCCACCTTCGTCGAAGCGGATGAACTGCGCGAACGAACGGGCAGCGACTACCACGCGGGTGCCGTGAACCCGCCCGGCTACTACCGCGTGCACCCCATGAAGCTCGCGGTCGGACACGCCCGTGCGGCCTTGCATGTCGGCGCCGAGCTCTTCGAAGACTCGCCCGCCCTCTCGATCGAAACGGGAAAGCCTGCACGAATCTCGACTCCGCGCGGCGAACTGATGGCCGGCAACGTCCTCATCGCGACCAACGCACACACGAACCGCCTTGGCTTCTTTCGCCGCACCATGTATCCGATCCACCAATACAGCTTCGCGACACGCAGGCTGACGAGCGAAGAGATCGCATCGTTCGGACTCGACCAATGGATGCTCCGCTTCGAGCGACAGATGCTCCCCGTCACCTTCAGCATGACCCCCGATGGCCACTTCTTCGTTCGTATGGTTCTCGGCTACGCGAGCCACGATTCGTGTCACTGGCAGGACATCGCCAGCGCACAGGACGTTGCACGCCGGATCTTCGAGCAGCGCTACCCCGCGATCGCAGACGTCGGCCTTTCTCACGGATGGCACGGTGTGACGGGTCACACCACGCTGTTCAAGCAGGTGGCCGGAGTCATCGGCGACGGAAACATCCACGTCAGCGCGGCCTACAACGGGCTCGGCATCATGCCCGCCCACAACAATGGCTACCTGACCGCGTGCCGACTCGCGGGTCGGGAGGAAGAGGACACCCGGTTCCTCACCGGAGTCACGGGCCAGTTACCATTCCCGGGAGAGTTCTATCGCAGCCTGATCCTGAAGCCGGCGATGAAGCTGCTGACGCCGGTGTAGCTGAGCGAGCGCGAGGCTTCCCAGCCCCTACTCGGTCGGTCGGATCCAGATGGCCGAGGTCACGGCGCGTTCCTGGATGGAGGTCGGCTCGGGCGCCTCTACGCCCATGGTCTTCGCGGCGTAGGTCGTGTGCCTGGGGGTCGGGATTTCGATCGCGCGCGCGTAGTAGAGGGCGTGTTGGGTTGGGTCGTAATCGGGGTCGCGCCAGATGGTGGAGAGCTGGGCCGCGCCGATCGTGTTGCCGTAGCTCGCTTCGGCGACATCCACGGTATTGCCGACGGCATCGAGCTTTCCGCCCGCCGCCTTCTCGATCCTGCCGCCGGAGGCCGCGACGTCGAAAATACGTTCGTGACTCGCGCCGGCCGAGTCCACCCAGGCCTTGATGATCTGCACCCGGTCGAGGTTCGCGCCGATCGGGTCCCTTGCGGCCACGACCACGAAGGCGGGCGACCCACCCGCGCGCGCATCGAGAGTGCCACCCATGGGCACACCGCCCTCGTACGCCTCCGCGAGCCAGTCCCCGTCGAGCAGGTCGTCGGGGTAGTCCCAACCCGCGAGGAAGCGAACCGAAATGCGCGGGCCCGAAGAGGCGAAGGTCTCCTTGCGCTGCATCGCATCGAAGATCGAGTCGCGGGTGTTCGCCTCGGCCCAGACGGCGACGAGCCCCGCCGCACCGTAGACGCGCATGGGGAGTTGCTCGAAGGGCATGAGGTAGGACAGGCCCAGGCGCTGTGCGGGTGATCCGTCCATCAAGGGCAGCTTGCCGTGATAGTTGTCTTCCTCGACGGAGAAGCTGGCGTTGTGGCTGTCGCTGCTCGCGATCGCGCCGAAACGGAAGGGATTGAAGCCCTCGCGATGGGCAAACTCGAGGCCGGTTCGCAGGGCGTCGCGCGCGTAGCTGCCCTTCGGCTCACTGGGCGGCGCGTCGGCGGTCATCACCGTGTCCATGAGCTCGAAATCCGCGAACTCGTCTTCGGGGGAGAGGCTCGGATGCGTTTCCGAGGTGCCCTTGATCTGGAAGATCTCGACGATCGGTTCGTTGCGATCGCGCGTTTCTGCGTAGGCGGCGTCGAGAGGATCACCGCCGAACTTGCGGGATTCGAACATGCGGCCGTCGCTCACGTTGCTGTTGTGCGGGATCGCGAGCACCCGCTTGCCCTCGGCCCGCTGTTGATCGAGAGCCTTCCAGAGGTCTTCGGGGTTCTCGGAATCGCGCGACGAGACGGGGTAGTCGGGGACGTCCGTCGAGGCGTAGACGACGTTGCGGTGAAGGTTGCGCTCACCCGGCATGGAAGACCATTCGTAGGCGATGAAGGAGGTGAAGCGCCCCGGGTCGTTGTGGCGCTCGGCGGCTTCGATGATCTCCTTCCACGCCGTTCGCGAGACGTCTTCCATTCCCGGCAGACCGAATTGCTCTTCCCGGATATCGCGGCTCGACATCTTGACTAGGGCGATCGACAGGAATTGCCAGGTCATGCGCAGCGGGTTGCCCGAACGCGCCGCAGCGCGAAGCGCCTCGGACTCTGCTGTTCCGCCTTCGGCGAGGTGGCGCGGCACGCCGAGGTACTCGGCGTGGTCGGTCACGCCGCCGAAATCAAGGGGACGCTGCGCGCGAATCGGGTAGCCGAGGGCATGCTCGATGGTGCCGCCCTTCATGTGGGTATAGGCGTCGTCGGGAAGCGCGCGAACTCCCATCGTGAAGGCGTCGTAGGAGAATGCGGTGTGGATGTGCAGATCGCCCCAGAGCAGGTTCCGCGTCGGGCTGGCTTCGACGGGTTCTCGCTCGGGTGGCCCCTCGGCCGTTGCAGGATCGAAGCGCTCGTCGAGAGTCGGGTCTTCGTAGCTGCCGCAGCCGATCGACGCGAAGGCGACAGCGAGTGCCAGCACACAGCCCGAGATCGACCGCTTGATCACGCGAACTCCCGCGAGCACCGACTAGTTCTCGCCGAACGCTTTCGCCCGATCGGCGCGGTACTCGTCCATGGGTCGGAATTCGGAGTCATCGCGATACTGGTCTTCGACCCAGGCCAGTAGCTCTTCCTCGCTGAGGCTCGGATCCCAGACCAGACCCGCCGGTTGCTTCACATGCCAGGGCGTGTCGCAGAACATCTCGATGCCATTGCCCTCGGGATCCTTGAAGTAGACCGAGATCGCGTTGCCGTGGGTGAGTGGCAGGATGCCCTCGACGCGCGGATCCGCGGTGAGCTTTCCGTGCATGGCGAGGACATCGGAGAGCGATTCCACGCGAAAGGCGTTGTGGTCGAGGCTCGTCGCCTCTTCGTCACCGCGTGTCGCCACGAGAGCCATCTGATGATGATCGCTCGAGCTTCCCGTCAGGAACACGATGTCGGGTGCGCCGGGCGGGCCCATCGGGCCGCGGTCGGAGACGACCCAGCCCATCGTGTCGCAGTAGAACTGCACCATCGCCTCGATGTCGCGCACCTTCAGCACGCAGTGCGACCAGCTCACCTTCATCGCGAGTCTCCTTCAGTTGCGCAGCGGACGTCGCTGCATCAGCTCGAACTCGACGCCCTTGCTGTAGCGTGCGATCTGCATCTCCTGCGGCTCGCCCTTCGGTTCGGCTTTGGGGTCGATGTAGATCTCCCACGCGAAGCGCGCGTCACCGGGATCCACGCTCCGGCAAGCCGCCTGGGGGTTCATCAACGATGCGATCGCTTCGATGGCCGGATGCGGTTCGCCCGTGAGCCCGCCGAACCACGAATGGTGGCTCGCCTCTTCGATCGCCGGACAATCCCCGATCGCCACGCGAAGCGCGCCTTCGTTCCTGAGTTCGAGCCGCAGATCGACGTAGGTGCGGGGCTGGAAGTGGGGATGGAATTGGAAGACGGTCGCGATGTCCTCGATCGAGCTTCCCAGTTCGAAGGCCTTCTTCAGTCGATAGGTGGCCACCGACGCAGCCCCGACCCACTGCACGTGGCTGAGTTCGCGGGCATCGGCCTCGCCGTGTCGCTGATCCACGTTGAGCAGTAGCGATCGCGAAAGGAGATGGGTCTGCACCGCGACCTCCTGGCAGACCGCTACGAGAGCGCGATGCCCAAGGTCTTCCAACTGGAAGCCGGGATCGAAGGGGCCGCTGTAATCGTCCCATCCACCGGGCTCGAGGCTCTCGGCGGGAACATCGATCGGAATGTCGGCGAGCTTCGTCGCCTGCATCACGGGGAGGTTCGGGTGCTGCTCGTACGGCACGCCCTCACCGTCGATGAAGACCTCCCAGCGGCAGTGCGGGTAGCGTCCGGCCGGGTTGCGCGGAGGACGGTGGATCGGGCGCATCTTCATGCAGGGATGCGTCGCAGCCGCGGTCGCATCGAAGGTCGGATCTTCGATGTCGTGACACATGCGCTTCACGCGCACTTCGCCGAAGGGTTCGACGTCCATCAGGGCGCCGCAGTGCGGAAGCCAGAACTCACCGCGCTCCGGGCTGTCGAGCCGGAACTGGAAGTCCATGAACTGATGCGGAGCGCCGATCTCCAGCTGCAGGTTCTTGAACACGGTGCCGACATCGTTCCCCTCGAAGCCGAGGGCCTGCTGCATGCGCACGGAGTAGATCGGGCTGGCCCCCATCCACTCGTCGATCGAGAGTTGGATCTGCGCTTCCTCGCCAACGAGCTTCGTGGCCCAGGGCAGGCCGACGCGATCGATCAGATGACCGCACAGCAGATACTCCCGGCCGAGGGTGCAGAGATCCTGGCGGGACAGGTCGGCGAGGGAATGCTTCGGGGAGAAGTCGATCACGCGATCCTCGTACGCGGGGTTCCCCACGTACGATATCGCGATCCGCCGGCGAGACTACGCGTCTTCCTCTGCGATCCCGTACCGGTCGGTGTAGAAGCGATAGCGATCCCGTTCGGTCGCGAAATCGAGACCGACCCCCTCGAGCGAGTACTTGTGGACGCCGCGCGAACCCTTTGGCTTGTGGGTCGCGTAATCGGCGATGCGCTTGCGGATGTCGTCGTCGATCGGCCAACCGAGGCGTTCGTAGACGCGCTCGACGGTGCCGACCGGGTCGCGCACGATGTCTTCGAACTGCACGTCGATGAACTGCTCGTCGGGAAGTGCTCCCGACTCGCGCCACTCGATCTCTTTCTGGTAGACGTAGGCCAGCCCGAAGGCGAGCTGATTCGCCGCGCGCGACATGTCGATGTCGCTGCAACGCATCCACTTGAGGGTGCCCATCAGGTTGACGGCGGAGGCGAGGGTCTTCGTCGGGTCGCGATGGGTTCGCACGATGCGCGCATCCGGATAGACATCGAAGAGCTCGCGCATCACGAAGATGTGGCTGGGCGCCTTGAGCAGCCAGCGGCGACTCGCTTCGCGCTGCATCAGGGTCTTGAGGAAACGCTGGTGATAGCGGTACGCGACACGCTGATCGCTCTTCAGCAGGAACTTGTCGTAGCTCGGAACGTGGTGGTTGCCGCCCCAGTGATCCGAAAGGAAGGAATGAAGCGAGATGTAGATACACTCGTTCGGGAGATCTCCCGCGTTGGCGTGCATCGTCTCGTACTCGGGCTGAACGTCGTGCCAGAACTGCGTGACGTCGTCCGCCGCGGCCGCGATCCCGTCCCCTTCGAGCGCCTCGGCGGGATGGAACATCTCCCACAGGGCCGGCGCGCGGGAGGCCGGGTCCTGGGCCATCAACTCGTGGAGGATGGAGGTGCCCGAGCGCGGGCTTCCCACGATGAAGACCGGCTTGTCGATCGTGTCTTCGAGGATCTCCGGCCGCCCCTTCCACAGCGCCGCCAGCTTCAACCGATTGCGCAGGGTGCGAAGCAGTTCGGTTCGCGCGATCGCGCGCCCGATGACGTGGAGATTCGACTCCTCCTCGAGGGCGCGCACGAGCACATCGAAGGGCTCCTGCCAGGGATCGTCTCCGAAGTCGGAGAGACCGGTGCTGCGCTGTGCCGTCTCGAGCAGCTCGTCCTTGTCGAGGGAGATGAGATTCGCCGCGCCGCCGATCGTTTCACCGTGGGCGATCAGCCGCCGGGCCCATTGGGGGCGTTCGGGTGGTTGCCAACTCATCGTTGCACGCCCTCTTACAGGAAGCGGTTCCAGGTGATCTCGCGGCGACGCGAGATGGCTGCGCGCCGAGCGGCTTCATCGACCTTCGGATGGTCGTCGGGAAGTGCGCCTCGCAGCGCGCCGAGCGGCAGCACCCGACTCGTCGGCTTCGGGTTGTTGCGCGCCCACACCCAACGGAAGACGAGCATTCCGCGTTCGCGTCCGCCGATGTCGATCCAATTCGGCGTTCCCGGATCGCGATGGGCGAGTACCACGCGCATCTTGCCGTCACCGTCGTAGTGCAGCTGATGACCGGAGAGGCTCGTCTGCCGATCCGCGAAGTCGCCGCTCTCGAGCCAGCCCATCGTGTGAAGCGTGAACCCGAAGTAGTCGGCATCCGGCTTGTCGCACTCGATCAGGAGCGCCTCGTCTTCGGCGAGCTGCCACATGCAGTTGCCGTAGAGGATGTTGTCCGCCCCACCCTTCGTCGAGCCCGCGCGCGACGCCTTGTTCGGGGTCGCGCGATTCCAGGCGCCTTCCGTGTAGGCATTCCAGTAGGTTGCGGTCTTCTCGATCCAGTTGGCCGAGCGATCGAGAGCGTTCGCGACGAAGGCCGGGTCGAGGGGTGGACGCGAGACACCCTCGGCGCCGATCCGCTCGATGTGAAACGGCGGCGCGGCATCGCGCTCCCAATCGCTCTGGTAGACGCGGATCGTGAAGAGCCTTCCGTTCTCGTGCATGGGCATCCAGTTGCCCGAACGCTTCTCGTTCGTGAGGAAGATCTCGAGCGTGCCGTCCTCGCCGACGTCGAGTTCCTCGAGGGTGCACTCGCAATACACCCCGTACTCGCCGAGCTGCATGTCACCCTCGTTGAGGGAGAAGATTACCTGGCGCACGTCCTTCACGTTGGCCCAGATCCGGTAGTCGTACTGCGGATCGACGTTGGCCCGCAGGTAGACGTTGTCCGGATTCGGCCCGCCCCACTGATTGTGGGGCGTTTCGTAGCGAACGAAGAACGGGTGTCGCGGGTCGCCCGCCTCGATCTCCATCTGCGTGGCGTAGACGGCGAGCCGTGCCAACCAGCGGAAGCCCTCTGCGCGGTCGAAGGGGCTCTTCGGGAAGCCCTCGCCCATGATCGCGTCGCCCGTCGCCTTCAGGCGGTCGCAGAAGTCGTGCCAGGCTTCGCCACTCATCAATCGGTCTGCGTCATCGCTCATCGGAAATCCTTCCAGTTGGGAGTTGCAGGAACGATTCGGCTAGCTCGCCGCACCGCCATCGACCTCGAGGATCTGCCCCGTGATGAAGCCTGCCCCTTCGGCCGCGAATGAGACGACTGCATGAGCGATGTCGCGCGGGCGCCCGAGGCGTTTGATCGGCCAGTAATTCGTGAAGGCTTCGAGCTTGTCGTCCGGGTAATAGTCGAAGCCCCACTTCTGCCAGAAGCTGCCCTCGCTCGTGTGCTCCTTGTCGTCGGGGACGATCCATCCCGGGGAGACGACGTTCACCGTGATGTTGTAGCGACCGAGCTCCCAGGCGAGCGCACGCGTCAGGCCGTTCACGCCGGACTTCAAGCCCGCATAGACCGCGTGGTTGACGGCGCCCGCGCCATTGACCGCTGAGCCCGAAGAGATGTTGATGATGCGCCCCGACTTGCGCTCGACCATGTCGTCGAGGACCGCACGCGTGCAGTTGATCACGCCCCAGTAGTTGAGGTCGATCTCCTTCTGCCAGTCTTCGCGCTTCTTGTTGATGAACTTGGCCTCGCCGGGAATGCCGCCGGCGTTGTTCACCAGCACATCGATCTTTCCGAAGCGATCCATGGTCTCGGCCACCATGGCCTCGACCGACGCATTGTCGGTGACGTCGGTCTTGACGAGGATCGCCTCGCCCCCGAGTCGGTTCGCCTCTTCGACGGCCTTGCCGCCCGCCACGACGTCGCGCTGGGCGGCGACCAGTTGCGCGCCCTCTTCCGCGAAGGCGAGCAGGATGCCCCGCCCGATGTTCGAGCTCGCGCCCGTCACGATCACGGTCTTTCCACGTAGACCCGTATCCATTCGTTCGTCCTCTCTCCGTTTCAGTCCATCTCCGGCGTCGGGGTCGGGTACTTGCCCGCGATCCCGCCATCGACGGGCACCACCACGCCACTCACGTAACTCGCTTCGTCGGACGCCAGGAAGAGCGCGGTGTTCGCGATCTCCTCGGGCAGGCCGAATCGCCTGGCGGGAACACCGCCTTCCATCTTCGCGCGCAGCCCCTCGACCGAATCGACGAACTGTTCGAACCCGGGCGAGGCGATCGGTCCGGGGGATACGACGTTGGCGCGGATGCCCAGCGGCCCGTACTCCTCCGCCACGCTCTTCGCGAGGTTGACCACGCCGGCCTTCGCCATGCCGTAGACCGCGAGCCCCTTCACCGAACCGAGCCCCGCGCCAGAGGTCGTGATCAGGATGCAACCGCTGCGCTGCGGCACCATCACGCGCAGCGCGGCTCGCGTCCCGTAGAAGACACCATCCATGTTCAAGCCGACGACTTCCCGGTACTTCTCGTCCGTCACCTCGTGGGTGACCTCCGGCAGTGCCCCGCCCGCATTGTTGAACATGATGTCGAGGCGACCGAATTCTTCGACAGCGCGATCGACGAGGGCATCGACCTGCGATGAATCCGTGACGTCGGCCGGATGACAGACCGCGCGCCCTCCCGCGTTCGTGATGGCCTTCGTCGTTTCCTCCGCGTTTCCCGCGTCGATGTCCGACACGACCACCGACGCGCCTTCCCGCGCGAACAGCTCTGCACTCACGCGGCCGATCCCCCGGCCACTCCCCGTGATGACGGCGATCTTTCCGCTGAGTCGTTCGCCCATCTACTGCTCCTCCATCGGCGCGGCCGGAATCGCAAGCCGGACACGACCCCAGTGGTTGCCGTAGTGAACCCGCCCGAGCTCGTCGATGTGGGTTCCGGAAAAGAACGGGTTGTAACGCTGGCCGCCGATCGCGCTCGTGTAGACGCTCTCGCCCGTCGTCCAGTCGAGGGCTTCGAGAGTCCACGCGTTGTCGCGGGCACCGATCAAGTAGACGCGATCGCTCGGATAGCTCGCGAGGGGCACGCAGCTGGGTGAACTCACCTCCAGGTTCACCCAGGCTTCGCGGAACTCGCGTGCCTCGGGATCCCACTCGAACTTCTGCACGCCCCAGGGCTGATGCTTCGGTGAACTTCCGAGGAAGCTGATCAACAGGGTCCTGGCGCGTTCGGGCAGGTACCAGGGCGCGTTGCGGGGGATGTTGTTGACCACGAGGGCCCCGTAACCGGCGACGACGACCGATTGCTCCGACTGGATCTCGCGAAGGTCGGGATCCCCCATGTTGGCCGGCTGCATGCCCGCGATGCGTCGATCGGGGGCACCCGGAAGGGTCTTCCAATCTTCGGGGATCTCGTCTCGCCAGAAGATCACGACGTTCATCATGGGTTGCCCGTCGGTGATCACGACGAAGCGATCCTCCGAGCCGAAACCCATCAGGCTCGGCGTGGCTCCCGAACCGTGTCCCCACCCGTTCAGGTAGGAGGCCGTCCACGCGCCATCCGCGGGATCGGTCGTGATCGCTTCTCCGGTCCACACGAGCTTGTGCATGTGGTCCTGGGAGGCGATGTAGAGGCCGCCCGCCTCGTCGATGGCAACGCCGTTGCGAACCCAGCCGTACCCGACATCGCGCGTTGCTTTCTCTTCTGCGCCTTCGGCGTGCTGCATGCGAACCGTGCGGTACTCGCTGAAGTCGCGCTTCACCGCAACCACGTAGCCGTGTTCGGTGGGCAGGATCAACCAGCCGTCGTACGTCATGTTCATCCCGACGGTCAGACCCGTGACGTTCGAGGGCAACTCGAAGCGCGAACGCACCCTGATCTCGGAAGCCGGGTCGTTCGGGTCGGCGTCGGTATAGGCCGTCACGCTGCCGTCGCGATTGGCGATGTAGTAGTTGTTGTCCCGATCGAGGACCGTGTAGACCCCCGAGAGATCGCGCAGCTTCTGGGCCTCCTGGAAGGCGCGCCACAGCGCGAACAACCCCTCGTTCGAATCGTCGAAGGCCGCGATTGCATCATCGGCCTCGGCTTCGCTCCAACGTCGAGCGCCAGGCAGCCAGTAGGTGGCCAGGATCTCGAAGCTGTCGAAGTCCACCTTGACGATGCGATCGATGCCATTGCTCCAGAGCACGCGACGGCCGTCGGGATAGGGGCTCGAGGTAAAGGCACCGAATTGTCCGGGGCCGGTCGGCGCGTATTCGATCTGTTCGGCGGAAAGCCTCGGCCCCGGGTTCGCGGGGCCCGGCACCGCGACAGCGTCCTGCTGCGCCGGGTCGCCGTGACCGAGGGGGTTCACCGAATCGGCGAGATGGGGATTGCGCTTCTGGGATTCGGCCGCAGAAGCGACCGTCGAGAACGCAAGCACGGCCAGTGCCGTGCACGCGACACCCAGCGCGAGTACTCGAAGTCGAATGGGGGGAAGCATTGGCACTCTCCTAGGTGACCCGCTCGAGAAGTTCGAGCAGGAAGCCAACGTCCTTGCGCGAGTCGACCATGGCGGTGCGAACGTCGCCGTCGCCGGTGTCTTCGTAGACGACGGGGGTGCCCTGTGCGCGGAAGAAGTCAAGGGCTTCGTCTTTGTCGGGCACGTACGCCCCGATGTGGGCGAGACGCGCGGGGCTTCCCTTGAGCATGACCTGGTGTTGCTCGCGTGCGGCATCCGTCGCAGCGGCGATCAACTCGATCTCGACGCCCACCCAGTCCGCCACCGCGGCCTCCACACCGGCTTCTTCGACACTCAAGCGGCGAAACGGGCCCACTCCGAAGAGTTGCTCGGCGCGCGCGACCGCCGCGTCGAGATCCTCGACGATGATTCCGAGCTGGAGTTTCTCGGGCTGCAACGCTGTCACAGCTCCCTCCCGGGCCACCCTCTTTCGGGACGACTCATTATTACGCTGGCTAAATATATCTCGAGACGATAATCTGTCCAGGGGCGATCCCCTCCTTTCAACACGCACAGCAGGTACACCCATGTCGATGCTCAACAAGGATCTCGAAGGCCTCGCGGGCCGCTGGGCGGCCCTCATCCCCGGAGAGGACGTCTCGACGGTCGAGCCGGTGGCGCGGCTCGGGGGGATCGCGCGCATGCTCGAGCAGTTTCACCGCCGCGCGCTCCAGTCCTTCGACCTCGAACTCTCCGACTACCAGGTGCTCGCCGCCCTGTGGACCGCGGAAGAGGACAGCGAGATGTCGCCCACGCAGCTCGCGCGCCTTCTCCGCCAGACACCCGCGGGCATGACCAAGACCCTCGATCGCCTCGAGAAGCGCGGCAGTGTGCGTCGGGCCCACAGCGCGAGTGATCGCCGCTCGTTCACGATCCACCTCACCGCGGCAGGCCGACGGCTCGCCGAGCGGGTATGCAGAGCGGAGCTCGAAGCCCAACAGGAGTTGTTCGCTGCGTTCAGCGAGCGGGAGCTTTCGCGCTTCGAAGCGTCACTGCGAAGACTGGCCGAGGCTCTCGACGATTGAGGGAAAGCGCATGAAGACGGGTGAAGGACGAGTCGCACTCGTCACCGGTGCGAGTCGCGGGATCGGGAAGGCCACCGCGCTGGCGCTCGCCGACGCGGGGTTCGACCTGGTGCTCGCCGCGCGAACGGTGGCCGAGGGTGACGAACACGCCGACATGCTTCGCAACCGCGATGGCTCGCCGCTTCCCGGCAGCCTCGAAGCAACCCGCGACGCGGTCGTCGCCGAGGGGCGCCGAGCACGCGTGCAACGACTCGACCTGCTCGACCCCGCCACGATCGACGGGTTGGTCGCCGACACCCTCGCCGAGTGGGGACGCATCGACGTCCTGGTCAACAACGCCATCTACCAGGGGCCCGGGTTGATGGCCGACTTCCTCGAAGGCTCGATCGAGGAACTCGAGAAGTGCTTTCGGGGCAATGTCATCGCGCAGGCCCGACTCACCCGTTTGGTGCTGCCGGGGATGCTCGAGCGCGGCGACGGCATCATCGTGAACCTCACCTCCCACGCCGGCATGGTCGACCCGCCGCTCAAGCTCGCGAGTGGCGGTTGGGGCTACGCGCACGGCGCGACGAAGGCGGCCCTCCATCGCATGGCGGGCATCCTGCACCTCGAGTACTCGGACCGCGGCCTCCGCGCCTACAACCTCGAACCGGGGCTCGTGCGGAGCGAGTCGCTCATCGTGTCTCTCGGCGAGACTAGCGAGATCGAGAAGATGGGCGTGCCGAGCGCACCGGTCGAGGTCCCCGCCGCGGTCATCGCCTGGCTGTGCACCGCAGAGGAAGCCGTCGAGATGAGCGGGGAGAACATCCACGCCCAGCCCTTCTGCAAGAAGCGCCAGCTGCTGCCGGGTTGGCCGCCGAGCTAGCTCGCAAACATCTTGTCGATCGCGCGCACGCAGGCGGCGTGGGCACCCGTGGTCAACAGGCTTCCGTGCGCCGAGAGCAGTTGGTCGAATTCGAGATCGAGCAGGCGACGGAACCCCCCTTCGAGGCTCCCCCCCTCCGGTGTCATCATCTTCACCCAGATGGGACCTACGATCGTGGTCTTCGGAAAGCCGATGAACGGCATCACGAGGCGCGCGGGAAGATTGTTGAAGCGATAGTCGCCGTAGTGCTGGATCGCGTCGCAGGTGATGAGAAGCCCCCGTCCCCGCTCCAGGACAAGCGCGGCCTCGGCCTGCTTCGAGCCCTCGAAGCAGAAGAGCCGAGCGTCGGGGAATGGCAAGGGGCTGGTCTCGTCGACCAGCACCGAGGGCTTCGGCTCGGGATAGGCCTCCGACAATCCCGGAGCCCACAGCTCCGCGCCGAAGCGCTCGATGTAGTAGGCGTCGTCGAGGCCGTGCAGGGGCCCCAGGCGAAGGATCCGCTTGACCTCGCCGAGCGCTTCGAGTCGCTTCTCCTCCTCCGCCGAGAGTCGAATCGGATCGACGAGGGTGAGCTCGCCTTCGTGGCGAACGATCGCCATGTTGCGCGTGATCATCATCAGCGCGTTCAGCTTGATCGAGCCGCGCACCATGAAGACGTCGGGCTGGATCTCTTCGATCGGGTCGTGCGGATAGATCGGGGAGTCGCTCATGGGGACCTCCGTTTTCGGCGTCCTCGATGCTAGCGCTGCCACGACCGCGGGGCGTCGAGGCTCCTGCGAGACACGATGTCGCTGGCGCGAGTGATCGTGCCGCACGAGAATCGATCACACGCTCCCGATTCACCCTCCTTCGCAAAGGAAGCCACGATGGCCGCCGACCCCTCCCGCGAAGCCCTCGACCTGCACCGCGACGCCCTCGTCTGGGACATGACGATCCCGATCATCACCCCCGGCGATTCGGGCGAACAGGCCGGCGTATTTCGTCGCTTCGCCGATGCGGGCTTCGACTACGTGTCGATCACCCTCGGAATCGATGGTTTCGACTACCGGGCCTCGAGTGGACAGATCGCGAAGTTCCGCTCCCTCGTCGCGGAACGATCGGAGTTCGCCGTGCTCGCGCCCTCGGCGGACGCCATCCGCAATGCGAAGAAATCGGGGAAGCTGGGTGTGGGCTTCCACTTCCAGGGCACCGGACCCTTCGAGGACCGACCGGGCTTCGTCGATCTCTTCTACGAACTCGGCATTCGACATGCCCTGATGGCGTACAACCATACGAACCTCGTCGGCTCGGGCTGCCACGCGAAGGAAGACGTCGGCCTGACGCCCTACGGCCGCGAAGTCATCGCGAAGATGAACGAAGTCGGCATGCTGGTCGACTGTGCGCACACGGGGTATCGAACGATGATGGAGACGGTCGAGGCCTCGGCTTCGCCGGTCATCATCTCGCACACGAACGCCGCCGCGCTGTGCAAGCACGACCGCACCGTCGAGGACGATCAAATCGAGGCCATCGCACGGTCGGGCGGTGTGCTCGGCATGACGGGGCTGAGCGTGTTCCTGGGCGAAGGCGTCGCCACCGTCGAGCGCCTGGTCGATCACATCGACCACGTCGCGAAGCTCGTCGGTCCACGACACGTGGGGCTCGGCCTCGACTACGTCTTCGACATGAAGACCTTCGAAGCCTTCGTCGCCGGATCCGACGCCTACGACCCCAATGCGGGCTACTCGGGCATGACGCAGATCGAGCCCGAAGACGCACCGCGAATCACGGCCGAGCTGCTCCGCCGCGGCTATGGCGAAGACGAAGTACGCGGGATCCTCGGAGAGAACTGGCTGCGCGTCTGCGAAGAGGTGTGGAAGTAGCCGCTAGCTCTTCCTCATCGCCTGGGCCCGCGCGCGCCCCAACATCGCCAGGTTCTTCACGGTCTTCCAATTCCAACGCGACACGATGAAGGCCAGCGAAGGTGCGGGGCCCCAGTAGTCCTCGAGTTCGGCCACGTTGTTGTCGTTCGCCGCGGTGTCCTCGTTGACGAGGTCGGTGTCGGTCCAGTGTTCGTGGATCACCCCCCACGGATTGGCCCAGTAGTCGAAGATCTGGCCGCCGAAACGATGGCGTCCGATGCCCCAGACGTTCTTCCGCCCCTTCTTCTTCAGGTGATCGTGCCCGGCCATCAGGTCGTCCATGTTGCCGACTTCGAAGGCTATGTGCTGTACGCGGGAGCCTTCGTCCACCGCAAACTGGAAGCCGACGACGTGGTGGTCGACGTACTCCTGCCCGCGGTCGAGGCAGGCGAAGATCATCTGGGTGTGGCCGTTCTCGAGCACCATCCCGTCGACCTTCCGCAGGCCCAGGCGTTCGTTGTACCAGCGGTAGACCTCGCTCGGGTCTGCACTCTCGAGCACCAGGTGACCGATTCGCCGAACGTGCGACGGCCCGGGGCCGAAACGCGGCAACTCGCCCAACCGCTCGCGGCGACCGTCCACGTTGAAGGCGTGGGAAGGCGCCCCTTCGAGGGGGGCGAGGGCGGCCTGGCCGTGAACGATCTCGACCTGCATCCCCTGCGGATCGCGCAGGCGAACCACCTGCCCTCCTGCGGGCTCGTCGAGCTTTTCGATCGCAGAGGCCCCGTCGATCGCGGCGATCTTCTCGAGATCCGCCTCGCTATCCGCCTCGAAGGCGATCGCCGTCACCCCGGGAGTCCCGCGACTCAGCACGTAGCAATGCGACACCGGCTCGGAACCGCGCAGGTAGATCGCGTCTTCCGTTCGGGCCGCGACCTGGAGCCCGAACTCGTCGAGAAATGCCTCGGCCTTCGAGAGGTCGGGCGCCGCCACGCGCACGTACGCGAGGCACTTCACCTTGATGATCGGTTCGCTCATGTCCATTACCTCGAAGTCTTCGCGAAGGCTGCGGTGAGACTCGCATTCGGATCTTCCGGAAGCGACGCAGCGCGCCAGGCGATGTGCTGATCGGGGCGCACGAGCAACGCGCCCGACGCACCGATGTCACAGCTCTTCTGCCAAGCGTCGTCTGCGGGTTGGAAGTCGACGCCAACCCGGATCTGGGCGACGGGAACGCTCGAATCGCTCGCGATCGCCTCCGCCCAGCGTTCGTGTTCCCCGAAGCTGATCAGCGTGAACGTGTCGAAGGAGATCAGGTCGAGGGTGGATCGCGTGTTCTCCCCGTTCGCGAGCCAACCGTGGGGAAGCCGAGCGCCCGGATGGGCTGAAGCCACGTACTCGCGCGTCGAACTGGGCGGCGTCACGTCCCCCTCGGACACGATCGCACCATCCTGGTAGATGTATCCGAGCTGGAGCCCGAGCATGTCGAAGTGCTCGGCCTGCGCCTCGATCGCGGCGGCGATCGCATCGCGCCGGGTCGAATCGGCGAGAGACTCGGTCAGCCGTGCGGTCGTCGGCTCGACATCGGTACCGAGCGCCTGGGGAAGCAAGGCCATCTTCAGTGCGTTCTGCAGGCTCTGCTTCGTGTTCTCCTGCGCCACTGGTAGGCGTTCGCGCGCGTAGGTCTCGAGCAGTGAAGGCGCGGCCCAGCCGTCTTCCACAGCGCAGAGCTTCCAGGCCAGGTTGTGCGCATCCTGGAAACCGCTGTTCAGCCCCAGGCCTCCGGTCGGCGGAAAGCGATGCGCGGCATCACCGACGAGGAAGATGCGGCCCTGCCCCATCGCATCGGCGACCTGCGAACTCATGTGCCAGGTGCCCTTGTGCAAGATTTCGAGGGGAACCTCCTGGCCGATGGCATTGAGCACGAGGGCGCGACAACGCTCGTCGTCGTAATCCTCTTCGCTTTCCTCGTCGGGATCGAAGTCGTGCATGTAGACCCACTCGCGGTCGATGTCGTGGGCGATGAAGGCGCCGCCGGCTTCGGGATCCGCCACGAAGTGGAGGACACCCAGGCGATCCTTCACGATCTCACGAAGATTCGCGCCGACGTGAATCATCAAGAAGCTCTGGATGCGCGGCGGGCCCTGCATCTCGATCCCGAGAGCGTTGCGAATGCGGCTTCCCGCACCATCCGCGCCGATCACGTAGCGGCTGCGAACCTCGATCGTCTCGCCGCTCTCGACGTTCTTCACGATCGACGTGACGCCCTCGTCATCCTGTTCGCTCTGCTCCCATTGCCAGCGGTAGCGAAGGTCGACGCTCGGCAGCTTCCGCAGGGCATCCGCGAGCAACGGCTCGAAGCGGTGCTGCGAGAGGTTGCGAAGGGGCGTCGGGGTGAAGCGCAGGCACTCATCGCCCTGCCGCTCGAAGGGGAGATGGCCGATCTCCTCGCCGGCGAGCCGAGTGACGAAGCGAACCTGACCGGCATCCTCCGGGTTCTTGCAGATCGCGTCGATCGCACCCATGTCGAGACCGGCCTGTCGGCAGATCTCGAAGGTGCGCGCGTTGACCACGTGCGCGGCCGGTGCAGTTTGCGGACCCGACCGCCGCTCGACTACCAGACACTCTCTGCCGAGCTTTGCGAGCAGGATCGCTTCGATCATGCCGACCGGCCCGGCGCCGACGACGAGAAAGGGAACTTCGATTCTTGACATGACGACTCCTAGATGAGGCCGGCGTAACTACCGCCGTCGAGCTGAAGATTCTGTCCGGAGATGAAACCCGCCTGGGCACTGCACAGGAACGCACACGCATCGGCGAATTCTTCGGGGCGACCGAGGCGCTGTGCAGCGATCGAGGCCTTCATCTCGTCGTAGGCCTGTTCGATCGAAACGCCGCCGATCTTCGCCCGGAGCTCCGCCATCCCGCGTTGGCGCGCGGTGTCGATCCGCTCGGGCAAGAGGTTGTTGATGGTGACGTTCGCGTGGGCGACGTCGCGGGACAGCGCCTTGCACACCGAAGTGAGGCCCGTACGCGCCCCCGTCGAAAGCCCCATCGGCGAAAGCGGCGTCTTCACCATCGCCGAAGTGATGTTCACGATGCGGCCGAAGCGGCGCTCGCACATCCCGTCGAGTGCGAGGCGAATCATCGCGAGGGGCGCGAGCATGTTGGCATCGAGCGCCCCCACCCACGCATCGCGATCCCAATCCGCGAAGCGGCCCGGGGGCGGGCCGCCGCTGTTGTTGACGAGGATGTCCGGCGCCGGACACGCGTCGAGCAGCGCGCGTTGCGTCCGTTCGTCGGCGATATCCCCCGCGATGCCCGCGACCTCGACACCGTGGGTCGAGGCGATCGCATCGACGGTTTCCGAAAGCGGCCCCTCTTCCCGCGCATTCAGCGTCAGGTGGACACCCTCACGCGCGAGCGCCTCGGCGCAGGCCCGCCCCAGCCCACGACTCGACGCACAGACGATGGCCCGACGGCCCTGAATTCCGAGATCCACAGTGACGGCTCCTTCCTTGGGTGGCCGGCATTGAAGCCAATATTGGGAGTTATGTCAATATTGACAATCACCTCATGAAATCGGTAGGTTTTCCGCATGGTGAACGAGCCTGGAGCACCCCGGACACGGGGCTATAGAAAGAAGGAGCGGACCCGCCGGCAGCTGATCGAGGCCGGCCTGCGGGTGCTGGCCGAGAAGGGGCAGGGGCTGACGGTGAGCGACGTGGTCGCCGAGGCCGAGGTCTCGAACGGCACCTTCTACAACTACTTCGTCGATCGCGAGGCCCTGCTGGAAGCGCTCGCCGAACACTCGGCCCTCTCCCTGGCCGCAGCCGCAGCGAAGGAGCCGATCGAAGATCCGGCGCGACGCTTCGCCGTTGCCACGATGCAAGTCTTCGATCACGCACTCGCAGACGCGACCTGGGGGCGCGTGATGCTTCGCCTGGCGAGTCGCCCGGGCTCGAACGTCGAGATCAGCCGCTACCTCCGAGAAGACCTCGAGGAAGGCTTCACCCTCGGGCGCTTCGATACCGGACCGGACGACGAGACCCTCGACCAGGTCGCGGGCCTCATCGTGATGACGATCCGCCGCATCGTCCAGGGTGATGCCGCACCCGACGCTGCCGAACGCGCGGTGAAGCGCGGGCTCCGCGCGCTTGGGGTCGACGAGGCGGAAGCCGCGCAGCTCGCGGCCGAGGCCAGCTCAGCGCAAGTGGAGTCTTCCTAGAAGTCGACCCCCGGATCCGCCGAGCTTCGGCTCGGAATCGAGACTGCCCTACTCTTCGGCCGCATCGACGGCGGCCATCACGTCGGTGGAGGCGCCCTTCGGTGCAGCCACCTCGACGATCGGATCGTCGACGTCGTCATACTCGAGGCGCAGGGCGCGACTCATCGTCGCGTGCATCGCGTAGGTGCAGGTGATGTAGGTGAACTCGAGGATCTCGGCGTCATTCAACTCGGCGCGCAGGGCCTCGAAGACCGCATCGGGCACGCGGCCGTTCTCGAGCACGAGACAGTCGGTGTAGGCCAGCACCGCGCGCTCGACGGGGGAGAAGCAATCGGCGACCGACCAGGCGCGCACGGCCTCGATCTTCTCCTCGCTGAGCCCGACGTCGCGTGCCGCCTTGCAGTGCTGTGAGTAGACGAACTTGCTGCCGACGCAGTAGCCCGCGCGCAGCTGCCCGAGTTCGCGTAGCTGGGAGGAGATCTGGCGATCCTTGCTGCGGTAGAACGCGAAGCCCGACGTCGTGTGATCGAAAGCGTCGGGAACGCCGGCGAAGACGGTCCACCAGTTGCCCGGTGTGCCGGTTGCGGTGCCGGGCTCGGCGACGGGATCGCGCTCGCCGAAGAGCATGTCGTAGAGGCGCAGCGCCGTGGGGTGGGCATCTTTGCGGGAGACTTCGCGCAAGCGGGGCATGGTGGGGGCTCCTTTTCGACGTTTTCGGCCGTTTCGACGACAGGCGAACGTCGGGTTGATGTGGGCTGCGGCGGGGACCTAACCGGCGTCGCGCAGCTCATTGTAAGACGCCTGGAGACACTCGGTAAAGAACTCCGGGTCGGGCAACATCTTGGGCGTCGAGGTGAAATGGATGATGAAGTCGTCGCAATAGCTCGAGATGGCGATGATCATCCCGACGCCATCGAAGAGGAAGGTGCAACTCAAGCCCTTCATCATGCGGGCTCCGTTGAAGTACATGGGCTTGCGCGGCCCGGGCACGTTGGTGATCGAGACACCGCTCATTAGCTGCGGCAGGTATTCGGTCAGGCCGAAGTGGACGGCCTGCTCGATCAGGGGGCCGAGGAGGTAGGTGGGGATCGTGCCGAGCACGTCCGCGACGTTGCCCGCCCCGACTTCTTCGGTCGTCGTCTTGGAGCGTTTCGTCGCCTTCCGCACGAGGCGCAACCGCTCGAGGGGATCGTTCACGTCCGTTGGCAGGGCCGCGAACATCATCGAGATGCGATTGCCACTCGAATCTTCTTCGTCGGGTTCGTGCGCCGAAACCGGCGAACCCATCACAAGGGGCTCCTCGGGGAGTTCCCGGTGCTCGTTCAGATAGCGACGCAACGCCCCCGAACAGATGGCGAGGGCCACGTCGTTGACGGTGGCGCCCTCGACCTGTCGTCGCAGCTCGAGCACCTCCGAGAGCGGAAGCGTGACGCCGTCGAATACGCGCTCGCGGGTGCCGATCGGATGAGCGAATCGGGTCGCGGGAACGCTTGCGCTCTTTTCGCCCGAAGACTCGGAGTCGCCCCCCGGTCCGAGCATCTGGACCAACCGCGGTGCGTTCCGTCCCCAGACCCGCGCGCCATCGAACACGCGCCGCGCACGGTTGAAGGGCGCCCGCAGCAACATCTCGAGGCCCGAAGGCGTTCGCTCGGGGGACCAGTCGTCCCGAGGCGGAGGCTCGGCGGCCGGATCCAGGGTGTGCAGGCGCCCCATCAGTCGCATCAGGTTCGTTCCGTCGAACTGGGCGTGATGGAGTTTCTGTGCGAGCGCGAAGCAGCCCTCGGGTAGGCCGTCGAGCTGGCCGAGCCCGGTGAGCAGATAGACGTCCCACAGGGGCCGGGAATGATCGAGGGGCACCTCGGCGATCTCGCGAAGCGCCGCGCGGAACGTGTCCCAGTCACCGGGCGGTGGGAGTTCGATGTGGTGCAGGTGGCGATCGAGATCGAAGTCTTCGTCCTCGACCCAATAGGGAAAGTCACTGTTCCAGGGTGGCGTCACGAGCTTCTGCCGAAGCGGAAGGCCAGCGAGGCGCTGGCGGATGAACTCGCGGACCTCGCCGAAATCGACGCGCCCCGACTCGCTCGTGCTGGGATCGTAGATGCCCCCGGTGAGGAGATGCATCGGGGTGGTCTCGGTATCGATCGCGAACCAGATATCGTCGCCGCCGTCGAGTTGCTTCATGGGGGCTCCTGGGACTTGCCTCTATTTCACTCCCCATCATAGTCGAGCAGGAACGACGCGAGCTTCTCCAGGTCGTCGAACGCGAATGCCGGCAGGCCCTCGATCCGGATCTCCTCGTCATCGACCACGCTGGCGATCACATCCGCCGGCATCTTCCAGCCCGATCGATCGATTCCGGTGCGGCGAACCACCACAGTGGGAAAACCGTGGCTGCGGAAGCCCTCGGCGATGACGATGTCGAGGTCGGAGAAGAACAGGTCGATGAGCTTCTCTAGGGACACCTCCGGCTTCGCGGGGTCGCGAAAGATCGCGATCTGATCCCGTGAGATGAGACCCGTCGTCTCGGCCCCCGCCGAGCGCATGCGATGGGTGTCCTTGCCTTCGGTGTCGAGGTCGACGCCGTGGGCGTCGCTCTTGACGGCGCCGACGCGCACGCCGCGCGTGCGCAGGTGTTCGAGGAGTCGCGTGATGAGAGTCGTCTTTCCCGTTCCCGAAGGAGCGGCGATGGAGAAGATCCGGGGTTTCGAGCTCACGATCGGGTATTCACTCCGCTGGCCTCGATGTAGCGAGCGAAGCGTTCGTGGATCCGCTCGTCTTCGAGGGTCAGGGCGCGGTGGTTGGCCTTGCCGTGCTTGTGTTGCGGGTTATCGCGATTCCAGGCGTCGAGTTCACGCGCACATTCCTCGCTGAACTCGATACCGAACCAGGCGTACGCCTTCTCGACCATGCCGACGGGGTCGGCCATGTAGTCGTCGAAGTGCAGATCGAAGAACTGGGCTTCGGGGTGCTGGCTGCGAACCCGATACGCGCGCTCCGTCGCGTCGGCCCACACTTCCATCTGTTCGTGCATCAGGTCGTCGCGGTCGATCGTTTCGGGGCGACAGCTGTAGGTGCGCGAGGTCGCGTTCATGTTCGTGTACGAACGAAGCACGGCCGCCGGATCGCGATGGGTCCAGATGATTCGTGCGTCGGGATAGACCGACAGGAACGACTTCAGGTGCTTCAGGTGCACGGGGTACTTCAGGGTCCAGGGCTTCTCGGGTTCGTTCGAACCGATCAGTTGGAGCAGCTTCTTGTGCTGCGTGTAGGTCGGCACCATGTCGCAGTGTTCGTACCACGCGTTGTAGTGGGGAACCTTCGAGCAGATCTGCCAGTAGTCGTCGGTGAAGGTCTGTGCCATGAGATGGCCACACTCCTCGGGCAGATCGGCGGCCGCAAAGTGCATCGACTTCGCTTCGGGGGCCTGCTCGTCCATGTGTGCGAGGCGCTTGACCGTCGCCTGGTAGGACGGATTCGACTCCCAGGTCTCTCGCGGTGGGCGGGGCTGGGGCCTTTCGCTCAACCAGTATTGGAGATGCTGGCGGTTCGGATCGCGCGCCACCAGGTACTGCAGAGCCGTGCTCCCCGTCCGCACCATTCCGGTGATCACGAGGGGCTTGTCGATCTCGATGTGGAGGACTTCGGGGCGTTCCTTGAAGGTCTGCTCCGCCAGCAGGCGCTGCTCCAGTTCGTGGACGAGTTTCGGGGCGTAGTGCATCGGGCTCAGCAGATCGCTGTACGCGTCCTGGGCCTCGAGCAGCACTCGCAGCCCCGTCCGATACGAATCGTCCTCGCCGAAATCGCTGAGGCCCGTGCGCTCCACCGCGATCTCGTGGAGCGGCTCCATCCAGTCGACGAACTTCTCGAGTTTCAGCAGGCGTTTCACCGTGGGAACTCCCGTGCCTTCGGCGGCGATCCGGTTCAATATAGGACCGCCACCCACGAGCAGGAAATGCCCCCATGAGCGCCGATCGGGAATTCACGGACGAAGAGCTGCGCATCGGCAGCATGCGATCCATCGATACGATGGCCGAAGCGCTCGCGGCCGGGGACCGGGATGCCGCTCTCCGCTTCGCGCGACGCCTGCGACGCGAAGTCCTTTCGATGCTCCAGAACTACGAAGGCTGGGAAGCGACCCTTCGCGCGAAGATCGTCGAATCGTCGGGTGCAGACGCCGAAGCCGAAGCCATGCGGGAGATCGAGAACCCCGAGATCGCCCCCGAGCGCTGCTCGACGGCGGGCGATCTCGTCGAGCGCTGGAAGCAGATGGCCGGTGAGATCAGCCGGGCGATCGAGGCGGGGGAAACGCGAGCTGCAACCGACCTCGCGAACGCCCTTCACGACGAGGCCCTGCGAAGTCACGACCGCGGCATGTCGCGGGTCGTCGCCCTGCTCTCCTGGATTGGCCGTCACCAGGGCTCCGAAGGTGTGGACGCCGCACTCTCGAAGGCCATGAGTGCCGACATGCTGGGCAACGCGAGCTTTCGCGAGCGCGCCGAAGCCTTGATGCACTTCACCCGCGTGCATCTGCAGGCTTTCGAACTCGAAGAAGACGAAGAGAAGCTGACCTTCCTTTGTCCAGTTTGCCCGAGTGGAGGAAGGCTGCTTCGCGAAGGCCACTACGACCCGCCGCGGTCGAACCTTCACGTCCAAGGTCCAGGGCCTCTCACCTGGGGCCGCGACGAGCTGCCCGTCTACTGCTGCCACGAACCCATCATGGAGCGGGCTTCGATCGAGGCCACGGGGGTGCCGCTCTTCGTGGTCGAACCGTCGGAGCGGCTCGGCATCGACCCCTGTCCCACCCATCTCTACAAGGATCCGGCGAAGATCCCGGAACGCTACTACCGCCGGCTCGGCCTCGAGAAGCCGAAAGGTCAGTGATGTCGATGGGGGCGCTTCCGGTCGCTCTCGACGAGCACCAGACTCAGCCCGAAGCAATCTGACGGCGCGTAACAGGCCACCCGCTCTCGCTCGCGCAGATAGCTCGGCGCTTCGATCGGAGTCATTCCCACGGCTTCGGCGCGGCGCGTGGCGGCTTCGAGGTCGGGCACCGCCATGCCGAAGGCATCCACGCCCTGCCTTCCGTCATCGCTCACCAGAAGGTGAACGTCGAGGGTGGAGGTCGCCGAGCGACCGTCGGCCGCGCGTTCCCAGCTGCACTCGAACCAGCTCTCGAACTTCTCGATCGCCGCTGTGAGGTCTTCGGGGCTGGGCACGCGCAATCGCACGTGATGCACACCTCCGGTCGCCACCGCACCGGGCTGCGCCTCGATGTAGGCCTCGCCACCGTGCTCCCTTCCCTGCTCGGCCTGCAGCGCGCGCATCTTCTCGAGGGCGTCGGGATAGAGGTAGACGAGTTCGAGGCTCATCCCGTAGCAATCGCCCGCGTGGAACTGCGTCTGGCGCTCGATGCCCGGGTAGCCGATCTCGCTGATCTTGCGAATGCCCGTCGCCTCGATCTTCCGCGTCGCGTCGTCGAGATCGTCGACGTAGAACGACACCGCCGAGATCCCCTCCCCGCCCATGCGCCGCATCATCTTCGCGTAGAGACCCTCCTCGGAGGCCGGCGCGATCACATCGAGGCCGAAGCTGTTCATCGAGTTGATGCCATCGATCGATTCGATGTAGAGGGGGCGATTGTGCTTGCAGTCGAAGAGCCGGGTGAAGAGCGCGATGGCCTCGTCGAGCCGATCGACGTTCAGGTGTACGTGATCGATTCCGTTCGTCTCGACCCGATCTCGCTTCGCCATCCGCACACCACCGGGTTCGTCGATCTACGACGACCCTTCGTCGGCATCCCAGCGCGTACGCAGGCGTGAGCCTTCCGCCCGCGGTTGCACGTCCTCGAAGATCCGCTCGTAGCCGGTTCGCGCGATCTGCCACTGGCCGTCGATCTTCACGTACTCGTCGTGGTAGATGCCCGTGCCGTGCAACACCGTGCCGTGGGGCGCGGATTCGCTGGGGTGCTCGCTCAAGACGAAGTCCTCGAGATACCAGATGCCCTTCGCGGTCGTCTCGCTGGTGAGCTCGATCTCGGGTGTGTGCGCGTGGTGCATTGACTGGATCGCGGGACTTCCGAGCCCCTTGCTCAGGAAGTCGATGATGTCTTCGCGATTGTCGAAGGAGAACTTGCCGTCGCTGTAGACGCTGCGGGCCTCGGGGGCGAGCACGCTGCGCATCAACTCCCAATCCTTGGTGTCGACCGCGCGCTGGTAGCGGGCCTTCAACTGCTTGATCGCTTCGATCTCGATGAGTTCCTGGAGCGGATCCAATGCCTCGCCCTCCCTTCGCCTCGGCCCGGGTGTCGAATCCGGGCTGGCGCTCGACGGTACCGAGCATGCCATATCCGATACGATGGCATCGACCGCAACCCAGCCGGGCTTTCCAGAAGCGGAGGTACGAGATGGCGACCCTGCTCGCGCACATCCAGGTCAAGCCAGGACGCGAAGCCGAGTTCGAGACGATTGCTGCGGAACTCTATCGAGCGACCCACGAGAACGAACCGGCCTGTCTTCGGTACGAGTACTGGCGCGGCGCCGAACCCGGTCACTACTACTCGTTGCTCGCGTTCGCGGACTTCCACGCCTTCCTGCGACATCAGGTGAGCGATCATCACGAAGAAGCCTCGCCTCGCATCGGCGAAGTCTGTGAGAAGGTGAAACTCGAATGGGTCGATCCGATCGGCGACGCCAGCGATCTTCCCGCGACGGCCATGCAACCCGTCCCCGACGGAGCCGACGCAAAGACGACGCGCTATCACGAACTCTTCGCCGCCGTCGTTCAGGCGTGGTGGCCCCGGTGACGCTTCGATGAGGTTCGCATGAGTGATGACAAGACCTACTACGAAGACCTGACGCCCTTCGCCCTGAGCGACGAAGATCGCGAAGCGCTGATGTCCACCCAGGCAGAGTGCAGCTTCTGCTGGGGCACGAAGGACGGCTCACCCATGGGCGTGATCATGGGTTACGTGTGGCACGAGGGGAGGGTCTGGCTCACCGCCACGGGCCAGCGCAAGCGCATCCAGGCCCTGCGTCGCGATCCCCGCTGCACGGTCATCGTGACGAGCACCGGCGTCGATCTTCCCCCGGCGAGAACCGCGACGATCAAGGGGACGTGCACGATCCACGAAGACGAGGAAACGAAGGCCTGGTTCTATCCGAAGCTCGCCGCCCGCATCATCCCGGTGGCCGGCCCCGCGCGCGATGCCTTCTGCAAGCACCTCGACTCGCCGCTCCGCGTCGTGCTCGAAGTGGAGCCCACGATGTGGCTCACCTGTGATGCAGCAAAGATGATGGCCGAGTCGTTCAATGAACTCGGAGTCTAGGAACTCGGGGTCTGGCTAGCGCCCGAACTCCCCGGCCGCGAAGCGGCCGATCACGGCGACGAAACGCTCGAAGTCGCCAACGAGGTCGCGCTGTGCCTTCAACATCGGATCGATGTCCACTTCGTTCGCACGGCCGGCGATCGCCAGTCGGGCCTCCTTGCGGAGGGTGGTCCAGTTGCTGTCGATGCTGGTGCGCAGCCCCGCGATGAAGCGGCCGTCTTCCCCGCGTTCGGGTTCGATTGCGGCCTGGTAGAGAGGCGCCTTTGCGAACCCTACCCAGTTTGCATCGAAGGCCTCGATTGAGGCACTCAGCTGCTCCGCGTACCGCTTGGGGTCGAGGTCCGCCTGGATGAAGACGAGGTTCTTCAACACCCGCTCGGCCAGCATGGTCGGCTGTCCCGAGCGGCGGGAAACATCACACAGACGGTATTCCGTCTTCACGCACTCGGCGTAGTAGAGGTCCATCAGCTTCTCGACCTCTCGGATGAACCGTGCGGCCATCTTGTCGAAGGCCTTCACGACCTTCGGGTCGCCACGCGGGCTTTCGGGGGGAATGAACTGCTGGGCCCGACGCAGATAGTCGTAGGGGCTCGCGAGAGCCAGCTTGCGCACGGGCACCCAGGCGTTCTCGATGCTCGCCAGCTGCTGCCTCGCCTCTTCATTGGGCGGACCGGCGACGGAGTAGTAGGTGCTCCCGCGATGCAGCTGTTCGAGGATGCGGTCGATCTCGTTGACCGCGTGGTGCATGTCGCGCTTCTGTACGTCGCCGAGGTCGAGCTGATACAGGAGGTTCTGCTTGCTGAGTCGCTCGGCCAGGGAGCGCATCCGCCCCGCCTCGCGATTCGCGATGCCGATCTCGTAGGGCTGCCAGTTGGAGGCCGCGGACTGCGCGCTCCAGAGCAGCGCGACCACGACGATGGTGGTCAGTGCCGGGCGGCAAGGCTCGAATGCCGAGTGTGGATGTGGCCCCCGAACGGGGGGCCGCGCGAGTCGATCACGATCGGGGTAACGAGTCATGGAATCGTCCCTCTCGAAGGCTTCGAAGCTCTGTGGGTCGTTGCATCTGGATGTTACTTCGACACTCCGAGAGCGGCACCCGCGTTTCAACGGCATCGAAGCCACACCGCTGGGGTATCCTGAGTCGCCCCTCATGCGCAGTTCCTGTCTCGAGAAATCGCTATTCCGTGTTACTCATGTTTCGGGTCGCTTCGTCCCGGGATTGGTGGTGCTTCTCTTCCTGGTCAGCGCGTTTCACGATGCCTCGGCCCAGCGTCGCACTTCGAAGAAGCGCGCGATCGAGCCCTTTCTCACGGTTGCACTCGCGTCGAACGCCGACGGAAGCGTCATCGTGGGCAAGCGTCAGTTCAAGAACGGCACCGTACACGCCGTCGTGTGGCGTGGGGGCGCAATGCACGACCTCGGTGAATTGCCCGGCGGCGAAGACGACAGCCGCGCGTATGGTGTGTCGGCGGATGGTCGGGTGGTGGTCGGCGAGAGCATCTCCGAGCGCGGAGCCGAGGCCTTCCGCTATCGCGATCAAGACGGCATGGTGGGGCTCGGAGACCTGCCCGGTGGCCAGTTCAGAAGCCGCGCCCTCGCCATCTCGGGCGACGGTCGCGTGATCGTCGGCATCGCCTTTAGCGAGAAGGGGCCCGAGGCCTTTCGCCACGTCGATGGCGTCATGACGGGTCTCGGCGACCTTCCGGGGCGTCGCCACAACAGCGCCGCCAACGCGACCAACCACGACGGCTCGGTCGTGGTCGGCTACTCGACGGGGGCCCGCGGCGACGAGGCTTTCGTCCATCGGAACGGCGAGATGGTGGGGCTCGGCATCCCGGAGGGCATGAAGGCGACACGCGCATTCGGTGTGTCGGGGGATGGGCGCGTCGTGGTCGGCACAGCCACGCTGAAGGGAGGCAAGCATCGCGCCTTTCGCCACGTGGACGGGAAGTACGAGTGGCTCGGGGACCTTCCCGGTGGTGCGCAGATGAGCGGCGCGCAGGCCATCTCCAGCGACGGCAAGGTGATCGTCGGGAAATCCAATTCGAAGCACGGTGCCGAGGCCTTCGCGCACGAAGGCGGTCGCATCCGCGGCCTCGGAGATCTTCCCGGAGGCGCCTTTCGCAGCATCGCCTACGGTGTCTCGGCGGACGGTCGCGTAATCGTCGGCCGCGGCATGGGCAACAAGGGCAAGCTCGAAGCATTGCTCTTCGACGAAGACGGCGCGCACGCGCTCGGCATGCAGCCACCACCGAGTACCCACGATTGATCCAGCGAAGAGGACGGCACCCATGGGCCAGCACGAGTTCGACGCCAGCCACCACTACCCCTTCGTCGAAAGCGGACGCAAACCGCCGGAGATCGAGCGCACCGAGGGTTGTGAGCTGATCACACCCGATGGTCGCCGGATCCTCGACGCCGCCGGCGGCGCCATCGCGGTGAACATCGGACACGGCCGACGCGAGGTCGCCGAGGCCTATGCCGAAGCGGCCGCGCGCACCAGCTACGTGGTGCCTCCCTTTGCCACTCCGGCGCGCGTGCAGCTTGTGGCGACCCTGAAGCAGAGGTGGTTGCCCGAAGGGCTGACGCGAATCGCCTTCGCCTCGGGCGGTTCCGAGGGGATGGACAGCGCGATTCGCCTCGCGCGTCAGCACCACGTGTCGGCAGGACGTCCCGAGCGCTGGCGCGTGATCGGGCGGGATCTCAGCTATCACGGAACGACACTGTCGACGCTTTCGATCGGCGGACATCTTTCGCGGCGTGAGGGATTCGAACCGCTGCTGCTGGACGAGGTCGCCGACCTGCCCCACGCCCCCGCCCACTACTGCCTTCGATGTCCGTTGGGGAAGAGCTACCCGGATTGCGGGGTGGCCTGCGCCGATGCGGTGGAGTCGCTCTTCCGCGAGCTCGGCCCCGACACGATCGCGGGCTTCGTCGTCGAACCGATCGTCGGCTCGAATGCCGGCGCTCTCGTGCCCCCCGACGAATACCTCCCGCGCATCGCCGAGATCTGCCGCAAGTACGGCGTGCTCTTGATCGCCGACGAGGTGATGACCGGTTTCGGACGAACCGGTCGGAACTTCGGCGTCGATCACTGGGACATCACCCCCGACATCCTGGTGAGCGGCAAGGGGCTGACGGGGGGCTATGCACCGATCGTGGCGATCTGCGCACGAGAAGAGGTCCTCGAACCGATGGCCAAGGCCGGCGACGGCATGATGTTCTTTACGTACGGCGCGCATTCCGCCTCCTGTGCCGCCGCGCTCGCGGTGCTCGACATCCTCGAACGCGAGAAGCTGGTCGAGCGTGCGGCCCGTATGGGGACGTACCTCGACAAAGCCCTCGACCGGCTACGCACACACCCGAACGTCGGTGACGTGCGAGGTCGGGGTCTGCTCTGGGGAATCGAATTGGTGCGTGACCGCGAGAGCCTCGAACCCTTCTCGAAGGAGAGCGGCCTGGTGGACAAGGTGATCATGGCCGGGCTCGGAGAAGGCGTCTTCTTCTACCCGGGCGGCAACGAACCGGCGCGACACGTCGTCTGCCTCGGCCCGCCGTTCATCGTCGAAGAAGCGCAGATCGATACCATGGTCGACGCCCTCGGCCGGGCCGTCGACAGCGCCGTCGCGCGAGTCGAGGGCCAGTCGGCTGCCGGATAGAGAAGAAGAGAGAAGACGCTTGGAGATCCCCGATCGCCTCGAAGACTTGACTGCGAGCTGGCTCAGCGAAGCCGTTCAGCAGACCGCCCCGGGTGCTAGCGCACTCTCGGTCGACGTACTCGATGCCCACAGCGGTACGACGGGTCGCGCGCGCCTGCGCGTCGAGTGGAGTAGCAGCGATCTCCCGCAGACCCTCTTCGTGAAGCTGGCCCCCACCGATCCGATCCAGCGCGCGATGGTGATCGAAACGGGAATGGGCGCGCGCGAAGCCCGCTTCTATCGCGAGGTGAGCGCGTCGGTCCCGGTTCGGGTGGCTCGCCACCTGTGTTCGTTCTGGGCGCCCGACGGAAAGGCCTACATCATGTTGATGGAAGATCTCGCAGCTGCGGGATGCACGTTCCCCACCCACGAGAGCGCCACCGACATCGCGGTCGTGCGAAGCACCGTCGAACAACTGGCAAGGCTGCACGGTGGGTTCTGGAACTCGCCGCGCTTCGCTTCGGATCTGGCCTGGATCGAGCCTCCGATGCGCAGCGAGTTCGGTGTCGTGATGGTCAAGCAGGGGGTCGAGGCATTCGGCCAGGGGCAACCCGCGTGCTTTCGCGAAGCCGCCCGTCTCTACTGTGGACACCACCAGGCGCTCTCCAATCTGCTCGACCACGGCACCCCCACCCTGCTCCACGGGGACGCTCATATCGGCAACATGTTCGTCGAGGACGGCACCATCGGTTTGCTCGACTGGGCATGCGTCTCACGGGGCCCCGGGCTTCGCGATGTGGGGTACTACCTGGCCAACTCCGTGGATACCGACGTCCGCCGCGCAGAGCAGGAGGAGCTGATCGCCCGCTACGTGAAGACCCTCCGTGAGAGCGGTGGGCCGACGCTCACGATGGACGAGGCCTGGCGCGGTTATCGCCTCTACGCGATCGCCTCGTGGGTCGCAGCCGTCGTTACCCTGGCAGCCGGCGATCGCATGCAGGCCACCGCTGTCGGTGCACGCGCCGTACAACGAACGAACGCCGCGATCGCCGACCTCGAGACCACCACGCTGATCGAAGAAGAGCTCGGGCTCTGAAGCTGCTGCGGCAACGCATCCCAGGCCCGGAGGAGAATGCAAAGCCATGCCCCGCGACGACATCCGCATGAACGACGAGCAGATCCGCAAGACGCTGCAGGACGGGCGCGTCGCCATCCTCAACACGAACGGGCCGCGCGGCTTCCCCCATTCCATGCCCATGTTCTACGGCCTCGACGACGACCTCACGGTGCGCTTCACCACCTATGAGTCGAGCCAGAAGGTCAAGAACCTCGAGCGAGACCCGAAGGTGACCCTGCTGATCGAAGGTGGAGAGGCCTACGACGAACTCCACGCCGTCATGGTCGAAGGCCGCGCCGAAGTCGTCCGGGGCGATCTCGACGCCACGGTCGCGACCATGGTCGAAGCCATGCGCCGGGCCGGCAACGAGATGCCCGACCCCAAAGGCCTCCCCGAAGCCGCCAAGAAGATGATGGCCGGCAAGCGCGTGCACGTCCTGGTGCGCCCTGAACGCTTCGTGAGCTTCGATCACCAGAAGCTGCCCCAGGCCAAGACGCCCAAGAGCCTGAACGAGTCGAGCTGAGCGGGGGAGAGCCCGCCGTGTTCGGCACTTATCGCACGCTGCTCGCACTCTTCGTCGTGATCGGCCATCTCCATGGCCCGTTCCACCTCGGCGTCTACGCCGTGTTCGGCTTCTACATGCTGAGCGGTTACCTGATGACGCGGATCATGCAGGAGACCTACGGCTACGATCTACCCGGACGGGGGCGCTTCGCGGTGAATCGCGTCCTGCGGATCTATCCGTGCTACTGGGTGGTCGCCATCGCGACCCTGGGCATTCTCGCGACGACCGACGGTGCACTCACCGAATACCACCCACGCATCCACTTCCCGGGCGATGCCGCGGGCTGGGCGCGCAACGTCGGCCTCGTCTTCGAGCAGGCCTCGAGCCCGCGGCTCTCGCCGGCCACCTGGGCCCTCACCGTCGAGCTCTTCTATTACGCGCTGATCGGCTTCGGCCTCTCGCGCACCCCGCAGCGATCCGCCCTGTGGCTCGCCGCCAGTGTGATCTACACGATCGGCCTGTTCATCACGTCGCCGTACGACTGGGAGGCCCGCTACTTCCCGATCCCCGCGGCCTCACTTCCGTTCGCGATCGGCGCGTGCCTCTATCACTACCGCAGCGCCTTCGAGCGCGTGGTTTCGTCGGAGACCCTGCGCGAACCGGGTACCTGGTTCGCGCTGGTCTGCGTGAATTTCAGCCTCTTCTACCTCGCGGATCGCCTGACCGGGACATCGTTCAAGCACTCCCTGATGTTCGGCTTCTACTTGAACCTGCTGCTCACGACCGGGTGCCTCACCGCCCTCGTCTCGAAGGGCTTCCTCGAGCTGAGCGAGAGCATTGACACGGCACTCGGGCGCTACAGCTACCCCGTCTATCTCACCCATTGGCTCGCAGGGGGCATCGTGGCGAGCACCCTGTTCGCCGACGAGGGACGACAGCACACGACGCAGGGGGGCGTGCTCTTCTTCCTGGCGGGCCTGCTCGTGGCGCTGGGGCTCAGCTGGTTGCTGATCCGGCTGGTGGACGACCCGATCGAGCGCTTCCGCGGGCGGATCCGGGCGCGCAGCACCTCTAAGGAGACGGCGTAGCCCGATTGTGTGAAAGTCTCGCTTGGGGGTCACGAGAGAAAGGAAGCGTCATGAGCCGACCGGTCGATCGCGCACACCGCGCATACGTGAGTTACATCGACAAATCTCGCGAGTACTACGCTGCCCACGGGTACGAGCGCCCCTATCAATGGGCGTACAACGACCACGTGCCCTTCGAGCGCTTGAAGAAGCCCCTGGCCAAGAGTCGCGTCGGTCTCGTGACGACCACGACGCTCCACAAGGAAGATCGCCCGGAGGGTTGGACGAAGTCGAAGGCCAAGGAGCCCTACGCCCTCGAGCTCGAGCAGGTGCCCACGCGCATGTTCACCGACGACCTCTTCTGGGACAAGGAAGCGACAACGACCGAAGACCGCGAGAGCTTCCTCCCCATCGATCGTTTGCGCGAGTGCGTCGCGAGCGGTCGCATCGGATCGCTGGGGCCGCGCATCTTTGGCGTTCCCACCGACTACAGCCAGCGCCGAACCAACGAGTTGGACGCGCCGACGATCGTGAAGTGGGCGCAGGAAGACGAACTCGACGTCGTCCTCCTCGTTCCCTTGTGACCCGTCTGCCACCAGACCGTGAGTCTGGTCGCGCGTCAGTTGGAAGAAGCCGGCATGCCCACCGTCGTGATCGGCGCGGGCCGAGACATCGTCGAGCACTGCGGCGTGCCCCGCTTCCTGTTCACCGACTTCCCCCTCGGCAACCCCGTCGGCCGGCCGGGAGACGCCGACATGCAGCGGCAGTGCGTCGATATGGCCTTCGAGCTATTCGAGCGCGCTTTCGCGCCCCGCACGACGGTGCAGACCCCGTTCGTCTGGAGCGACGATCACAGCTGGCGCGATCGGTTCATGCAGGTCGACGATTCGAACCGGGCGAAGCTCGCGCAGCTGGGTGAACAGAGACGCAAGGAACAGGCCGCGGCCAAGACGGATGGTCGCGCGCGTAGCGTCTGAGTTTCGTGTCGAGGTCGGCCCGACCCTCTCGGACTAGTGCGGTCTGCCGAGGTGGCGGAAGTGCAGCGGCCAGTCGAGGTCGCGGAAGTCACGCCCCGAGATGTGCACCAGCCCGTTGTGGTCGCCCTCTTCGAAGTACACGTCGGGGATCCGCAGCAGGCTTTCGTCGATCACGGTCGGGATGTGGAAGGCGAAGCCCATCGGCGGAATCGCTCCCAGTTCGAAATCCATGAACACCTCCTGCACTTCTCGCTCGGAAGCGAGTTCGAGGCGGCGGCCCATGCGATTTTCGAGCATCTCGCGGTCGACCTGACACGAGGCGGGAATGATGGCCAGGATGTAGCCACTCTCGTCTTCGAAGAGGACACACTTGGCCACCAGGCCTTCTGGCACGTTCGCAGCCCTCGCACTCTCGAGCATGCTCCCCGTATGCGGATGTGGGAGGAGCTCGTAGTCGATGTGATGACTGTCGAGGAACCAACGAAGTCGTGGATTGATGCTCATGTCGTGTTCTCCCCATGATGACTCGCGATCGAATCGATGACGCCGAAAACGCAACCGATGAGCGACTCAGGTTGGAGCGGGAAGGACCGAAGGTGGTTCGTGAGCGGGGAGCCGCTGCGACCGGGCGGGATTCGGTGGCGCCCTCGTGTCGATATGCGTCCATGGTCTACGACCCGGGCGCTCGAAGCAATCGAAATCGACGGGTCCATTGAAACCTCGACGTTCCGCAGCGAGGCTCGGCTCTTCGCCCGTCCATGGGGAGTACACTGGAGGCGTGATCGATGATTCGTTCCGCCGCATCCTTCCCCGGTACTCGTCGTTCCTGATCACGCTCTACGGATCACTCCGCCTCACGCCCAACGCGATCACGCTGCTCGGCGCCGGTGTGGGCGCAGCCGCGGCGGTTTGGGTCGCCCTCGACCGCCCCCTGCTCGCCATCGGAACCTGGTGGTTCGGCCGACTCCTCGATGGGACGGACGGCATTTACGCGCGCGCGACGGATCGCGCAACGCCGTTCGGCGCCTACCTCGACATCCTGCTCGACATGTTCGCCTACAGCGTGATGATCGCGGGGTTCGCGGTTCTGCATCCCGAACTCGGCTCGCGCTGGCTCGTCACCCTTCTTCTATACGTGCTCTGCATCACCAGCGCGCTCGCGCTCGGGAGCCAGGAAGAGCAGCTCCAACTCGACGCGCGCGACGATCGCGGGCTGCGGCTCGGTGCCGGCCTCGCCGAAGGCGGCGAAACCGGCATCGCCTACACCCTCTTCCTGCTCTTTCCCGCGTGGATCGCGGAGCTGACCGCGGTGTGGATCGCCGTGCTGATCACCACGGTGATCGCGCGAACGATGCTGGCCTGGCGGCGACTGCGCTGAGCCTCTTGTAACGAGCTACGTGCCGGTGAACTCCGGCGACCCGGGCGCGCGGTAGTGATCCATGGGACTGCGCAGGCCGTCACTCCCGTAGTAGTGCCCGACACCCCTGGGTGTTTCGAACAGCAGCTTCATGATCGCGCGCGCACCGTCGGCCGGCGCCTTCATGCCCGCTTCTTCGGGAGTTCGCGAGCCCAGAGTTTCGCGCCCGAGGTCGGTGTCGATGTAGCCGGGAGTGCAGGCATTCACGACGAGGTCGGGGTACTGCTTCGCGAGGTGGATCGTCAGCACGTTCGCGCACGCCTTCGAGAGTCCATAGGCCGCGCCGCCCCCCATCCCGAGGGTGTCGAGAGAGCGGAGCCCGGTGCACTGCTGCATGAACGCGTCGAGGCGTTCCCAAGTCATGGTCTCATCGGTGAAGAAAGCCTGCCGATCGGCATCGCAGCGGGCCACGAAGTTGGGGCCCGACGCCGACGTGACGTTGACGATGCGGCCCCCTTCTTCGATCAGCGGCGCAAACGCCCGGCACATCCGCCGGATCCCGTAGGCGTTGACTTCGAGCACCTCGGCGATACTGCCATTGATCGCACCGGCGTTGTTCACGAGACCGGCAAGCCGAAGCGAATCGCCCTCGCGCCGCTCGGCGATCCGTTCCGCCGCTAGCGATACGGACCGATCACTGCTGACGTCGAGTTCGAACACCTCGACGCGATCGGACCACGCCGGGTCGATCGCGAGCAGTTCGTTCCGCGCGGCCTCGCCGCGCCCCCGGTCACGCGATCCCAGGATCACCGCGTACTGCGTCTGTTCGCGGAGAATGGCCTCGACGACGGCCAGGCCGATTCCCTTGTTGGCCCCCGTGATCACGATGAATTTCATTTTCACCCCTACGGCTTCGGGATCGAAGTCGGGAGCATTCGCAAACTCGCGAAGTTTCGCCACGCGAATTCGCGAAGGGGTGCACTCGCATGACGGAATGGCTACCTCGAAGGTGATGTTCGAGTCGATGAACGATCGCGAGCGGCACGATCGACGCGCCACCACGAGCGGGCTTCTCGCCGCGGTGATCATCGCGACCCTCGCGATTCCCTTCGCCGCCACGACCGACGATTCGCGCGATCGCGGACGCGATCTCTACGAGCAGCGCTGCGCGCTCTGTCACGGAAGTGATGGTCGGGGCACTACGGACAACCCCGTCGTCCCCGTTCCGCGCCCCGACTTCACCGAGTGCGACTTCGCGAGCCGCGAACCGGATGCCGACTGGGGTGCCGTCGTCGCGGGTGGCGGCCCGGTGCGAGGCTTCAGTCCACTGATGCCGCCGCACGCCACCATGTTGAACGACGAAGAGATCGCTCTCATCCTGCATCACGTGCGCTCGTTCTGCAGCGATACGCGCTGGCCGCGGGGCGAGATGAACCTCCCCCGCCCGATCTTCACCGAGAAGGCCTTCCCGGAAGACGAGGTCGTGATCACCACGCTCGGCGACGTGAACCGGGAAGCCGACGCGGTCACCACCGAGTTCCTCTTCGAGAAGCGCATCGGCCCACGCGGCATGCTCGAAGTCACCATGCCGATCGAGTCCGTCGACGTTGCAACGGGGGGCGGCGGAACCAAGCAACGGTCGGGCATCGGCGACCTCGGGCTCGGCCTGAAGTACGCCTTCTTTCACGATCTCGACCTGGGATTCATCTCGAGCCTCGGCAGCGAATTCAAGCTGCCCACGGGCGACGAAGACCGCGGACTCGGCAAGGGGAGCGTCGTCTACGAACCCTATCTTGCACTTGGACAGATCTTCGCGGAAGACGGCTTTGCCCAGGTCCAACTCCTCGGCGAGATCCCCACCGATCGCGATCTCTCCGACGAGGTGCAGCTGCGCACCGCGATCGGCTGGGCCTTCGAGTTGAACGAGCACGGCCGCGTGTTCGCGCCCATGGTCGAAGTCATCGGCGCCTGGGACCTGCAGGGCAAGGACGATGCGAGCTGGGACATCGCACCCCAGATCCAGATTCCCCTGAATCGTCGCCAACACGTGCGTCTCAACCTGGCGGCGCGCATCCCACTGAGCGACACGAGCACCCGACCGACCCGCGTCGGCGGCTACCTGATGTGGGATTGGTTCGACGGCGGCCTGTTCGACGGCTGGTAGCTGGAGCAGGCGCTCAGCAGACCGCTGCAAGTGTGACGCAAGTGCGAGTAGAACTCGCACGATGTCGCCCTAGCCTTGGGTGCGCAACCGCACTGCCCACGTTGGAGGCTCGATCGATGTCCCAGACCACGTCCATCCGCTACACGATCATCGGCGCCGGCGCCGGGGGGTTGTGTGCCGGAATCAAGTTGCTCGAACAGGGGCAGAGCGACTTCCTGATCTTCGATCGGGAACTCCAAGTGGGTGGCACCTGGTATCGCAACACCTATCCCGGGCTCGAGTGCGACATCGCCGCGCACCTCTACTGCTACTCCTTCGCGCCGAACCCGGATTGGTCGGGGCCTTTCCCTCCCCAACCCGAGATCCGCGCCTACCTGGAGAAGACGGCCCTAGACCGGGGCCTCGAACCCCATCTCCGCCTCGGCAACGGCGTCGTCTCCGCACTCTGGGACGAAGACCGGGCGCGATGGCAGCTCGAACTCGAAGACGGCGGTCGGGTCGAGTCTCAATACGTGATCAGCGCGACGGGCATGTTCGGCGCCGCGGTCGTACCGGAAATCGTCGGGCTCGAGAGCTTCGAGGGCACGATCTTCCACTCGGCGAAGTGGAACCACGAACACGATCTGCGCGGCGAACGGGTGGCGATCATCGGGAGCGCTGCCAGCGCCGTCCAGTTCGTGCCGGAGATCGCACCCGAAGTCGAGCAGCTCCACGTCTTCCAGCGCACTCCCAACTGGGTGCTGCCGAAGGCCAACGAGCCCTACACCGAAGAACAGATCGCGGCCCACCACGCCCAGCCCGAACTCATGGAGGAGAGCCGCGTACAGCTGATGAACGTGGCCGAACTCGCGCTCTCCTATACCAGCGACGACCGCACCTTCTTCGATGCGGCCGAAGACGCGGGACGCGCGGCCCTCGAAGTCGTCGAGGATCCGGAGATCCGGAAACTCCTCACCCCCGACCACCCCTTCGGCGCCAAGCGGCCCCTGCTCTCGAACAAGTACTACAAGAGCTTCAACCGGAAGAACGTCGAACTCGTCGTCGATCCGATCGAGAAGATCACACCGAAGGGCGTGGTCACCGCGGATGGTCGGGAACGCGAGGTCGACACGATCATCCTCGCGACGGGCTTCGACACGCACAGCTACACCAGCGCGATCGACGTCCGCGGGCGCGATGGAGTCACGCTGCGAGAGGCCTGGAAGGAGGCGCCCGAAGCCTACTTCGGGGTGACCACGAGCGGTTTTCCCAACCTCTTCATGCTCTACGGCCCCAATACCAATGGCGGCAACTCGATCATCCTGATGCTCGAGTTCCAGGTCGAGTACACCCTGCGGCTGATCGCAGAAGCCGAGCGCGCCGGTGTCGATTGGATCGACGTGCGACGTGAGGTGATGGACGAGTACAACGCCGGCCTGCAGGAAGAACTCGACAGCGTCGCGATCTGGCACGTGGGCGCCAACGACTACTACCGCACGGCGTCGGGCAAGATCGTGACCCAGTGGCCCCAGGGCTTCTCGGTCTACAAGGAACGGGTCGACAAGGACGATCTGTCGTCCTTCGAAACGGGACAGGTCTAGCGTTGGCTCTCGCGCTCCAATCCGTGATGCACGTGAACGTCAACTGCTCGGATCTCGAGCAGTCGCTCCGCTTCTATCGGGACATCGTCGGATTGACACCGCAGTCCCACACGAAGCCTCTCCCCCAGGATGGGGCCGGCTTCGGTCTGACCGGGCAGGTAGTCTGGGATGCCTACCTGCTACACGACGATCGGGGGCTGGCGGGGCCGGCTCTCGATCTCCTCGAGTGGCAGGATCCGAAGCCCATCGGCCGCCCACACCCCGAGGCCAACCACCTCGGCTTCATGCGGCTCGCACTGATGCACGACGATCTGGACGCCCTGCATGCGCGCCTGAGCGATGCCGGTATCCGGACGCGCAGCACGGTCGTCGAGGTTCCGGTGGTTGCCGGCGAGAGCATGCGTTTCTTCTGCTGCGACGATCCCGACGGCACCTGCGTCGAGTTCATCGAGCGGCGCGAGCCCGGCCCCGTGCGGCTTTCGCACATCAACATCAATTGCAGTGACCTCGATCGCTCGAGTGATTGGTACCGGCGCGTGCTCGGGGTCGAGCCCATCGCGCCGCGCGCGGAACCGCCGCCGGCCTCCGGTGCGGGCTTCGGCCTCGAAGGGGAGTGCCGTTACCGCGCAGACTTCCTGACGGTCGCCGGAGATCCCAACAGCTTCATCCTCGACCTGCTCGAGTGGATCGATCCGAAGCCGATCGGCCAGCCACTGGTCGAGGCCAATCACCTCGGCCCCTTCCGCATGGCCTTCCTGGTCGCGGACGCCGACGCTTCCTGCGAAGAACTCGATCGCCTCGGCGTCGAGCACTCGGGGAAGTGTTGGCTCGAGATGGGCCCCGATCTTCCGATGATCGACGGACTCAACGCGATCTTCTTCCGTGATCCCGACGGCACGATGTTGGAGCTGATCGAAACGCCGAAGATCAAGGCTGTCTAGCAGGCACGCAGGCGAACCGGGATCGCGCTGAAGCGCGGCATGGCGATGATGGGATCGGAGGAATCCGCGCTCGAAAGGAGCCGTGCGGTCGAGCTGCCGACCTTCTCCGGGTTGCCGGGCGAGCCGTCGCCACTGCTCGGTCGCCCGAAGCCGTGAGCGATCGAGACCACGCCCATCCGCAGGTCCGCGTCCTCACCCACCACCGCTTCGATGCAGCCGTGGGCGGATTCGATCTCGATGCGATCGCCTGCCCGAACGCCGAGCTCTGCGAGTTCGCGGGGGTGCAGGTAGGCGGGGTTCGAGGCGCCGAGTTCGGATGTCTTCGGAAAGTCGCGCCCTACGGTGTTGGCCACGTGTTTGAGTCGACGCACCGCGAGCAGGTGCGTGAACTCGTCCTCCGGGCCATCGCCCTCCTCCGCGAGTTCGCTCAACTCGCGGAGCGATTCTTCGGGTGCGATGCGAAGTCGCCCTTCCAATCCCTCGATCGGGGGACCGACCATCGGAGCGACCTGCTCGAAGACGTGCCCGCCCTCGTACTCGGCGATCTCGCGCAGCGGGACCTTCGTCGCCGGAAAGATCTTCTCGAGCACACCGAGGGTGTCTTCGTCCTCGCCTCCGATCGCGCCGCCGGCGAGTTCGATCTTCGTGCCCATGCGCTTCGCCAACCCGACGAAGACGCGCCAATCGTCGACGAGATCGCCACGCGCCGGGATCACCGGCTCGGTGTACTGCGCGAAGGGTTCGTCCCAGAGCATGTCTTGATAGGTCGAGAGGTCGACCCGTTCGAGGCTCTGCTTCGCGGCGATCACGTAGTCGGCCAGCTGCGACGTCTCGGTGGGAACGACTTCGACGCAGACCAGCAGCTCGAGGGCCGAGAGCGCTTCGATCGTGCGCGCCTGATCGGGCCAGCACGCCACCGGGTTGGCGCCCACGACGATGAGTGCACGCACCTGGTCGTCGCCCGGGGTGAGGATCTCCTCGGCCAACACGCCCGTCGGCATCTCGTTGAAGACCTGTCGCACGCCGCGGATCCGAGAACGCTCGGGGTTGGCGGCGTCGTTGAGTTCCGGCGGCAGGAGCTCACGCGGAATCACCTGCGCGGGTCGGGGCAGTTCGGGCGTCAGCACACTCGGCGATCCCACCTTCTCCCCTTCGCGAGACCAACGGCCGCAGATGCTGTTCAACGCGATCAAGAGCTGCTCGGTGAGGTGGGGATGCGGGGCCATGTCGGGCCCGGTCCCCGAACTCGCGACACCGCGCGGGCCCGCGGCGAACAACCGTGCAGCGTGAACGAGCAGCTCGGTCTCGATGCCCGCCTGCCCGGCCACGACCTCGGGCGCGAAGGGCGCAACGGCCTCGCGCAGGGCAGCGAGGCCCTCGACGTTCGCTTCGCAGAAGGCCTCGTCGTGGAGCCCCTCTTCGAGGATCACCCGAATCAGCGCCGCCAGGAGGGCCGCGTCGTGTCCCGGCTTCACGGGCAGGTGGAGATCCGCCATGCGCGCGGTCTCGGTGCGGCGCGGATCGACGACGATCACCTTCAACCCGCGCTCCTTCGCTTCGCGTAGCGCCGTCGGTCGATAACCCGGAGGGCCGCCGAGCTGGTGCAGGGCCGAGACGAAGGGGTTGTTGCCGATGAGCATGATGACATCCGCGGTCTCGAACGAATGCGGGCCACCACCCCAGGTACCGGTATTCATCACCGCGATGATCTTCGACGCCTGATCGATCGTCATCGTCGAGTAGCGATTCCGCGAACCGAGCCCGGTATGCCACGCGCGACTGATCGGGATGACGGGGGCGTTGAAATAGGCCGCCGTACCACAGAAGGAGGCGATCGCGTTCGGGCCGTGGGCGTCGCGAATGGCTTCGAGCTTCGCCGCGATCTCGTCGAGGGCCGTGGCGGGGTCGATTGTCTCGAGAGCGCCTTCGCCACGCCGAAGACTCGATCGCAACCGCTCGGGATGATCCCACTGCGCCGCGATGTTCCGTCCCTTCACGCAGGTGTAGCCGCGGCTCATCGCGTGCGCGCGATCGCCGCGGACGCCCACGATGCGGTCGTCTTCGACATCGATCTCGAGACCACAGGAAGCCGCGCACAAGCGACAGAAGGTCCTCTTCGTTTCGATCGCCATCTCCACCTCGTCCGTTCGCGCTGACGCCGCAGTCTACTGGTTCGACGAAGCGGGAGCCTGCCACGCCCGGGCCCCGCGAGCCGCTCGCGTGTTGCGACCACAGGCGTCTCGCGCGGTAGCATGGGGCCAGGAGGAAATCATGCACCGACGAATCACCACCCCCCTCGCACTCTGCCTTCTCGGCATGCTCGCGGCCGCCAGCACCGGCTGCATGACCGCCGTCGCCGCCTTCCAACCCGAAGACATCGGTGGCCAGACGATCGTCATCACCACCCTCGATGAAGAAGGCCAGCCCCACGAGCGCGTCGTCACACCGATCGATGACGACGGCACCCTGGTCGTCGCCGCCAACCACTGGCCGCGGGCGTGGTATCGCAGGGCCCTGGCGAACCCTGAGGTGACCGTCGAACGGGGCGGCGAGACCAAGGCGTATCGCGCCGTGCCGGTCAGCGAAGAAGAGCGCGAGCGTCTGCTCGACAACTCGGGCTTTCCGAAGTTCGCCTACCTGCTCACGGGTTTCGCGCCCAGGCAGTTCCTCCGCCTCGAACCGATCTAGAGGGGGACGAGACCATGAGCGAATCCGAAGGGGCCGCCGTTCGTTTCCCACCGCCCTTCGTGCCCCTGATCGGGTTGGTCGTCGGGCTCGTCATCCAGCGCTTCATCCCCTTGTCGATCGCGGGCGGCGGAGTGCGCTGGGGGCTCGGGACCGTGCTCGTCGTCGCGGGTCTGGCGCTGATGGGGCTGGCTTTCGGTTGGTTCCGCAAGACGGGGCAGGACCCGAAGCCGTGGACGGAAGCGCCGGAACTCATCGTCGAAGGCGTCTACCGCCATAGCCGCAACCCGATGTACGTCGCGATGGGGTTGCTGCAGGCCGGCTTCGGGCTCTTTTTGGGCAGCCTGTGGCCGCTACTGCTCGTGCCGGTCTCGTGTTGGACGATCTACCTGATCGCGATCCGACACGAGGAAGCCTATCTCTCGGAGAAGTTCGGCGAGAGCTACGCGCAGTACTGCGATTCGGTGCGGCGCTGGATCTGAGTTCGCAGGAGCGCCTGCGAAATCATCAGGGGTGCAGCACGACGGGCATCTCGAGGAAGCCCTTCACGAAGCACGACTTCGTGCGCACGGGCTCGCCGACCACCTCGACGAAGCGATAGCGCTTCATCAGCTCTTCCCAGAGCACGCGGATCTGCATCTCGGCGATGCGGCTGCCCATGCAGAAGTGCACGCCCCAGCCAAATGAGAGGTGGTGCTTCGAATCCTTGCGGTCGATGATG
>JANQEL010000007.1 GCA_028278345.1 Myxococcota bacterium
GAGGGATCGTGGGGTGGCGATTCGCGATTCGCGGCATCCGCCCCCTCGAGCGATTCGTGGTGATGAACATTCCGCATCCCACGCTGATGCGGCAGGCACTTCGAGGATGGCAGCAGCGCCGTCGTTCGCTCTACGCGCTCTTCTTCCAGATCCCCTGGCTCCCCGAGTGGCTCTTCCGGCGCAACGATGCACGGATGATCGGCGAGGCCTTCCGAGGCATGGCGATCGACAAGTCCCGCTTTCCCGAGGAAGTGCTCGACGTGTATCGCGCACAGGCTCTCGAGCCCGGCGCGCTGACAGCGATGTTGAACTGGTACCGGGCGAATCTCTTCACCCGGGCGACCGAAGAATTCGCTCCCGTGCTCCAGACGCCGACCCTCATGGTCTGGGGCGAAGAAGACACCGCGCTCGGCAAGGAGATGACCTACGGCACGGATGAGTTCGTGCACGATCTCACCCTTCGCTACCTGCCGAAGGTGTCGCATTGGGTGCAGCAGGAAGCGCCCGAGAAGGTGAACGCGATCCTCGAAGCGTGGCTGCTCGGCAAGGACGTGCCCTACTTCGACAGGGGTGAAGTGCGATGACGCGCCTGCCCGCGCCCGATTCCGCGCGTTGGAGCGATGCGGCGCGAAGGCTCCTGGGCGAGGGGAGTCGGCCGGTGCAGCCGGATGACGATCCCGCAACGGCCGAGGGCGCTCCGCCCAATATCCTGTTCACGATCGCCGAGCACCCCTCGCTGCTCGAGCCCTTCCTCGGTTTCGCGGCTGCGCTCGCAACCCAGGGTGCACTGGAGCGCCGCGACTCGGAGATCCTCGCCCTGCGCGCGGCCTGGAACTGCAACTCGGACTTCGAGTGGGGCCATCACGTGGCCTACGGCCTGGCCCACGGCCTCAGCGAATCCGAGATCGAATCGCTCGCTCGCCCTTTCGAGCAGGTCGACCTCGATGAGCGCGACCGGTGGCTCGTGAAGGCCGCCGACGAATTGCACCGCGATCAGACGATCGGCGACGACACGTGGTCGGCGCTCGCCGACGAGTTCGATCCCGCCCAACTCGTCGAGATCCCCTTCGTGGTCGGCAACTACACGATGCTCTCGATGGTCGCGAACGCGACCGACGTTCCCCTCGAACCGGGCTACCCGCGCCTGCCGTGAGAACGGCGGCGGCTCACTCGGCGACGATCAGCCGATAGCCCCAATCCATCGTGTCGAGGTCGAGCAGGTCGCCGTGGCGGTCGTGCCAGGCGCCGGAGGCGAGGTCGGCTTCCAGTGCGCGCATGCCACGATCGACGATCGCGGGTTCGAGCTGGGCGATGGCCGAGATGCACGCGCGCACGTCGGGGTCGAGATAGGCCTCCGGGCGCTTCCAATAGGCGCACATGAAGCCGTCGGTGCAGTTCTCGGGTACGGGGATGACTTCGATGCGATCGGCCCCGAGCGCTGTCGCGACTTCCTGCGAGGTGGGTGTCGACGCTTTGAGGGTCCGGATCTCCGGCAGGTAGTCGTTGACCAGCCAGTAGTCGTAGTGCCGCGCGAGATCGAAGTGGAAGACCACGCGGCGCGGTGCAATGCGTTCGAGTTCGGCGCAACCCCGCTCGCGATCGAGCCAGTGGTGGAGGGTGAGGATCGCGAGCACGGCGTCGAATGCGTCGTCGGCGAAGGGAAGCGCTTCGGCCACACCGCGTACGCGCGGAGCGAGCGCCGGGTCGCGCTTGCCGAGCATCGTCAGCGACGGATCGAGGGCGATCACGTTCCGGTCCGCCGGTTCGTACGCGCCGAGACCTGCACCCACGTTGCAGATGCGCCGGGCATCGCCCAGTGCGCGTTCGATCTGCGCCGCGATGCGCGCGTCGGGGCGCCGGTGGAGCGCATAGCGCGTCCCGATCGTGTCGTAGACACCGGGATGAGATGGGGTCGCCCAAGGCGATGCGTCGGACATGGGATGCTAGGTCGCCGTGCGTCGAAACAAGACGATCGAAGCGACGGCGTAGAGGCACTCGAAGACGAGGACGCCGTGGGTGTATTCCGAGCCGCTGCCATCGACGAGGAAACCGATCAGACGAACGCTGAACAATCCGCTCATCAGGAATGCGATCGCGAGCACGACTGCTCGCGCATGCGCGGGGCGCCACAGCGCGAATGCGGCGAAAACACCGATCGACGCCTGTAGGCCGCCGTACATCGCGCGGATCTCGGTCGTGCCCGTGGGCGTGGCGCCGACGACACCGGCCGCGCCGTCGAGATAGCCTGGCTCGAAGGCGCAGTAGATGCCGTACGGCAGCCAGATCAGGACCGAGAGAACGAGATACACGCTGGTCGTAGTCAACGACTCCCCCTGGCTTCGATGCGTTGAGGGTGGGCGGGCACGCCCAATCACTCTAGTCGATTCAGCGCGGTTGGCGTGCCTATACTCCGGCCATGGCTTCCGAACCGATTCGCTTCATCGTCTGGTCCGACTACCTCTGACCCTGGTGCTTCAACGCGGCCGTTCGGCTGCGCGGCATCGAAGAAGAGTACGGAGACCAGGTCGAATTCGAGTGGCGCAGCTTTCTCCTGCGCCCGAACCCCCAGCCCGGCCGCAGCGTCGAGAAGTTCGCCCAGTACACGAAGAGTTGGCTGCGACCCGACGCCGAGGAAGACAGCGGAGACTTCCAGGTCTGGCAGACCGAACACGGGCCGCCGTCGCACAGCATTCCGCCGCACCTGCTCGTCAAGGCGGCCCGCCGGGTGGGCGGTGACGAAGCCGCGCGCAAGGTCAGCGCGGCGCTCTTTGCGGCCTACTTCAGCGAGAACTTCGACATCACCGACGAAGCCACGATGAAGCGCCTGTGGGCGGACGCCGGCCTCGACGAAGCCGGCTTCGCGCACGTCCAAGACGAAGATCTGTTGCAGGCGGTCCTCGAGGAACACCGCAGCGCCCTCGAGCACGGCGTCACGGGGGTTCCGGCGATCATGCTCGAAGGCAACGACGTGCCCATCACGGGTGCACACCCGCGCACCCTCTACCGCCGCTGGATCGACCGCACTCTCGAAGAACGCGGCCAGAACTGAGTTCAGAGGTGGGTCAGGCCGTACCAGCCGGCCTGCAACACCATGATCACCACACAGAGTTCACCGGCGATGAACGAAACCGAACGCCACGGTTGGATCGCGTTCACGTAACACACGCTGAAGACCGTGCGCATGATGGTGAAGGCGACGAAGAGACCGATCGCGAGCCCCGTCCCCGGGTTGGTGGCGAGATACACCATGCCGAAGAGCAGGAAGGGCAGGGTGCTCTCGAGGTGATTGCGGTGCAGGCGCTCGTAGCGACCGACCGTCGGGTGGGTTGCGTCGACGTCACCGCTCTCGAGTCGGAAGGCCTCGAAATCCTCCTCGTTGGCGGCGTGTCCGAACTTGATGCGCACGAAGCCCGTGAGGTGCCCAATCACCACCATCAGCAGGATGAGATAGCTCGCGCACAGGGCGAACATGGGAAGGGCATCGTGTTGCAGGAGCTGGCTCATATCGGGGTCTCCTCGGCGGCTCCGAATGCGAATGGATGTGTTCGCCTGAAATGATACAAACCGCAATCACCCCATGACTCGCATCTACACCTATCGCGACGCCGGCCTCGACTCGGCACCGCTGCGGGCGTTCAACCGCATGAGCGCGTGGGTCGGTTCGCGTTGGCCCCGCTTCGAACCAGACGCGATCATGCGCGACGCAGCGAAGAAAGCCGGCAGCGACGACTTCGGTACGGACACCGTACGCGAGCCCCTCGGCATCCTCGCCGAGTCGATCGATTCCGAGGCGAAGCTCAGCGCGTTCGGTCGCATCGTGTTCCGCAAGCTCGTGACCTCGGCCCTCGTCGAACGCTTGAAGCTCCTCGATTGGGTGAACCGCCACCCCGAGGTGCGCGACGAAACCATCACGCGCCCCTGGATCATCCTGGGGCTGCCACGCACCGGAACCACGCTGCTCTCCTTCCTGCTGGGCCTCGATCCGATGGCGCGGCCTCTCGTGCAATGGGAAGCGTCGCATCCCACGCCGCCTCCCGATCTCGCGACCCATGCGGAGGACCCGCGCATCGCCCAGGTGGCGAAGCAGTTCAGACAACTCGAAGACCTCAACCCCCCGATTCGCGCGATGCATCCCTTCGGCGCGACCCTGGCCACCGAATGCGTGACGCTCTTCGCCTTCGATCTGCGCTCGCTTTCCTTCGAGACCCAGGGCCTGATCTCGTCCTATGGAAAGTGGCTCGAGCAGACCGACATGCGCAGTGCATACGAGATGCACCGGCTGAGCCTGAAGCTGCTGCAGTCGCGCCTGCCCACCGAGTCGTGGGTGCTCAAGACGCCCAACCACCTCTGGTGTCTGGATCTCGTTCGCGAGTTCTATCCCGACGCGCGGCTGATCTGGACGCATCGCGATCCCGCCAGGGTCGTGCCTTCGGTGGCGAGTCTGAATACCTCGCTCCACAAGGCGAACTCCGACGCCGTCGATCCGGTGGCGGTCGGCCGCGAGTGGGACGACAAGCTGCACCTCGCCGTCGAGCGGGGGCGGTCCTTCGATCAGGCACAAAGTGACGCGTGGTGCAGTCATCTCCTCTACCACGACCTGATGGCCGACCCGATCGGGGCGGTGCGCCGCATCTACGACGAGCAGAAGACCGAGCTGCATCCGCTGCACGTGAGGCGGATGGAAGTTTGGATGCGGTCGCGCGGACAGGACGCCTTCGGGCGACACGGCTACGAAGCCGACGACTTCGGGCTTTCCCTTCCGGCGATTCGCGAGCGTTACGCCGACTACATCGCCCACTACGCGATTCCCGAAGAGGGCTGAACGGGCGGCTCGTGCGTGCAGCACGCGGGCCCCACGTTGGATATCCTGCGCAGCGCGATGGCAAAAGACCATCGCCCTCACCATCCACGCTTCCAGCGATCAACGGAGACCCTCCATGAAGGCCGCAGTCCTCAACGAACTCAACGCGGATCTCACCATCCGCGACGACGTCAGCCTCACCGATCTCGATGCTGGCGAAGTCCACGTGAAACTCGTCTCGAGTGGTGTCTGCCATTCGGACCTCTCGGTGCAGAACGGCACGATTCCGTCGGGCTTCCCCGTGATTCCCGGCCACGAAGGTGCGGGCATCATCCAGGAGGTCGGCCCGGGCGTGACCGATGTCGCCCCCGGTGATCACGTGATCTTGAGCTTCGTATCCGCCTGCCGGAAGTGCGCCCCGTGCGAGCGCGGCCAGTCGTATCTCTGCGCCCAGGCGATGGCCGTCGGCATGAAGCCGCGCTTTCTGGTCGACGGAAATCCGGTAGCCGGCATGACGGGCCTCGGCACCTTCTCCGAAGAGCTGATCACCGACGAGTCGTGCGTGGTGAAGGTCGACCGGGACATCCCCCTCGACATCGTCTCGCTGATCGGCTGTGGCGTGACGACGGGAGTGGGGGCTGCGATCAACACCGCCCAGATCACCCCCGGCAGTTCGGTCGTCGTCTTCGGCTGCGGTGGCGTCGGCATCAGCGCCATCCAGGGCGCGCGCATCGCGGGTGCTGCCGAGATCCTCGCTGTCGACATGGTCGAATCGAAGCTCGAACAGGCCAAGACCTTCGGCGCGACCCACGTGTGCACGCCGGACGCCCTCGAGCAGCTCAAGGGCGAGATCACCGCGGGTGAGGGCTTCGACTACGCCCTCGAATGCGTCGGCCACCCCGCGACGATTCGCGGCGCTTTCGACGCCGCGCGCCGCGGCGGCACCGCCGTGGTCGTCGGCGTGGGCCGCATGACCGACGAGGTGAAGTTCACGGCTTTCGAGTTCTTCTTCACCGACAAGAACCTGCGCGGTTCGATGTACGGCAGCTCGAACGTCCGCACCTTCATGCCGAAGCTCCTGCGTCTGTGGCGTCAGGGCAAGCTCGATCTCGAGAGCATGATCACCCGCCGCATCCAGCTCGACGATGTGAACGACGCCTTCAAGGCGATGGAAGCGGGTGAGGTGATCCGCTCGGTGATCGATTACAAGTAGCTTTGTCTTTCCCGCCCACGCCGCTGGTTCGCTTCCTCGAAGACGAGGGGTTGCGGGCCACCGTCGAGGCGGGTTTGCGCAAGGTCGCCAGTGAACTCGGCCGCAGCGAACACGACTTCGCTGCGGCCGCTTTCGTTTCGTTCGAGGCCTGGACCGTGCGGCCTTCGCGCGCGACCACGCGCTTCGGTTCGATCTCGACGCGCACGCGCATCCTGCGCCTCACGACCCTCGATTGTTCCGAGGCGACCCGGCGCGACACGATCCTCCACGAAGTCGCCCACATCGTGATGAGCGAACTCGTCTCGAAGAGCGAGCGTCACGGGCCCCGTTGGAAGACCCTGGCTCGGGCCCTGGGAGCGCGGCCATCAGGCCGGGGCGTGGATCCACGCTTCCGCGAGGCGAGTGCTGCGCTTCGCGCGGACCGCGAACAGATCGTCGCGCGTTGCGAGCGCTGCGGCGTCGAGATCAAGCGGTTGCGGCGATCGACGCGGGATTGGCGTCGCTACGCGCATCGCGGCTGCGGTGGTCGCTTCGTCTCGACCGCGTAGTTTCGGGCCAGGGCGATTCGATCAACCAGCGGGTAATCGAGTCGAGTTCGCCGAGTCGGCGCGAAGCGCGGCCCGCAACGTCGACGGGAGAGGCGACGAGCCCTTCGCGCTCGACCACCGCGTCGATCGAACCGCCGAGCGCGGCCTCGGGATCGCGTCGCTGGGCGAAGTTCTTGTAGACACCCTTCAGGAAGTGCGCAGGACGCGGCGTATCGAGGGCGCCCATGATGTCGAGGGTGCTCTTGTTCCAGCAGAGCAGCCGATCGTCTTCGCGCAGCCACGCCTGCCAGGCGTCGCGCGTTTCGGCCAGTTCGAAGCCGGCCTCGAGATCCGCTTCGCGCAGACCCGTCGGGCACAGCCTCCGCTCGAGGGGAAGGTGGGGTGGACGGATGACCCGCGAAAAGGTCTCGCCCGTGGCGGGTCGCAACGCCGTCCACTGGATCAGGGTCTTGGGCAGGGCCGCGAGGCCCCGCCCCGTCGCGGCATCGGCTTCGGGCCCGACGAAAGCCGCTTCGCCGTAGACCAGCACGTGTCGCTCGCGTTCGTCGCAGAGCCAATCCGGTAGCCCTCGACCGCGGGGCCGCTTGCGCCGCGCCTGGCGCGGCACCCGCGGACGCGAACGCGCCGTCGCGAGCTGGATGTCGATCATCGCATCGAAGGTGTCGAGCAAGCGGCCGAGGTCGCGGGTCTCGGGTTCGAGCAGTTCGAGGGCGCGCACCACCGCTTCGAGGGTCGAAAGGCATTCGTGTCGGGGTTGCTTGCGGATGCGATAGCGGCTTGGCTGCGTCGCGTCGAAGCTCACCTTGGGCAGTGCGTGCAGCGGCTCGAACTCGCGATAGAGCGCGCGCGCCTGATTCCAGGTGCCGTCGATCACGACCAGGGCGTTCGGCCGTTCCTCGGGCGAGAGCGTGGCGAGATCCCGCGCGTCGGGGCCCGGATAGAGCAGGGCCGCGCCCGGAGGAAGCGCGAGCGTGCGACGCCCATCACGCAGGCTCCGGTCGTAGTCGACCTCGACGCTCGCCAGCGCGAGGGAGCGGCGAACCATGCGCGCCGTGCCGAAGGGATGGAACTGCTCGTGGGGGTGCTGGACGATCAGCACCTCGGTGCGGTTGTCGATCCGCACCACATGATCGCAGTAACACTGCGCCGCGGGGCGCAGGCAATCGAGGCAGCGAACTCGGGTTTCAGGCACCCGCCGCCGCGCGCTGGTGGATCAGGATCTTCGTCTCTTCGCCGAACAGCACCTTGATCTTGCCCGTCCCGGCGCTGCCCTGACACACACCCTGTCCGAGGGTCTTGTGCTCGATGCGATCGCCGATCTCGAAGGAGCCGTTGATCGAGTAGGCCTGGGGCGGCTTGGCCATGTTGGGCTCGATGACCTCGACGACGGCCTCGACCTTCTTGCGCTTCGGCTTCACGCGACCCGCGGTCGATTCCCACGCGTCCTTGAGCTTGATCGCCTCCGCGAGCAGCGGGCCGTCTTCGCCATAGGTCCAGAGCGGATCGACCTCGTTGGCGATCGCGGCGTAGAAGATCTCGTTGCCGATCTGTTCCGGGATCTCGCGGGCGAGGCGTTCCATCTCGCGAATCCAGGCGGCGCCCTTCTGGGCTTCGCGCTTGCGGCAGATCTCCCAATAACGGGGCGAGGCGACGATCGCGACGACCGGGGCCTCCTCCGAAGTGGTGCGTCCGGTGGCGGCTTCGATCTCTTCGCGCAGGGCGGCCTGGTTGCCGTCGACCATCGCCGCCTGGGCGAGGCCCTCGAGCAGCAGGCGAAGCGGGGTGTCGCCAGCGCCGCTGTGGGTGGCGTCGGGCATCAGGTACTTCACCACGATCACCGCGACGCGGTTGTCGGGGAGGATCCCCAGCATGCCGATGTCTTCGACGCCCTTGTTCGGATCGGCGTCGCCCTTCGCCTTGTCGGGGGCGGCGGTGCGCAGGGGCACGAGGCCGTCGATCAGGGTCACCTCCGGCCCGTCGGGCAGGGTCAGCGAGGCACCCGAGGCCTTCACGGTGTTGCCGACGGCGAAGCAGAAGTGCTTGTCGTCCTTGCCCTTCTGGCGGGCGGTCGGTTTCCGGATCGTGTTGACGCCGAGATACTTCTTGCCTTCGTCATGGCGATGGGGCGCGTTCGAACTCTCGTCCTTGTACATCGGTTCGAGGGATGCGCCCGACAGCTCGCTTGCGGCTTCCTTGAAGCCCTTGGCCTGCTTGACCTGACGATCGGCAGAAAGCGAAATCAGCGGATGGATGCTCACGTGTGGTCCTTCCCGAGGCCGGCCGCGCGATAGCGGGCTGGGTTCAGCTTCACTCGCGAATTCTCGCTGCGAGCTGGCTTCGATTTTCGATAGCGGTTTGTCGGTGGGGAGGGTCTCGGCTGCTTGCCGCGTTCGGAGTCGATGGGGCGGGGAAATCAGGGAGGCCCGCATCGAACGGCCCGAACGAGGGGAGACACTAGCAGTCTCGCTGGCTCTCGGACCGCTGGAACGGCCCTCGACCGGGTTCGACGCCCAATTTATCATCCGAATCCCCGTTCTCGGTTCGGCGACGCCCAGTGATCGCGTGTTGGTCTTGGGTCGAGACGGGGTCTTCGCGCACGGTGCGTGGGGTCAAACCCGCTCTCGCGGCGTATTGGCGCAACACTCGGTCGACCCCCGGCACCGATCGGTTCGCTGGGGGCGCAAGGAGAAGGCCCTCGATGAAGGCATCCGATCTGTTCGTGAAGTGTCTCGAAACCGAAGGGGTCACGCGGATTTTCGGTGTACCCGGCGAAGAGAACGCGGACTTCATGATCTCCCTCGCCGAGAGCGAGCAGATCGAATTCGTACTGACCCGCCACGAGCAGGGCGCCGCCTTCATGGCCGAAGTGCACGGCCGGCTCACGGGCGAGCCCGGGGTGTGTCTCGGCACGCTGGGACCGGGCGCCACGAATCTGATCACCGGTGTGGCCGACTCGAACATGGACCGCTCGCCGATGGTCGTGCTCACCGGCCAGGCCGACAGCAAGCGGCAGCACAAGGAGAGCCATCAGGCGATGGACGTGGTGGCGATGTTCCGCCCCGTCACCAAGTGGGCCCACGCGATCCTGCATCCGGACAACATCCCCGAGGTGGTGCGCAAGGGTTTCAAGCTCGCGAGCGAGGAGAAGCCCGGTGCCTGCCACATCGAGTTGGCCGAGGACATCGCGGAGATGAATGCGGAGACGTCTCCGATCCCGGCGGCGCGCGTTCGTCGCGCCGTCCCCGACGACAAGGTGGTCGACCGGGCCTTCGAGCTCATTCGGGGCGCCCAGCGTCCGATCATCCTGGCCGGCAACGGCACCGTGCGGAAGCGGGCGAGCGAGCAGCTTCGGAGCCTGGTGGAGAAGACGGGCATCGGCGTAGTGAGCACCTTCATGGCGAAGGGCTGCGTCGACATGGATTCCGATCAGTGTCTCTACACGGTGGGGCTGCAGTCGAAGGATCACGCCACCTGCGCGATCGACGCCGCCGATGTCGTGATCTGCCTCGGCTACGACATGGTCGAGTACCACCCGCGCCTGTGGAATGCGGAATCGAACCACAAGCTGATCCACATCGACTTCCTCGAAGCCGAGGTGGACGAGCACTACCGCGTCGATGTCGAGATCGTGGGTGATCTCGCGCACACGCTGTGGATGTTGAACGAGCGCTTCGACGCACTCGACGCGGCACCCGCCTACGACCTCAAGTTCCAGGCGGCGGCGCGGCGCGAGATGAAGGCGGATCTGGAAGAGCACGCCGACGACGACGCCGTGGGTGCGATCAAGCCGCAGAAGGCGCTCTTCGATGCGCGCGATCTGATGGGGCCGGAGGACATCCTGCTCTCCGACGTGGGCGCCCACAAGATGTGGGTGGCGCGGCACTACCAATGCCACGAGCCCAACACCTGCCTCATCCCCAACGGTTTCTGTTCGATGGGGTTCGCGCTTCCGGGCGCCATCTCGGCGGCGATGATCCATCCCGATCGTCGCATCCTCGCCGTCTGCGGCGACGCGGGCTTCCTGATGAACGTGCAGGAGATGGAAACGGCGCGACGCTACGGCACGAACATCACGGTGATGGTCTGGGAAGACGGCGGCTACGGCCTGATCAAGTGGAAGCAGGAGAACCAGTTCGGCCGCCACACCGAGCTCGACTTCGGCAATCCGGATTTCATGCAGCTCGCCGAATCCTTCGGTTGGTTCGGGATCTACGAAGAGAAGAGCTCGAACCTGCGCGATTCGCTCGAGCGCTGCTTCCAGCACGAAGGGCCGAGCCTGCTGGTGATCCCGGTCGACTATCGCGAGAACGGGCTCCTGACCGAGCGCCTCGGCAACATCGCCTGTCCCATCTAGGCGACTCGAGCGAAACGCAACCACCGCAAGCTCACCAGGGAGGGGTGTGAGATGCTGGCCGATCGATATCCGTGCTACCTCGGCAACGAGGCGGTTTCGCCCAACGACGACCTCGAGGTTGCGGACAAGTACACGGGGGATGTCGCGACCCGCGTTCCCCTGGCCGACGCCAAGATGATCGATCGGGCGATCGATCTCGCCGTCGCGGCCGAAGCGCCGATGCGCGAACTCCCCGCCTACGCGCGTCAGGACGTGCTCAATCACTGCGTCGCGCGCTTCGAAGAGCGCTACGAAGAACTCGCCCAGGCGCTTTGCATCGAAGCCGGCAAGCCCATCAAGGACGCGCGCGGCGAAGTCACACGCCTGATCGACACCTTTCGCATCGGCGCCGAAGAGGCGACACGCATCTACGGCGAGGTGATGCCCCTCGACATCAGCCCGCGCGCCGCCAACTACACGGGCATGTGGAAGCGCGTGCCCGTGGGTGCGGCTTCGCTGATCTCGCCGTTCAACTTCCCGTTGAATCTCGCCGCCCACAAGGTGGCACCCGCGATCGCCGCGGGTTGCCCCTTCGTGATGAAGCCCGCGAGTGCGACTCCGATTGGGGCGCTGATCATCGGCGAGGTCCTTTCGGAAACCGATCTGCCGAAGGGCGCCTTCTCGATCCTGCCCGCGAGGCGCGACGGGGCCGACCTCTTCACCGTCGACGACCGGTTGAAGTTGCTCTCCTTCACGGGATCGCCCGGAGTCGGCTGGGACCTCAAGGCGCGCAGCGGCAAGAAGAAGGTGGTGCTCGAACTCGGTGGCAACGCCGCCGTGGTGGTCGACGAAGACGCCGACATCGACGACGCCGTCGAGCGCATCGTCTTCGGGGCCTACTACCAGAGTGGGCAGAGCTGCATCAGCGTGCAACGCATCCTGGTGCACGAGGGGATCTACGACGCCCTGCGCGACAAGCTGGCGCGACAGGTGAGCAGGCTCGTGATGGGCGATCCGCGCGACGAGAAGACCTTCATCGGCCCGATGATCTCGCTGAAGGAAGCCGAGCGGGTCCACGGCTGGGTCAACACCGCGGTAGCGCGCGGTGGAATCGTACTCGCCGGGGGGCATCGCGAGGGCGTGATGATGCAGGCGACCCTGATGGAGAACGTGCCCGACGACGCCGAGCTCTCGTGTCAGGAAGCCTTCGGCCCTGTGGCAATCCTGCAGCCCTTCAGCGACTTCGATGCCGCGCTCGCCCAGGTGAACGACAGCGACTTCGGCTTGCAGGCCGGCATCTTCACCCGCGATCTCTACAAGGCGCAGAAGGCTTGGGACACGCTTCACGTCGGAGGTGTGGTGATCGGCGACGTGCCCAGTTGGCGCGTCGATCACATGCCCTATGGCGGCGTGAAGGACAGCGGGCTCGGGCGCGAGGGGATCCGCTTCGCGATCGAAGACATGACCGAGATCCGGCTGATGGTGGTGCGGCAACTGTAAAGCAGCGGTGCGGAGGTTCTACTGCCACGGTGATGCGTTGCCGCTGGAGGAACGACACGTGCACGCCTCGTGCGCGTGCGTCGCTTCGCCCCCGCCGCCTGAGCGCGTGCTGCTGAAGTTGCGCTGCCGTGCGCGCTCAAGCGTTTCGCGCTTTTACCCGATACGTCATAGGTGTTCTCCCCGGCCCCCCCAAGCCTTGGCCGCGCCGTTTGCACGACTGTCTTCGCGGTCGCTTGCATTCTGGTCGCGTTCCCGCTGCACGCCGCCCAGATCGCCGAATGGAACTTCGACGACGGCACGGCGAACGACTCCGTCGGCTCCTACGACATGACGGTGATCGATGGCGGTCCGGCGATCAGCGGTGGTATCGCGCTCTTCGACGGTGACGAGGCGACGCCGAGTTACCTCGAGACAGCGGGCTTCGGCGGCAATCCGACCTGGACCGTGGCCCTGCGCATCCGTGCAGCCACGCCGGTCGATCAGGGCAACTACCAGGGCATCTTCTCGAACAACACGAGCAGTAGTGCCAACTTCTCCTGGCAGATCGAGAACTTCGGCGGCACCTATCAGCTGCGCACCCGAGTGGGCGTTTTCACCATTGGGACGCCGACGGGGAGCTTCGACACGATCGTCGTTCGCAAGACGGGAGGCGGTGACGGCGACGTCTGGTTCAACGGCACCCAGGTCGTTTCGAGCCTCGGGAGCAACCCGGGTGGTCTGCAGCACTTCCGCATGGGAACGAACCGCAACACCTCGCAGTTCTACGCCTTCGAGGCGGATTGGGCGCGGGTCTGGGACTCGGTGGAAGATCCCACGCTGGTCCCCGAGCCGAACACCGGCGCGATGGTGGCCCTGGGCATCATCCACCTCGCGATGCGTCGTCGTCGCGAGCGAGCGGCTCGCTGACCTACTTCCCCGTGTTCGCCTCGCTCTCCGCGACGGCGTAACGGAGCATCCAGTAGGGAAGCAGGACGTCGATGCCCGGCCCGCGGACCGTGCGCGTGTCGTCCCACCAGGCTTCGGGATCCTTCTCCCAGGCGAAGAAGCCCCGGTAGTTCTCGCGGCTTCGCCGTTCGAGGTGGCCGAGGGAGTCGGCCGAGGGCGGAGCGCCGGTCGCCGCGTGGTGCAATGCCGCGAACTGCGGATTCTCGTCTGCGGTGACGAACGACCAGAGCTTGTCGTGCCAGCGCCGCACCTCGGCGTGTTCGGCGTGGTGATCGCGGAGCAGCAGCAGGGTGTGGGCGTTCATCAGGTGGAGGTGGAACACGAAGGTGCGCATCAGCCAGCGGTTGTAGTAGGCGGTTCGCAGACCGACCTGCTGGAAGAACGCGCTCGTGGGTGGAGCGCTCGAGGCGTTCGTCGTGGCGTGCTCGAGAGCGGCGAGGGCCAGCTCGAGGGGTGCGTCGATGCGGTGGGCGTTCGTGCCGGTGCGCCCTTCGTGGTCGACGAGGGAGCCATCGCTTTCGCGTAGACGCCGAGCGAGGGCAGCCGTGATTTCCCGCACGCGCTCGCGAATCGGCGGCTCATCGACGACCACATGGGTGACGGCCAGGCCGAACAGCACCCCGGTGAGCTGATCGCGCGTGGCCTTCGTGTACCAGACCCAGCCGTCGCGTTCGTACACCTGGCCCTTTGCGATTCGCTTGCGCCATTGGTTGTCGGCCGGAGTGGTGCGATCGGGGCCGTAGCCGAAGCGTGCCCAGGCGCCTTCGCGCGCAAAGCTGCTTCGCGCGAGCACGCCCGGGATGCCGTGGGCGTGGGCCAGGCGGTGGATTCCATCGAGCAGCGTGTCGACGGCGGCGAGATCGACGGCTTCCCCGGTGACGCCGTAGCGGTAGGCCGCTGCGGCGAGAGCCAGGCCCGTGAAGATGGCGTTGTCGGCATCGCTTGCGTAGCGGGGGCTGGCCGAGCCCACCGGTGTGTTCGCGACGAAGACGATGCCGTCCGCGACGTGATGCGTGTACAGCAGGTCTGCGTGTTCAACGGCGACCGGTTCGAGGGCTTCGAGTGTTGCGTGGAGCTGTTGCACCGCTCGCGGGTCGATGGCCTCGGGACCGTCGCCGCCGGAGGCGACACAGCCGACCGCACCCAACGCGAAGGCGAGAGTGAGCGCGGCCCATCTCGGCTTCGCTCCCCACATCGGGTCGTTCGCCTACTTGCCGGTGTAGACCGGGTGCCGCTTCTCGGTGAAGGCCAGGGGCCCTTCCTTCGCGTCCTCGGAGTTGAGTACGCGCTGGCCGAGGGACTTCTCGAGGACGAAACCGGGCTCGAGGTCGAGGGCGCGCACGGCGATCTCCTTGGCGGTGCGCATCGCGAGGGGGCCGTTGCGGCACATCTTCTCGGCGAGCTTCATCGCGGTGGGCATGAGTTCGTCGAAGGGAACGACCTCGTTGATCAGCCCCACCTCGTAGGCGCGCTTCGCATCGATGTTCTTGCCCGTGAGCAGGAGCTCCATCGACATCGCCCAGCCGATCTGGCGCGGCATGCGGATGTGCGTTCCGCCCAGCGGTACGAGGCCCATCTTGACTTCACCGAGACCGAAGGTCGCGTGCTCGGCCGCGATGCGGATGTCGGTGCCGAGCAGCATCTCGAGGCCGCCGGCGATGCAGAAGCCGTTCACCGCGCAGATGATCGGCTTGTAGACGTCCGAGAACTGGCGCTTCGTGATGTCGGGGAAGCCGAGGGGGTCGCCCGCCGTGAGCAGCGGCGCCGCCACCTTCAGATCGAGACCCGACGAGAAGGCCTTGTCCCCCGAGGCCGTCAGCACGCCGATCCACAGGTCGTCGTCGTTCTGCACCTCCATCATGGCATCTTCGATGCCGAGCAACATGTCCATGTCGAGGGAGTTCATTTGCTCGGGGCGGTTGATGGTGACGACACCGATGTGATCGTGTCGCTCGAACTTGACGGTGGGCGGGTAGGCCACGGTTTTCTCCTGTCGATGGCTCGGGGAAGATGGGGAGGGGCGAGCGAGAGCGCTCAGGCCCTCTTGAACTTGGGAAGGGTGACGTCGTCGGTCACATCGTCGTACTGCAGCTCGACCGCCATGTCGATTTCGAGATCGTCGGGCGCCACGTCGACCACTTCGGACAGCAGCCGTACGCCTTCTTCCATCTCGACGACGACCGGCGCGTACGGGCAGGCGTCGACGAAGGCCGGGTGCATGGGCCGCGCGACGACGGTCCAGGTGAAGACCCTTCCGCGCCCGGACGAGGGCTGCCACGACCAGTTCCACGAACCGCACTCGGCGCACATCTCGCGCGGCACGTGGCGGAAGGCCCCGCAGTCGTCGCAGCACTGGAAGTGCAGCTTGTGGTTCTTGCAGTGGGCGTAGAACTCGCCGTGCAGGTCGTCGAGTTCGGGGAGGGGGAGGGTGTAGTCGCTTGCTTCGCTCATGCTCGCCTCTTTTCGCTACTCAGGAGCTGCTCAGGATCGCGATGCTGCCGTCGCCGAAGTCGCCCCAGCCGGTGACGACCCCGAGCTCGGCGCCGTCGATCTGGCGCTCGCCCGCGGTGCCGCGCAGCTGGCGAACCGCTTCGACGATGTGACTCATGCCGAGTACGTGGGCTTCGCTGAGCAGACCGCCATGGGTGTTGATCGGGAGTTCGCCGCCGAGCTCGATGCGGCCGCCTTCGACGAAGGCGCCTCCCTCCCCGCGCTTGCAGAAGCCGACCTCTTCGATCTGCTGCAGCACCTCGAAGGTGAAGCAGTCGTAGATCATCGCGAAGTCGGCGTCCGAGGGTTTCACCCCCGCGGCTGCGAAAGCCTCGGGAGCCGCGATCGTGAGCCCGGTCTGGAAGATGTCCTTGCGGTTGGTGATCTCGTCGGCCGGGTAGGGTTGGCCCGCGGCCGCGCCCCGAATCATTACCGGCGTCTTGTCGAGATCGCGCGCGCGCTCGACCGTGGTGACGATCACCGCCGCGGCCCCATCGGTTTCGATGCAGCAATCGAAGACGCGATACGGATCGGCGAGCATCGGCGATGCGAGGTAGTCCTCCATCGTCATCTCCTTGCCGTGCATCACCGCCGCTTCGTTGAGTTGGGCGTGCTTGCGCATCGCCAGCGCGATGCAGCCGAGCTGCTCCGCCGTCGTGCCGTATTCGTGCATGTGGCGCCGTGCCATCAGGGAGTACCACTGGGGCGGCACGGTGAGGCCGAAGGGGAGGTAGAAGTCGCGCGCGATGGCGCCGCCGGGGATCGAGGCCGTGTCCTGGCTCACCGTTTGCTTGACGCGCGCGCCGGAGTAGCCGTTCCAACCGGCGGGGATGAGCACGTAGTTCGCCATCCCGGTCGTGACTGCGGCCCCGGCCGCCTGGAGTGATGCGCAGGGCGCCGCACCGCCCATGTGGATGATCGACGCGTAGCGGAGGTTCTCGCAGCCGAGGTTCGCCGCGAAGGCTTCGGCGTGGCCGAGGTTCGGGAAAGGCATGATGCCGTCCACGTCCTTCCCGCGGAGGCCGGCGTCGTCGAGTGCCGCGGCCGACGCCTTCAGCTGGATGCCGAGTTGGGTCATGCCCGAGCCCGGCTTGCGGCAGAAATCCGTCTGTCCGATGCCGATGATGCAGGCTTGTTGGTCACCCGTGTTCGCCACGTGGCCTCTCCTCGTTTCCTTCTCGGTCGAGCGCGTTCGAAATCGCACTCGCGAAAGCGGCGCCCGTGCTCGTGCACGGACGCCGCGGCTCGCCTCAACGCACGCGCGCTGCGCGTGCGGCGATCAGACGCGCTTCTTGTCGCTGATCTTGGCCAGTCGCGCGAGGTTCTTCCCGAGGAAGGCCGCGCGCATCTCGGAGGTGATCTCCGGGTAGCCGTACTTCTCCTGCAGTTCCTGGGGCATCTCGAGGTTGCGCACCCAGTCGACCACGCGCTTGGTGTCGTCGAAGGGCAGGTCGAGACCCATCACGATCTTGCTGTGGTCCATCCACTGGAGCGCGGTGCCGATCGCGTGATAGCCGCGGTAGGGGGAGCGTTCGTACCAGCCGACCACGCCCGACATGCTGGCGTAGAGGTTCTTGTGCTTGCCGCACAGACCGATCAGCTCTTCGGTGTGGGGCCACGCCATGTGGTAACAGATCACGCGAAGGTCTTCGTGATCGATCATCACCTGGTCGAGGGTGTCGGGGTGGGTATGCTTGCTCGGCTGCGGCACCACGTAGCTCATGCCCGTGTGGATCGTGAGCGTGATGTCGAGCTCCTGGCACTTTTCATAGAACGGCCACATTCTCCGATCGTCGAGGGGGCCGTCGTCCTCCGGCATGTAGACCTTGCAGAGCTTGGCGTTGCAGTTCTTCACCATGTGCTCGAGTTCCCAGATCGCGTGCTTGACGCCGCGCTTGAGAATCGGGCCCACCATGCACTCGAGGTACATGCGGTCGGGGTAGGGGGCGATCTGGTCGATCATGAACTGGTTCGTCGAGAACGAGACCAGGTTCCCCGAGATGTCCATCATGCCTTCGCGCAGTGCGAAGCAGACGTCGACCCCGGCTTCGTCCATGTACTTGATGAGCTCTTCGGCCAGCGGATGAGGCCACTCACCCGTGAGGTCGCGGCCCGACCAGGCTCGCATGACGCCGTCGACCGAATCCCACCAGCGCTGATTGTTCGGGAAGTACATGACTTCCTGCAGCGTGCCGGGATTCATGAAGTGGCATTCGGACAGTGCGACGAAATGATTCTCTTCTTCGGCCATCGGGCGTCTCCTGTTCTGATGGTTTGATCGTGGTGATGGGTTTGTGCTGTGCTGTTTGGGTGGATCGAATCGGGATCAGTTCCCTTCGCCGTGCAGGAGCTTCCAGAGCCGCATGGGCGAAGCGGGGACTTCGGTGGCCTGAAGGCCGCGCGGTGCCAGTGCGTCGTTGATCGCGCAGAGGATCGCGGAGGGCGTCGCGTGGATCGCGCCTTCGCCGCAGCCCTTGGCACCGAGCGGTGTGAAGGGCGAGGGCGTGACGACGTCGTCCTTCACCGCCAGCGGTACGTCGCTGGCCGTCGGCATCAGGTAGTTCATGTAATTCGTGACGAGAGGCTGACCGTCTTCGTCGTAGATGTACTCCTCGAGCAACGCGGCGCCGACACCCTGGGCAATGCTGCCCTGGAGTTGCCCTTCGAGGGTGGCGGGGTTGAGGCGCGTGCCGCAGTCGTCGACGACCCAATAGCCCTTGATCTGGGTGAAGCCCGTATCGGGGTCGATCTCGACCTGCACCACGTGAACCGACTGCGCGGCGGTGAGGTAGCTCTTGGCGCGGCCCTGCTCGTCGGGCTCGGTGCGGCCCGCGGCCGTCCACGCGTAGGTGGCTTCCGGACGGGGGTCGACTTCGGGCGGCAGGAGATCGCTGCGGCCGAGCATCATGCCCGCGACGGCGGCGACCGGGAGCTGCGCCTGCTCGACCCCGGGGATGCCCACGATGCCGTCCTTCAGTTCCAGCGCTTCCTTCGGCGATTGGAAGACGCCGGCGGCTACGGTGAGCATCTTTTCCTTGATGCGTTCGCAGGCGCCGAGCACCGCACCGGTGATCGCGACGCCGAGGCGACTGCCTCCGGGGCCATAGTGGGGCGGGGCGGTCTGCGTATCGAGACACAGCACCGAGATCTGCGACATCTCGAGGCCGAAGTAGTCGGCGACGAGCTGGGTGATCAGAGTGTACTGGCCCTGGCCTTCGAGGCTGAAGCCCACACGAACGGTGACATTGCCGAGTACGTCGAAGGCAACGGTCGCGCCTTCGGGCTGCCCCACGCCGGGCATGCCGATGATCGCGTAGGCGTTCGGGTCCATGACTCCGGGCTCGATGATCGAGACCACGCCGATGCCGACCAGGCGGCCCTGCTCGCGTGCCTGCTTCTGCTCTTCGCGGAGCTTGTCGTAACCCGCCAGCCCGAGGGCCTTGTCGAGCACGACCTCGTATTGCCCGCTGTCGTATTCGTTGCCGCTCGGGATCGTGTAGGGGAACTGATCGGGCGGGATGAAGTTCTTGCGCCGGAGCTCCGCGGGATCGATCTCGAGTTTGCGCGCGGTCTGGTCGACCAGGCTCTCGAGCACGAAGAAGTGCGGCGGCGGACCCATGCCTCGATACGGATGCGCGGGCACCTTGTTGGTCGCGACCAGCGTCAGGTCGTACTCCGCGGCTTCGATCGTATACGGACCCGTGAAGGCGGTGAGTACCTTGGCTGCGCTGATCGAGCCGTAGCCCTCGCCGTTCGCGCCGATGTCATCGACCAGCTTCACGCGGAACCCGGTGAAGGTGCCGTCGGCTTTCACCGCGAGCTTCGCTTCGTAGTGACGATCCCAGGCCTGTCCCGCACCCGCGGTGAGGTACTCGACCCGATCTTCGATCCACTTGATCGGCTTGCCTCCCGCCTTGCGCGAGAGGATCGCGGCATCGACATCACCGCGATCCTCTCGCGCAAGGCGGGAGGCAAGCCGATCAAGTGGATCGAAGATCGGGTCGAGTACCTCACCGCGGGTGCGGGACAGGTCTGGGATCGTCACTAGGACTGAGACTGGGACTGGCAC
>JANQEL010000196.1 GCA_028278345.1 Myxococcota bacterium
GCCGCCCTGGTTCGCCTGCTGCACGACGGGCGCGTGGGTGGCCACCCCGATGTCATTCCGCTCGAGGCTTCCTCGAAGGGCTACCTCGATCGCATCGTCGAGCGCCTCGATAGCGGCGAAAGCGACGGCGGCAGCCTCACCTTCACCCTCGCGCTCTTCGAGGCCACCAAGCAGCACGAAGCCGCGCGCTCGCTGCTGGCCATGCAGGGTCTCTCCCAGGAGACCATCAAGGCGATGGGCGTCGCGAGCGGCGCCTACGAAACGGCGCTGAACCGCGCGGAGACGCCCACCGGCGAAGCGGCGGTCTACATCCGGGTGCTGCGCCAGATCGGCGAGATCTACGCCGCGAAGCAGCGCCTCGGGGTCGACCCCTATGTCGAGTCGCCCTTCACGATCGACGATGCCACGGGCGTGTATCGCGAACTCTTCGGCGTGCGTCACGACGAAGCCTGGATGGAATTGGGCTTCCGCATCACGGGCCACAAGGCCTACGCGGAGATGCTCCACAGCCTGTGGGAAGAGATCCAGGAAGCCAGCCTCAACGCGGCCGACTACTACCTCTCGCGCAGCCAGAGCGAGCCCGCGAGCCGTGACGAGCACGTGCGCAGCGCGGCCCGCATCTACTCCAGCTACCTATCGTTCTTCGACGAGTTTGCCCACAAGGAAGACGGCATCGAGCTGATCCCCGATTCGGCCTACTTCGCCGCCTACGAGTCCGCCAAGGGATTCGGCGATGCCTTCCTGGCCTTTTCCTCGGGCAACATCACGGCCGCCGAGATCGAGATGGTCACGGCGCGCTACGCCATGGCCCTGCGCACCTATCCCTTCGATCGCAAGGTGTGGAGCTCGCTCACCTCGGCCCTCGAACACCAGGGGCGCTCGAACGAGTTCCTCGGCCGGGCCCGCCCGGTGGCCGACCACGTAACCCGCTCGCGCCACGTGAGCGGCTGGATCGACAACAGCGAAACCGGTGCGAACGAGATCGCGGCCTTCCGGCGCGCGTTGATGGACGAGTTGGTGATCATGTATCTCGGCTTCGCGGAGGCCGCGCCTCTCGAAGAGCTGAACGCCGGGCTGAAGGATCTCGAAAAGAAGCGCTCGGAGCTGCGAGGCAAGATCGCGGATCTCACCGGGCGACGCGGTGAACTCGACCAGACCCTCGATGCCACGGCGGCGAGCCCCGCGCGAATCGATCCCAACGCGCCCGCGCGGCGTGATCTCACGATCGAGCGCTCGACGGTGGTGAACCGCATCGCCGAACTCGAGCGCCTGGTCGCCAAGCTCGAAAAGCAGATCGAGGGCCGAGAGGCCGCGATCCCGCTCTACGGTGCAACGTTCAGCAGCGACGATCTGATCCCCGCTCTGCGCGCGCAGCGAGAGCATCCCGTCCACACCCTACTGCGACACATGTACCACGAGCAGGAGGAATAGAGCGATGACGACTCGACTCTCGAAGACGACCGCGAAGCAGCCGTTCGCCGCAATCCTGGCCGCGGGCTTCGCCGCGATCAGCATGGCCTGCGCCTCCGGCCCCTCTCGCGACGCCACCTTGACGCCGATGGCCGACGAGACGCCGCTGGGCGGTGCCGCCCTCGACCAGCGCAAGCACGATCTCGAACGCGCCTACCACGATCTCATCCACATCCACACCACGATGCAGAACCTGATCGACCGCAAGGATGGTCGGGCGCTGTCGGAGCTCGATCGTTTCGCGGACAAGTACATGGAGCTCCATCTCGAGCCGATGCTCGCCGCCGAGTGGCAGAGCAGCCATCCGGAACTGATGGCGCGCGATGCGAGCCTGCGCTTCATCAAGGCCGAGGTGCTGATCCAGATGCGCTACCCCGGCCGCGTGCAGGACGTGCGCGACGAGATCGAACGCCGCTACCAGGGGCAGGGCGATCTGTTGATCGAGTATCCGATCGGCAGCCAGGGCACCCTCAGCAAGGCCCTCGAGATCCTCGCCGACCGCAAGTGGAAGGGTTGATCCCCTTCACGCGACCGGCTCGGTCCGTTCGCGCTTTCGCATCACCGTAATCGACGCACCAGGAGTTCTCCCCGATGAATCCCGAAGACGTCTCGTCGATCCTTCCCGACGAAGCCGTAATGCTGCTCTTGACCCTCGTGGCGCTTGGCGCCGTGTGGGTGCCGTTCATTCGCGGCCTGCGCCTGTGTCTGCAGGGCTGGCGGGCGACCGAGCGCCTGACCGCGTCGGAACTCACGAAGCGCAGCGGTGGCAAGACCTCCGACAACGATCCGCTCTCCGTCGTGATGATGCGGGTGCTCCGCAAGTCGATGCGTCAGAACGACATGACGGATCACTACCCGAGCGACTTCGTCTTCGACGCCTCGCGCGAGTACGTGATGCACGAGTATCACAGCCACTATGCGGGGCTCATCTCGATGTACGCGAGCCTGCTCCCGCCGATCGGCTTCGTGGGGACGACGGGCGGCATGTTGATCCTCTTCCTCTCCATGCATCTCTCGAATACCTCCCTCGAACTCGGCGCTCTCGCGGTCGCATTGACCTCGAGCGTCTTCGCGCTCGTCGCATTCTCGGTGCTGGAAGGGCTGAAGGTCCGCCTGTACCGCCGCTTGCTGCTTTGCGTGGGCGACGTCCACGATCTGTTCGAGCAGGCCGAAGAGAAGCGCCTGAGTAGCGCACGCGAATAGCTGACGAGCGGGTGCCAATGCCCGCGCGATTGCGACGCACCCGCGTCCTCCTACTCTCTACGCGATCATGCATGCAGCCATCGTCACCTTCGTGATCGCGCTTGCAGCGGGTGTGCTCGGTCAGTCGATCGCGAAGCACTTGCGCATCCCCGGCATCGTGATCCTGTTGGGTCTCGGCGTCGGACTCGGCCCCGATGGGCTGGCGTGGGTGCAGCCGCAGACCCTGGGCACGGGGCTCTTCGACATCGTCGAGCTCGCGGTGGCGGTGATCCTCTTCGAGGGTGGGCTCAACCTCGAGTGGTCGCGCCTGCAGCGTTCACAGCTCGCGATTCGCAGGCTGGTGACCTGGGGCGCGCTGCTCACGGGCATCGGCGCGACCCTCGCCGCCCACGAACTGCTGGGCTGGTCGTGGTTCCTCTCTGCGATGTTCGGGAGCCTCGTCACCGTGACCGGGCCGACGGTCGTGGGCCCGTTGGTGGGCGAGCTTCGCCTGCGCCCGCGCGTGGCGACGGTGCTCGAAGCTGAAGGCGTCCTGATCGATCCGATCGGCGCGATCCTCGCCGTGCTGGTACTCGAGGTCGCCCTGGCTCCCGACGCCAACACCCTGGCCCTCGGTGGGCGAGCGGTGTTGATGCAGCTCGGCTTCGGCGCCTTCATGGGGCTGCTCGGGGGCGTGATCCTCGGCGGTTTGCTGCGCGTCAAGCGCCTCGTTCCCGATGGTTACGAGAACATCTTCACTCTCGCCGCGGTGTTGCTGCTCTTCGTGGTGAGCAACATGGTCGTTCCCCATAGCGGCATCCTCGCGGTGCCAGTGGCCGGCGTGGTGGTGGGCAACATGCGCAGCCGCGTCGATCGCGACCTTCGCGAGTTCAAGGATCAGCTGAGTGTTCTGCTGATCGGATTGCTCTTCGTGCTGCTCGCCGCCGACGTGCGCATGGCGGAGATACAGGCGCTCGGAATGGCTGGCGCGATGACCGTCGGGGCCCTCGTGTTGATCGTTCGTCCGATCAACGTGGCTCTCTGCACCCTGGGTTCCGATCTCACCGCGCGCGAGCGCATGCTCGTCGCCTGGGTGGCCCCGCGCGGCATCGTGGCCGCCGCGGTGGCCTCGATCTCGGCCGTCGCATTGGCCGATGCCGGCATGCAGGGGAGCGACAGCCTGCGAGCGATGGTCTTCCTCACGATCGCGGGGACGGTGGTGCTCGCCGGCTTCACCGCGAAGCCGCTGGCCCACTTGTTGGGGGTGCGCCTACCCGGACGCGACACGGTGGGGATCCTCGGTGTTCCAGGGCTCGGGCTGCTGCTCGGTCAGGCCCTGCGCGACGCCGGTCAGACCGTCGTCTTCCTCGATGCGAACCCCCAGCACTGCCGCATGGCGGAGGACGCCGGCTTCAACGTCGTCTTCGGCAACGCGCTGCAGGATCGCATCATGCAGCGCGCGCGCTTCGAACTCGTCGGCACGACCCTCGGCATGACGGCGAACGAAGAACTGAACCGTCGCTTCGTCACCACCGCGGCCGAGCTCTTCAACGTGCCCCGCGGCTACGCGGCCTACCGGCGCGAGGATCCGAACGCCGAGGTCGAAGGCCTGTTCAAACGCCACCACGATCTCGAACGCTGGGACGTTCGCATCCGTCACGACATGACGGTGAGCGAGCAGTGGCAATTCGTCGGCGAGCCCGAGCCGAATGAGGGTGAAGAGGAAGAAGCCGACGCGAGCGCCCGCGACAAGGTCGGTCGGGCCGAGGGCTACGTGCTGTTGCTGGTGAAGCGTGGCAAGCGGGCCTTCCCGACCACCCGCGACTACGAACCGAAGGCCGGGGATGTCGTGACCGTCGTGATCCACGCACAGGAACTCGACGAAGCCCACGCCGAGCTTCGCGGGCTCGGCTTCGAACCCGCACCCGAGAAGCAGCCCGAAGAGGAATCCTGAGTTCGGCCGCGCGCCGGAACTACTTCAGGAACTGCACGCCGATCGGCCAGCCCTTCTCGTAGTTCCCGCGGTACCAACTGGCGTGGCGCACGAGCGCGTTGTGCTGGAGGCCGATCTCGCCCGTACCGGCGGGCGCACCCCATGGTTGCTCGAAGATGATGTCGCCGACGAGAGAGCGCACGTCTTCCTCGCCGAACAGGGTGTGATGGTTTGGCAGCACGTCACACGGCGCAGCGGGCACGCCGGTTTCGCGCGCGTCTTGTAGTAGAGCAACGAGGTTGGCGATGAAGAGGGTCGAAGCCGTGCGGGGATCTCGCTGGACCGGGTCGTCGGGATCGCGCGTATAGAGGGAGTACTGCGTTACCTGGAGTGCGCTGCGGTCGATGTGGAAGTTCAGGTCTTCGAAGCGGCCGCGGTGGCCCTCCTTGCGAACCGCGGCGGGAAGCACCGCATTTCGGATGAACACGGGGCCGAAGGTCGCCACCAGATCGCGAGCCCCCGCGTCGAGGGTCTGGTCGCGAAACATCTCGATCTCGACCTCGCTCGCGAACTCGATCTCGAGGCCGAAGTGTCGGAACTCGATCGGCGCTCCCAGCTCCTTCGCGAAGGCGTGGACGTTGCCGCGGATGAGGTCGTCGTAGTGGGCGGCGATGCGTTGGGGATAATCCGCGATGCCGATGCGAACCTGCGCGAGCCTCCCCGAAACGCGCGCCTCGACGGGAGATTCGGGGGAGCGTTGGAGCGCGGCCAACGCGCTGGGTGCCACGGCGAGCCCGGGAACGCTCATGCTGGATCTCCGGGGGGAGCGGGTGGGAGCCTGTCGAGTTCGCGCTTCGCGAAGGCTCGGATGCGATGTTCGAAATCGGTTCCGAGGAAGTGGAGGTCGTGTTGCAGATCGTTCAGGCAGTCGCGTTCGGTGATCTCGTCGACGCTCATGTGCGGCTCGATGATGAAGATGGGCACGTTGCGTTCGGAGTAGGGGCTCGTGCGCACCTGCCATTCGTGGCGCAGCTGTTTCGCCGTCCATGCGTCGGAGAGGAATTGTCCGATCAGGTGCACCAGGGCGATCGACCGCGAGTAGAACCAGACTTGCGGTGCCTTCACGCTGCCGTCGTCGCAGGTCGCCGGATGCCCCTGACACGACCAGCAGGGCGTGATCACACGCATGCTCGCGAGCCCATAGACGAGGGGGAGCACGCGCTGTTCGATCGGATAGCGATTTCCATCGGAAGAGATCTTCATCGCGGCGTTCTTGCAGGTGGCCGCGCACTCACAGCAGCATTCGGTCGAGGCCGCCGGACAACCGCAGCGCATGTCGCAACCCGCGCACGGGCGGACCTGCTGGGATGTCGGCTGCGCGAGCAGGTCCTCGAGGTCGCTACGCAGCGCCTCGAGGTGTTCGTCGCGATCGTCGGGGGAGGAGATCTTCACGTTCGTACCTTCGTGCAGTGATTCGGAAGGTTTCGAGAATCACTTGAACGAAGGAACGCCCCGTCGCCCAGACCGGCAACGAGTGTGCATCGCCATTCGAGATGTGTGGCGCACCGCCCCTAGCTGCGCGGTCGCTCCACGAAGATCGGCGACGACCACGCGCGTTCTTCGGTCTCGGAGAGGCAGTCGTCGTCGAGGGGCCGATCGCTGCAGGGCGAGACCTCGATGCAGCGTCCCGAAGCGTCGTAGGTGCAGCCGAGGGGATCGGCGGCGACCGCCGTGCTCGGGAACTCGATCGCGCGCACGTAGTACACGGCGTCGCGGGCGAGGCCGTCGTACTCGGGGTCGGTGAAGGCGACCCGGCAGCCGTTCCCGTCGGCGGGGCAGGGGATCACCTTCCACGGGTCCTGCACGAGAGCCGAGATCTCATCGTGCTCGTCGAGCTGCGGCAGGATGCGAACCACCTCGACGCGCGTGATCGGTCGGCGCGAGTCCGAAGGGTTGTAACACTCGCCCTGACAGAGATAGTCGAGGCGGTCTTCGCTCATCGCGTTGAAGGCGTCGATCGGGCAGCCTGGCTTCTGCTTGAAGGAGCCCACCGCGCGAACCTGGAAGATCGGCTGTTCGTCGAGCTCGACGACGCTGCCCATCGGCTGCGGGATGCCGTCGGGGCCGTTCAGCAGGTCGAACCAGAGCAGGATGCGCGGCCCGCTCGTGCCGTAGACCTCGCGGCGCTGCATGGCGTCCCAGATCTCTTCGCGACTGCGTCCTTCGCTGTGCACGGCCGCGAGGCCGCCGTTCAGGAAGAAGGAAGAACCGCGCTCGGTTTCGAAGACCGAGAAGATCGCGGTGCTGAATTCCTTCGAGGCTTCGACCGAGTAGGGCCTGGGCTCGGTCTTCGGCGTGTAGCCCAGGGGCGTGTCGATCATCTTGCCGAAACGCGCCTCGGTGAACTCTCGCCGTGAGACCTCTTTGTACCCCGTGCCCGGGCGAGCGGAGTGGTTGTCACTCGCCGCGATGAAACCGAAGCGGAAGCGATTGCTCTCGTCGCTGCGATCCTGTCGACCCAGGGCGAGGATGTACTGCACCGAGCTCTTCGGGCGATAGTTGAACGAGGGCTGGAAGCAATCGCGACACTGGCCGGAATCCTGCCAGTCGTCGAGGGTGGCGCCGGGCACCGTGTTGCCCCCGCTGTTGCGATAGGCGTCGACGTAGTTCTGGCGGGCGACCGTGGCGCGCTCTTCGCATTCGCCATCGCTTTCGCCGGCTTCGAGGCAGCGCTGCTGGATGATCTCGCCGGCCCGCCAACACGAGGGAAGGAAGTTGTGGTTGGGGGCGGGACAGGTGCGCGAACCGTCGGCGCCGACCGTCACCTCCTCGAAGGGTCGGTACTCCTCCGAGTTGCCGTGGCCGCTGAAGACCTCGATGATGCGCTGGCGGTTCGGGTCGTGCATGCCGGGGGCGAGCTGCTTGTCCCACGACGAACCCAGCGGCGTATAGAAGCCCCAGGTCGTGCCGTGGGGGATCACCATGGTTTCGTGACCCCAGTCATTGAGTTTGTCGAAGAGGATCTTTGGCGTCGGCGCGCCTTCCTGGCAATCGGCGGGCAGATCGCGCACGGGAATGTCGGCTTCGCACTGGACGTTCTCGTTCAACTCGGCGAGGTAGCGCGCGAGTTCGGGGCCGCCGCCATCCCATTCGTAGAGCGCCATGGCGCCGACCAGGAAGGGGGAGGGTGTCGTTTCGTCGAGGGGAGGCGTGCCGGGCGGGAAGCCCGCGGTGATGGGGCGCGCGGGAATCTTGTCGTCGTCGAGATCGCGCAGGATCACGTTCTTGTGGCCGTAGTGATCCTCGGGCACCCAGCCGACCTGGGTCCATTCCCAGCCCAGGTAGGCGACGGTGTCGGGGTTGCTCGGGTCGCCGGCGATCTCGTTGCACTGGCGCATGGTGTCGAGGGTCTGCGACCAGCGATCCGGAGTGAGCGCGATGCCGTGGTCGTTGATCGACCAGAAGTCGAGCCCCGAACAATGCCGCGCGTAGTCACACGCGTCGGCGATCGGGTGCGCGCCTTCGCCCTGGGCCATCGGCAGGCTCAGCTGGAATGCGTCGAAGGAAAAGGTCGAGTGGACGTGAAGGTCGCCGAACAGGATCTGCTTCGGCTTGGCGACGCCGATGTCGATCCCCGCCTGGCGGATGGCCTCGGCCCGTTCCGCAATCACTTCCGGCTTGATTGGATCCGCCTCGGGCGTCCCCGCCACCGGCCCCGAAAACACCATCCCCGTGCCCAGCACATAGAGCACGATCAATAGTAGAAGCACGAGAACGCCAAGAACCTGAACCAGTCGCTTCACCATCATCCTCCCCTCACTTCGAAATCACCCGACCGAACGGCCGCAAGGCGGCATAGCTTGGCACGAAC
>JANQEL010000046.1 GCA_028278345.1 Myxococcota bacterium
TCGATGATCGCGTTGAGCAGGCCTTCCTTGCTCTTGAAGTGCCAGTAGAGGGCAGTCTTCGCCGTTCCCGCGTGTCGGCAGATCGCATCGACGCTCGTCGCCGCGTACCCGCGCTCGGAGATCAGATCGATCGCGCCCTGTAGCAGGCGTTCGCGGCTCTCCGCGCCCTGGGGAGTGAGGCGTTTTTGAAACTTTCGCGCGGCCATCGAGTCCCGTCCCTTGCAGTGAAACCGCTCGGTACATTGACGTACTGTCGAGGTTTCGTCAAGCAGAACAACGGGTTGATGATTGGGGCGCCGGGGGCTCAGGAGACCTTCGGGTCGAGGCTCCTGGCGTGCGCGATCGCCTCGGTTGCGCGCTCTTCCTCGCCGGCGGCGCGCAGCACCATGCCCAGACGGAACAGCGCGACGGCCTGCTCGGAGTCGAGTTCGACTGCTTTTTCGAGGTGTTCGAGGGCTCGGGGGACGTCGGCCTGGGGCTGCTTGTAGAGCGCCCAGCCGAGCGCACTCTGGTACTCGCACTCGTCCGGCCAGAGCTCGACGGCGTTCTCGAGGTACTCGAGCGCGCCGCGGAAGTCACCCATGCGGACCAGGATCTCGCCCTTGCGGTAGAAGGTCTCGGCCTGGGCGAGGGCGTGGGTGTCGACCATCGGCTCGTCGCTGGCCTGGCGTGCGTCGTAGTCGGCACGCTTGGCAGCGTCGCGTAGTACGTCGTTTGCCTCGGCGATCCGTGCGAACACCCGGGCGGCTTCTTCCTTGATGCTCGCGAGCCCGAGGTGGTTGAGGGCGTCGGGATGGAAGCGCTTCGCAGCCTTGAAGTAGGCCTTGCGGATCTCGCCGTCCGTCGCGTCTTCGCCGACGCCGAGCATCTCGTAGAGGGAGCGTTCTTCGAGGTCTTCGAGCAGGGCGAAGACCTCGTCGCGCATCTCCTGGGCGGCGGGGGAGAGTTCGTCGGCGTCGCCCGCGTCTTCCGGCGCGTTCGCCGCCGCCTCGCCCGCATCGGCGTCGGACTTCGTGACGACCTCGATCTCGAAGATGTCCTCGGCTTCGCCGTCGACGGCGTCCTCGTCTCGCGAGGGCAGGGGTTCGTCCTCGAAGGAAGCGAAGGCGCCGCAGGCGAGCATCCACGCGCCCGCCAGGACGCGCACCGAGTTGAAACCGCTTCCGATCGCCGTCCCGAGGCTGCGGGTGCCGTCGATCGCATCGAGCAGTGGCGTCACCTCTTCGTCGGGGGACAGCCGCTGTTCGAGCTCGTCGAAGGCCTTGTTGCGAACGGGATAGCGCTCGATGAACGGCGTCAGGTCGGTGAGCAGACGGTCGGGGGTCCAGTGGTTGGCGAGGCCTTCGTGGACGAGGGCGAGCAGATCCGAACGCAGGGGCTGGACCTCCTGCTTCAGCTCCTCGACCTCGCCGAGTTTGTACTGCCCATCCGCCCAGGCGAATGCCTCGAGCAGGCGGCGGCGCACCTGCTCCTTCAGCGCGATGAAGAGCTCCTTGGGCTTGAGCAGTTCGAGGGCCAAGAGGGCCACCCCTTCCTTGCAGCCCTTGCGTTCCATGAATTCGGAGACGCGCTGGTGGGCCGCGCGATCGATGATCCCCTGGTCGATCAACTGCAGACCGAGGGTTTCGCTCTGCACGTTCGACTCGGAGAGCACGGGCTGACCCTGGTGGAAGGTGACTTCCTTGTGCGTCTTGTCGCGGGTGAGTTCGAGCACGCCCTCGAAGCGCGTGCGGTGGAGCGCGAGCAGCAGGGCCGGCA
>JANQEL010000066.1 GCA_028278345.1 Myxococcota bacterium
GCGTGATCGACGTAGTAGCGCGCGCCGTTGATCAGCGTCTTGTTGCGGGCGATGTTCTCCTGCTGGTTCGGCGTGTACTTCTCGCCGTCCACCTGGAAACCGCGCGCATCGGCGAGCGGGTTCTCCTGGTCGTAATCCCAGAGGATCTCGCCCGCTGGGTCTTCCCGGTACGCGTTGACGAGCAGGACGCAGCTCGAGATGGGGTCGAAGTCGGGATCATTCTTGACGGTGATCCCGTACTCGATCTCGGTACCCATGACGGTCTGCGTAGCCATTGCTTCATCCACCGATCGAAGGTTTGCAGATGAAGACTTCGCACCCGCGCATCCCTACGACCGACTCCTTCTCAGAGATACTGCCCTGAGCCGGCGACGGTCTCGATCGACTCCTCTTTGCGCTCCATTCCGGAGATCAGCGTGCGCACGTTGATGATGCGCTCGCCCTTGCGACCGGAGATGCGCGCCCAATCGTCGGGATTCGTGGTGTTCGGGAGATCCTCGTTCTCCTTGAACTCCTCGCGGACGGATTCGAAGAGGTCCTCGGCCGTGATGCCCTCGGCCTCTCCGGCGATCGCTCGCTTCACCGCCTTGCGCTTCGCGCGCGCGACGATGTTCTCGATCATCGCGCCCGAGCTGAAGTCCTTGAAGTAGAAGATCTCGCGCTCGCCCTTGGCGTAGGTGACCTCGAGGAACTTGTTCTCCTCACCCGTCGAGTACATCTTCTTGATGATGTCCTCGATGAGCCTGGCACAGGCCTCGGCGGCGCCACCGTGCTTCTCGTTGAGGGCCGCGTCGATCGGCAGTCGATCGGTGAGGTACTTGGCGAAGATCTCGCGCGCGGCGGCTTCGTCCGGGCGATTCACCTTGACCTTGAGGTCGAGGCGACCCGGGCGCAGCACCGCGGGGTCGATCAGATCCTGGCGGTTCGACGCGCCGATCACGATCACGTTCTCGAGGCTCTCGACGCCGTCGATCTCGGACAGGAACTGCGCCACCACCGTGGCTTCCATGTCGGAGGACACGCCCGAACCGCGCATGCGGAAGAGCGAATCCATTTCGTCGAAGAAGATCACCACCGGGCAGTTCGCGCCGGCCGCCTTGTCGCGGGCCTTCTTGAAGACCTCGCGCAGCTTGCTCTCGGTCTCGCCCACGTACTTGTTCAGGAGCTCGGGGCCCTTCACGTTGAGGAAGTAGGCGGTGGTCGACTCGCCGGTGCGCTCTTCGATCTTGCGCGCCAGGCTGTTCGCCACGGCCTTGGCGATCATCGTCTTGCCGCAGCCGGGCGGGCCGTAGAGCAGGATGCCCTTGGGCGGCTTGAGCTCGAACTTGTCGAAGATCTCCGGGTGGAGATACGGCAGCTCGACCGAATCGCGCAGCACTTCGATCTGGTCGCCGAGGCCACCGATCGATTCGTAGGCGACGTCCGGGATCTCCTCGAGCATCACCTCTTCGACCGAAGCCTTGGGCATCTTCTCGAAGGCATATTGGGTGCGGGTGTCGATCATCAGGTGATCACCCACGCTGATCTTCTCGCGGCGCAGCGGCTCGGCCAGGGTGACGACGCGCTCGTCGTCGGTGTGGCCCATCACCAGGCAGCGATTCTCCGAGATCGTGTCGACCACGGCCGCGATCTCACCGCGCTGGGTGTAGCCGGCGGGCTCGATCACGTTGAAGGCTTCGTTCAAGACGACGAGCTGACCTTCCTCGAGCTGGAAGGCGTCGAGGTTCGGGTGGACGTTCACGCGCATCGCGCGACCGTCGACCACGATCTCGGCCGTGCCGTCCTTGTTGGGTCGGGTGAAGACGCCGTAGGTGTTGGGCGGTGCGCAGAGCTTGTCGACCTCTTCCTTGAGGACTTCGATCTGCTGCTTCGCCTCCTGCAGCATGTTCACGAGCTTTTCGTTCTGCGCTTCACCGTCGCGGATCTGTTCGCGCGAGGAGTCGAAGCGGCGGCGCAGGGATTCGTAATCCGCAACCACGCGATCGAGGCGCTGTCGGAATTCGTGCGAGTCGGCACCGAAGAAGCGAATGGCATCCTGGAGCTGTTCGATCTCGCTTTGGAAGGAGCGCTCTTCACGGCCCAGCGGTGCATCGGGATCGCCACTACCCGGGCGACCACCCGCGGGTGAGATCCGCCGCATCACGTCGCGTACGAATCCCTTTCGACCAGAGCCTGAACCGGACCCGCCTTCGTACTCGCTCATTGCGCCCTCTCCTCATCCAGCGTTCCCACACCGTATGTGCCAACCCACGCGTCAGCGTCACCGACATTCGAGGAACGTGATGGATGAGATGCAATGCAAAGGCCGTGCCGCCCGCCCTGTGCGGACACACGAACATGCAATGACACCTCATACGCCGTACGACCCACGGCAACTCGTTGCACCAGGGGGAGGTGTTGCGGAGGGGGAACCTTCGAAGTTCCGCGCATGATCGAAAAGTGTTGCGCTTTGCTGAGGCGGTACATGGTGTTACGTCGCGTACGGGGCTGCGCGCTCGTTCGAGCTACGCCGAGAGGGATACCCCCTCGGTCCGCCGGGTTCGCATTGAAATGCTGCTGCGCCGGACCGCCCTGCTCTGACTTGCTAATGCGCATCGAACGCCACGATTTTTCGAAGGTTTTGCAGAGATCGAGTTTATCAAGGGCCCTAAGGGTGTCAACAAGATCGAGGCGGCAAGGCCACAGGCAAACCGCTGTTTTAAAAACGCAATCCACCGCGAAGGGCTGGCGAAGTTGTTCCGTTCGAAGTGATGGCGTGAACGACCATACGCGTCAATTCCGGTGACGTTATGTGCCGCTTGGAACTGCATTTGTCTTACGTATTCGCTGCCGATCGCCGCCACAAATGTTTGCGCAGCACCTGGTTGAACGTGGAGTTTCCGACTTCGGTGTCGGGCCACCAACACCCGGCTTTGCTTCCGGAAAACGATGCAAGCCTGCGTTCGATCTGCACTGCAACGCGTGTCGTGGCACTGGAATTCGCGAGCGTGAGTGCCCAATCGCGGAAGTGGGACAGCGCGTCGAAGAGAATTGCGCAGCGCGAGAGAGGCTACTGCTGGGGCGTGAGATCGATGACGCTCATGCCCTCGGGCGGCTCGAATTCGAACGTCGCGGCGTCCCGCGGTTCGTTCACGATGGCGTTCGAGAACGACATCGTGGTCTCGTTGCCGAAGAGGTCGACGAGGCTCGTACGGGCGATGTCGCCGCTCTCGCGGCTCGCCCACAGGCGCAGTCGCTCGTAGCTCGCGTCGGTCTTCGGATCGAGCACGAGTTCGACGACGCCCTCGGCATCGGGCTCGCAGCCCGGTGAACTCACGTCGAAGGATTCGAGCAGCATTCCATCTCCGAGCAGGAACTCGAGGGCGGCTCCCGTGAGGTAGCCCTCGGTCACCGGTAGGCGCTGTGCCTCCTTCGCCACCGGGTCGACGATCCAGAGCGTCTCGCCGTTGCTGATGACCTCACTCGGATTCGGCTGCGTGTAGCGCCAACGCATGCGACCGGGCTTCGAGAACACGACGACGCCCTGGCTCGGCGCGTCGTCGCCGAGACTCTGGCCACCGAGGGCCACCGCCTTCGTCTGCTGACGGAAGGCAGCCTCGAAGGTGCGCACGGTGTCGTATCGCGACTGAACGCGTTCGGCGACCTGCTTCGCACAGTCGCTCGGAGCGGGCTCGCCACCGCCGGCGCGCGCAGCGTCCGTCATGCCGTGGAGGACGACGGCGATCCAGCCGGCCAGGGCCAGGAGGAAGCGGATCACGCGTTCGGGAGACTTCACCATGTGGAGTTCGACGCGCTCTTCCGCCGCCTTATTCGTAGTCGTCCGGATCGGCGGTCGGCAGGAAGACGTCGCGCCCCTTGGTGCCGACCTGCGGGCCCACCATGCCCTGATTCTCCATCTCCTCGATGATCCGCGCCGCGCGGTTGTAACCGATCTTGAGCCGGCGCTGGATGTAGGAGATCGAGGCGTTGCGGGTCTCGGCGACGATCGCGACGGCCTGGTCGAACATCTCGTCGACCTCCTCGCCGTCGCCGCCCTCGCTGGGCGATTCGGTCTGGAACTCGAGCTTCACGAGATCGACGTCGAAGGTTGGCTTGCCCTGGTCGCGCAGGTGGGCCACGAGTTCCTGCACTTCCTTTTCGGTGACGAACGCGCCGTGCAGACGCTGGGCCACCGAGGTGCCGGGCGGCAGGAAGAGCATGTCGCCGTTGCCGAGCAGGTTCTCGGCGCCCTTCTGGTCGATCACCGTGCGCGAGTCGGTCCCCGAGGAGACCTGGAACGAGACGCGCGAGGGGAAGTTCGCCTTGATGACGCCCGTCAGCACGTCGACGCTCGGGCGCTGGGTCGCGAGCACGAGGTGGATGCCCGCGGCGCGCGCCATCTGCGCCAGGCGCTGCAGCGATTCCTCGACGTCCTTCGCGGAAGTCACCATGAGATCCGCGAGTTCGTCGATCACCACCACGATGTAGGGAAGGCGCTCGTACTCGACTTCTTCGCCTTCGGTCTCGCCGGGCTTCGGGCGCAGGCGGTAGGTCGTCTTCCCCTCCGCGAGCTCCGCGTCGATCTTCTCGTTGAACTGCGAAATGTTGCGCACGCGCAGCGCACTCATGCGCTGATAGCGATCTTCCATCTTGCGCACGATCGCCTGCAGCGCCGCCGAAGCGCGCTTCGGATTCGTCACGACCTCGGCGATGAGATGCGGGATGCCCTCGTAGATCGAAAGCTCGAGAAGCTTGGGATCGATCAGCAGGAGCTTCAGTTCGTCCGGCCTTGCGCGACACAGCAGCGAACACAGGAACGCATTCAGGAAGACGCTCTTGCCCGTACCCGTCGCACCGGCGACGAGCAGGTGGGGCATGCGCGCGAGATCCGACGACACCGGGTTGCCGAAGATGTCGTGGCCCATAGCGACTTCGAGAATCGACTTGCTCTTCCGGAAGGTCTCCGACTCGAGCAGGTTCGCGAGGTACACGGTTTCGCGCTCGGGATTCGGAATCTCGATCCCGACCACGCTCTTGCCCGGCAGCGGAGCGATGATGCGAATCGAGATTGCGCGCAACGCCATCGCGAGGTCGTCGGTCAGGTTGACGATCTTGTTGACCTTGACGCCGGCCCCCGGCTCGTACTCGTACATCGTGATGACGGGGCCGGGATGCACGCGCACGACCCGCCCCTCGACGCCGAAGTCCATCAGCTTCTTCTCGAGGATGCGCGAGTTCATCAGCAGGCTGTCGCGATCGAATTGCAGGTCGATCTTGGTCGGTCGCTGGAAGAGCGAGACGTCGGGCAGGCGGTAGGGGCCGAGCGGACCGTCCTCCTTGAACTCGAAGGTCTCCTGGCTCGGCTTGCGCTTGGCGGCGCGGTCGCGTTCGTGGTCGACGATGTGCGGCGCCTCGTCCTTGCTGCCCCCGCTCTTCGGGGCAGCGGCGACTTCTTCGGAAGACTCGTCGTCTTCGTATTCCCACTCGCCGTCTTCTTCGGACTCTTCGTCCTCGTACTCCCACTCGCCTTCTTCGTCGGAGCCCTCTTCGGCGCTCTCCTCGTCGACGTATTCCCACTCTTCGCCGTCGGCGTGGGCGACTTCCACCTCCCCGTCGTCCGCGGCCCAGGTGAGGTCTTCGGCTTCCTCCACCCCGGCCAGGCGCCGGTTGCGTTTCGACGTGGGCAGGCGTACGCGACCGAGGGTCTGCCCCAGGCCGCTCATCCAACCCGGGACGGCGTTGGCGACCGGTTCGAGCACGCCGCGGATCCGCGCAGCGACGGTGATCAAGCCGTCGGCTGCGAAGCGCCCCGCGTAGGCGGAGCCCGCCGCGGTGGCCGCGAGCGCGCGACCCGTCGGAATGCCCAGCACGCTGAGCACACCGACGGTCAACACCGAGGCGCTCAGCAGCAGCGCCCCCCACTGACCGAGCAGGAGCTCTTCACCGCTGACCAGGAACTCGCCCAGGCGGCCCCCCAGCGGCGCGCCGAGTCGTCCGGGTGCGAGGTGATGCAGCACGAGAGGCAGCGTCGTCACACCGATGACGAGCAGGATCGTCCCGATCCAGAAGCGCGAGCGCGCTTCGGGCACGCCGCGCCCGAGCAGCAGGCGCCCGCCGAGATAGCCCGCGGCGCCCACCACGATGATCGCGCCGTAGCCGAGCAGGCCGAGCAGCGAGCCCGCCACGGTCGCACCCACCGGCCCGATGCGGTTGTTCACCGTGGCGATCTCGAAGACGGGATCGGCGGGTGAGTACGTCGAAAGAGAAAGCGCGGCAATCAAACCGAAGCCCACGAGCAGGAGGCCCACGGCCTCGCTCGTGACGCGCGCGGCGAAGGAATCTCCACCCGCGCCGCTTGCGCGCGCCGCCTTCGCCCTAGCCATCGAATGCCCCCTGCAGCCAGCTAGCGGGAGCGAGTTCTGTCGGGCTTTGTCGGCGTTCTGTCAGCCGGCGCGAAAGAGACGCCTGCGGTGACACGCACCCGCGCCCCGGCGTTCGCGAACACCGTTCGACTGAAAGCGACTCGAATGGAACCCGAGATGGGATCGCGACGCGATCGACCATGCTCCCCTCACCCCCCGGAAAGGAAAACGAGGCTAGAGAGTAATGGGGAGGGCATGAGAACGCCATTGCGGATCGGGGTCGATTCTCGCGGCGGCGAAATCGTAAAGCCGCGGAAACACTCGGAGCGCGCCCCGGGCGTCACTCTTGACTGCCCAGGGGGCGGGGGGAATCATGCCCGCATTCCCCCCCGCAGCGTCCCACCGGAGTGACCCCCTATGGCAAGCGTCAACAAGGTAATTCTCGTCGGCAATCTCGGGCGCGACCCCGAGCTTCGCTACACGCCCAGCGGCCAGGCTGTCGCAAACTTCTCGCTGGCCACCAACGAGAGCTTCACCGACAAGAGCGGCGAGCGGCAGGAACGAACCGAGTGGCACCGCATCGTCGCCTGGGGGAAGACCGCCGAGCTCTGCTCGCAGTATCTCTCGAAGGGTCGGCCGGTCTACATCGAAGGCCGCCTGCAGACCCGCGAGTGGGAAGACAAGGAAGGCATCAAGCGCCAGACGACCGAGATCGTCGCCAACACCGTGCAGTTTCTCGGCGGCCGCGGCGAAGGTGGCGGTGGTGGCATGGGCGGCGGTGGCGGCCAGAGCTACGGCGGCGACACCGGTGGCGGAGGCGCGCCCCCGCCGTCGGATGGCGATATCCCCTTCTAGCGAGCTCGGCGCCGTTGGGCAGCTCGAGGCCACAGGCCTCTTCGGTGCGGCATTCGGCAGATGCGATCGCGGTCCCATCTCGCTGGAGGGGGACCGCGCATTTGCACTGCCTATCCGGCAGACGCCTCGCCCGGACCGGTGCGAAGCGAGCGGATCATCGCGTTGATGCGCGTGCGATCGTCTTCTGACAGTTCGTCGAACTCGATGCCCATGCCGGCAGGTTCGTCGTCGCTGGCGCTGCGCACCCAGACGACGCGACCAATGGTCTGAAGCGGTGCGTCGCTGCCGGGTAGGTTGAAGCGCATCGCCACTTCGGTTCCGGTAGGTCGCGGCTTCTCTGTTTCGATGAAGAGACCGCCTTCGTTGATGTCGCGGGTGAACTCCGAGAAGATCTCGTCCACGGTCGAGTACTCGACGCGCACGAGCAGTTCGGTGCGCTCGAAGCGTCGGCGCTCGATCCCCGAGAGTTCTTCGTCGGCGCTCAGCTGCGAAGCTTCTTCGATGCTCACCCTGGACATGGACGGCCACTCCACCGCGCGCGCCTATCTCACATATGCAGTTCCGCGCGGATGCTCACCCGATTCTTCGACCCGGCGATGGCAACGCCTTAGTCCCGGCCGGAGGAAACCCGCCGCCTTCCCCCCGTGGGGTCCCCGTCGATCTCCCCGTTCTCCCGGAAGCTGTAGTAGCCCCGCTCGGCCACCACGACGTGATCCAGGACACGCACCCCGATCAGCCTCCCCGCCTGCTCGAGGCGGTGGGTGACCTCCCGATCCTCGGCGCTCGGGGCGGGATCACCGCTCGGATGGTTGTGAATCACCACGATCGCCGCGGCGGAGGCGCGAAGCGCGGGCCGGAAGACCTCGCGAGGGTGCACCAGGCTCGCGGTGAGCGTCCCCTGGGAGATCAGCCGCTCGCCGAGCACGCAGTGCCGACTATCGAGCATGAGCACGATGAAGCGCTTCTGCTCGCAGTCGCGCAGGCGCGCGTGGAAGTGGCGGTGGATCGAAGCCGGCCCCTCGATGCGATCACCAGACTCGAGGCGCCGCGCCTGCAAGCGACGCCCGACTTCGATCGCCGCTTCGAGGCTCGCGAGCTTCGCGGGGCCGAGCCCGGGGGTGTCCGCCCAGCTGTCCGGATCGAAGGGAAGCAGCCCCCGAAGACCACCACTCCTCGAGAGCAACGCGCGCGCGAGTTCGTGCGCGTCGCGTCCCGAAGCACCGGTGCGAAACAAGAGCGCAACGAGTTCGGCATCCGAGAGCGCGGCCGCACCCAGACGACGCAGTCGCTCCCGCGGTCGATCTTCGCATTCGAGGTCGAGGATGGCGTCGACTGCATCGCCGGCGTCGATCACACCGGCACCATTCGTCCGCATCGCCATGGCGTCACTCCGCGGGACCGGAGATCGCGCACGCTAGCAGGCGAAGTCACGCGCCACCGCGGAGAACCCGAGTCAACGCGCGGCGAGGCACTCCCTCTCGCGCGCAGCCGCCTTCTGCATCACGACGGCGAAGCTCATCGGATCCATCTCCGGTGCCACGAGGCTGCGAAAGGTCTCCTCGCGATGGGGCTCTTCCTCCAACTCGAAGACGAACTGGCGCAACAGGGCGATGAAGCCACGCGCGTCCCCGGCCTGACTGAGGGCCGCTTCGAGTTCGATCGGAACCGATGGCCTGAAGACCGTCCCCGCGCCAAACTCGACGACTCCGTCGTTCGGAGCCACCTCCCCCAGACGCCGCATGGCGGCGCGCAGATAGCGATCGGTGAAGTCGCCTTTCGGTGAGAGGGCACGCGAGAGCGAGCCCGCATCGAGGTCTTCGCGAAGCGCGAACTCGAAGCCGAGGCGGCAGGCATCCACGTGGCGGGTCTCGATGCGCGCGAGCGCCGCCTGGGCGCGACGCACGGCGTCTCCCGCTCCGGCGGCGGGCACGAGGTCGAGGGTGAAGGCATAGAGATCGCGCGCCGCGCGATGCTCGAGGCGCGAGCGCAGGGTGATCTCCTGCTGGCCCGCGAACTGCACGTTGAGCACGAAGTCCTCGCCCACCTGGTTGGCCGACGCCCCCGCGATCATCGGACTCGAGAGCCCCTCGATGGCCGCGCGCGCCTCGGCGGATTGCGCCGTCTCGTTCAGGATCAGGCCGAAGCCCCCCGGCTTGTCGGTCACGCGAAAGGTGGGCGATTCCTTCGTCAGGAAGACCAGGCTCGTGCGATCCGCGAAGTAGCGATGCGCAACCGCCTCGAGGGTGTTCGGGAGGGGTTCGAGATGGATGATCAGTTCGTCGTCGCGAGATTCCATCGGCAGGGTCACGCTCTGTTGCCGGTAGCCCTCGTGGAACGCGCGAACGATCAAGGCGTCGCGCGAGCTCGCCTTGATGCGGGGCGGTAGCCGTACCACGACCGGCGCTTCGGCCTGCTCGAAGCGCTTCTGGAAGTTGCGCCGCACGTAGAAGAGATCGACGAAGCTGCCCGAAGGCGTCGTGTCGATCGAAACCTCGCGCTCGTCGTACCAGTATCCGAAGCCACCCTGGAAGACCGCGCCCACGGGCGCCGCGACGTTGCGCAGACTCCAGCCGACGGCCTCGTCGGGGGTCATGTCGATGACCTCGACTTCGGGGTCGGAATCGAAGTCGGAGGCGGAGGTGTCGCCATGCGCCGCCGCGGCCGCGATCAGCAGCGCTGCGGCGAGAGAGAGCGAACGCTGCGCGACGAGAGACACAGCGCGCAGCTTACCGATTCACCCTCGGCGCTCAATGTGAGAGCCTGTGGTGCTACGGCTGCTCCGACTTCGCGGTCGCGAGGGCGGCGCGGTTCTTCTCGACCGCGTTGGCGAATTGCGTGGCGAGGTGGAGCGAACCCGCATCCCCACTGCCCTCGAGTGCCGCGCGCACGCGCTCGACCTCGCCGAGTTCTTCGGCGCGCGCGGCCAACTCGCTGAGCCACAACTCCTGCTCGGCCAGCGTCGCCTTCGCCTGCATCTCGGCAAAGCCCGGCGGGTCGTTGATCAACGCTCGCAGGCGCGCGTCGAGTTCGCGGTTGCGCCGCTCGGCGGGGCTCACGTCATCGTCGCCCACGGCGGGGACCGCATCGATCCGCGAGACCGACACCGGATGGAGTCGCGGCATGGCCGCGTTGGCGCCCGGATTTCGTTCCGCGAGGTTCGCCGTGTGCAGCGAACCGGTTCCGAGGGCGATCGACGGGGCCGCCGAGGCGCCGAGGTAGGGACCCGGGCGCGAGTCGTTGCTCATCAGGAAGACCGGCGTCGGCGAATCGACCCGGCCGGCTTCGCGGCGGATCGGGCCGAGGCCATCGTGCGAAACCCGGGCGAGGAACGAGCCCGCACCCGACGGATCGCGGTAGCGCACTGGAGGCGCCGGATTGACGACGGGAACCGGTTCGGGGACCGCCGCCTGCGACCGAGGCGTCTGGGTGACGCGAACCGTGATCGGGGTGCGCGATGCAGTGGCGGTCGGCTCGAGCCCGATGGAGGCGAACTCCGCCGGCCCGCCGGCCCGCGAAGGCTCCATGCCGGGAAGCTGGAGGTTGCCCGTCATGACCGTCAG
>JANQEL010000071.1 GCA_028278345.1 Myxococcota bacterium
TCCAGGCCGCCGATGCGAACGTCTGCTGCTTCTCCATCCGAATCACCCCCCAGACCCCTTTCTACCAGCTCGGGGCGGGTTGTGCAGACCTTCCCTAGCTCTCGGCGCGTGCGTGGCTGCCGCCGGTGTGCGCATGCATGAGGCGTGGCGCCGGTTGCGTGTTTCGCCATGGGGACCCGATCCCCATCGCATCGGGGAGTCGTGTCCCATCGATCGACCGCTTTGGGTCTCTCGCGACTCAACGGGCGCGGCGACGCGATCGCATGAAACCGCGATGCAACAGCGAGGCAGGTCGGTGACCGAGCTGGGGATCGTTGCCTCGTAGTTTCCACCGAGCCGTCGGGCTGGGCGAACGGGGTCTAATCCCCAATCTTGTTCGACGCTCGAACCGGCGCGCAAGCAGAGCGCCCGCGTGCCGATTCGTCGGTTGGTCTTCCCCCGTGATCGCGCGTGTGCCGTGGGTTCGGTGCTTCGCGCGATGTGGGATCAGTGAAAGAGGTTGCGAGTCATGACTGTGATGGACTGGAGCGAAGCCCTTCGCCTCGGCGTCGAAGAAATGGACCTACAACATCAGCGGCTGATCGAGCTGATCAATCGCCTGCACGACCTTCACGAAGCGGAGGCGAGTGCGGTCGAGCAGGGCAAGACGCTCGATGAACTCGCGAAGTTCTGCGTCGAGCACTTCACCGAGGAGGAGGCCTACATGGAGCGCGTGGGCTTCGCGGGGCTGGCGGCACACAAGCACATCCACCAGCAGTTGCTCGAAGAGTTCACGGAGCACAGCGAAGCCTTCGAGAAGACGGGGGCCTTTACCTCGAAGTTCTTCTCGTTCCTGAAGCTCTGGCTCAAGGCGCACATCAACGGAATCGATCGTCAATACGCGGACGCTTGAGGCGTCTCGGACTCAGTCGGCTTCCAGCCCGGCGTGCATGCGTTCGACGGCCTCGACGTACTCGTCGATCAGGTTGTCGATCACGTTCTTGGCGGGGAGCACCTGGTTCATGCGCCCGACGATCTGACCCACCGGGTTGAAGGCCACGTCCTGCGACTTGTCGGCGTAGCGACTCGTGCGCATCACCATGTCCATGGTGACCAGGCCCTGTAGCGGCATCGGAAGCGGCTGCGGGTTCTCGGGGTTCTCCCAGGCGTCGGTCCACTTGTTGCGCAGCATGCGCGCCGGCTTGCCCGTGACCGAGCGCGAGCGCACGGTGTCGCGGCTGCCCGCGTTGAGCAGGGATTCCTTCTGCTCCATCGGAGTCGAAGATTCCTTCACTGTGAGCCAGATGGATCCGCACCACACGCCCTGTGCGCCCATCGCGATGGCCGCGGCCATCTGACGGCCCGAGCCGATGCCGCCTGCGGCGAGCACCGGCGTGGGGGCCACGGCGTCGATCACCTCGGGCCACAGGACGACGCTGCCGACCTCGCCGGTGTGGCCCCCGCCTTCGTGACCCTGGGCGATGATGATGTCGAGGCCGGCCTCCTTGTGGCTCAGGGCCTGCTTGGCACTGCCACACAGGGCGGCCACGAGGCGCCCGCTGCCCTGGATGCGATCGATGATCTCCTTGGGCGGTGTGCCGAGGGCGTTGGCGATGAGCTTCACATTCGGGTGCGAGAGGGCGACGTCGATCTGCGGGTTGGCGGTCGCTTCGGTCCAGCCGAGTAGGCCCTTTTTCTCCGCGTCGTCGGGCAGCTCGGGCACGCCGTGCTCTTCGAGCAGCTTGGCGGCGAATTCGCGGTGCTCGGTGGGGACCATCTCGACCAGCTGTTGTTCGAGCTTCTTCGGGTCGACCTCGCCCATGCCCTCGTACTTCTGCGGGATCACGGTGTCGACCGCGTAGGGCCTGTCGCCGATGTGCTCGTCGATCCACTGGCACTCGGTCTCGAGCTGTTCGGGGGAGAAGCCGACCGCGCCGAGCACGCCGAGGCCTCCGGCCTTGCTCACGGCGACGACGACGTCGCGGCAGTGGGTGAAGGCGAAGATCGGGACGTCGATGCCGAGGCGATCGCAGATTTCGGTTTTCATCGGAACTCCTGGTTGGAAGGGGTGCCAGCTTAGCCCCGGGGCCTCGAGGGCGGGGGGCGAGGTTGATACTGGTCGAAACTTCGGGTCGGGGCTGCGAGACTCAGGCCACGTTCGGGCGCGGCGCTCGCGCCGACATCGGGAGGGGACCGCATGATTCGATTGGATGTCACTCGCATTCGCACCACGGCTTCTGCGGCGATCTTGATCCTGATCGCGGGGTTGGGGGGCAGCCCCATGACCCGGGCCGACTCCGACGTCGAAGTACGCACCGTGCCGGTCGTGGACGGCATCGCGATGTTGATCGGCGAGGGCGGCAACCTGGCCGTCAGCTACGGCGAGGACGGCGTGCTGGTCGTCGACGACCAGTACGCACGCATGTCGAAGAAGCTCCTCGCGGCCATCGAGGCGCTTTCGTCATCCCCGCTGCACTACGTGCTCAACACCCACTGGCACGGAGACCACACCGGGGGCAACGCCGACATGGCGGCCGCGGGGGCGACCATCGTCGCTCATCACAACGTGCGCGAGCGCATGAGCAAGCCGCACACCAATCCGTTCTTCGGGAGCACGACTCCGGCTTCCCCCGACGAGGCGCTTCCGGTGATCACCTTCGGCGACGACCTCACGCTGCATTTCAACGGCACTGCGATCCGGGCCGAGCACGTCGATCCCGCCCACACCGACGGAGACGCGATCATCTGGTTCGAGGGTCGCAATGTGGTGCACATGGGGGACATCTACTTCAACGGCATCTACCCGTTCATCGACGCGACCAGCGGCGGGGATGTCGCGGGAATGCTCGCGGCCGTCGATCGCGTACTTGCGCGCGTCGACGTCTACACCAGGATCATCCCCGGCCACGGCCCGCTCTCGAACGAAGCGGAGCTCCGGGTCTACCGCGAGATGCTCGAGACCCTTTCCGAACGAGTTGCGAAACTCGCGCGCGAAGGGCGGAGCGTGGAAGAGATCATCGCCCGCAAGCCGACCGCCGACTACGATGCGAAGTGGGGCGGCGGCTTCCTGAAGCCCGACTCCTTCGTGCGGGTGCTCTACAGCGTCGTCACGGCGAAGTAGGCAGAACGACGACTACAACAGAAGCGACGGCCGCTGTTCGCAGAACACCTGGGCGGTGTAGCCGTGGTCGACGAAGAGGTTCACGCCGCTCACGAAGCGTGAGGCCTCGCTGTTCAGCAGGATCAGGGGCTCGGCCATCTCTTCGGGCGTGGCGTTGCGTCCGATCGGTGCCTGGAAGTGCTCGTCCATGGCTTCCTTCGGCATCTGCTCGTGGAAGGCTTCCATCATGGGCGTGTCGGTCGGGGCCGGCGACAGGCAGTTGATGCGAATGCCGCGCTCTCCGAGCTCGGCCGCGCGGCGATAGGTGTAACCGATGATCGCCTGCTTGCTGAAGAGATAGCCGTTCGCGATTTCGGGGTGGGCTTCGCACCAGGCCTTGCCCGACGCGAAATCCGGCGTGTCGAGGAAGGCGTGCACGTTCTCGCGATTATTCGGGTATCCCATGCCGGCGACGGAGGTGATGCTCGCGATCGCACCCCCGCGCTTGATGCGTGGGAGCAGTTTCTCGGTGAGATCGCGCAAGCCCACGATGTTGACCACGCAGGTGTCGAGGGCGGAGAAGCGCGGCGCTCCGGGTAGGCCCGCGCAGTTGAACAGGCAGTCGACTTCCCCATCGACCTGTTCGAGGGCCGCGTCGATCGACGACTCCTGCAGCAGATCGAGCTGGATCGCGCGGTGCACGTCCGGCTTGATGTTCTGCACGTCGAGGCCGTAGACCTCGGCGCCGAGGTCGCTGAGGGTCTGCGCGCAGGCGCCCCCCATGCCCGAAGCCGCGCCGGTGACGACGCAGCGCTTGCCTTCGTACTTCAGGATGTCGATCGGCATCGGATTCCCTCCCACGCGGACAAACGCGAGTAGTTGGCCTGCAGCTCGCTGGCAGCCGATCGTACTCGAGTGCTCGCATGCACGACAAACGCGAGCTTCGGATGGCGAACGCGAGGGGTTTCGAGGGCTGTGAGGGTCGACTCTCCGAATCGGAGCGGTCAGTATTGAGCCAAGTTTTCTCCACCCGATTCTCGAGAGAAGAGATCCACCATGTACATCGGATACAACGAAGAACAGGAGGCGTTGCGCAAGGAGTTGCGCGCCTACTACGACGATCTCCTGACCCCGGAAGTGCGCGAAGCCCTGCACGAAGGGCAGGGCGTCGGCCCGGCCATGCGCGAGGTGGTGCGGCAGATGGGCAGGGATGGTTGGCTCGGCATCGGCTGGCCGAAGGAGTACGGCGGCCAGGGACGTAGTGCGATCGAGCAGTTCATCTTCTTCGACGAATCGATGCGCGCAGGCGCCCCCGTCCCCATGCTCACGATCAATACCGTGGGCCCGACCCTCTACCTCAACGGCAGCGAAGAACAGAAGAAGTTCTTCCTGCCGAAGATCCTCGCCGGCGAAATCCACTTCTGCATCGGCTACACCGAGCCGAACGCCGGGACCGACCTCGCCTCGCTCACGACCCGCGCCGACGCCGACGGCGACGAATTCGTGATCAACGGCCAGAAGGTGTTCACGAGCCTGGCGAGCGATGCCGACTACATCTGGCTCGCGACGCGCACGGATCAGGAGGCCCCGAAGCACGGCGGGCTCTCGATGTTCGTCGTCGACATGAAGACCCCGGGCATCAAGGCCGAGCCGATGGACCTGCTCTCGAGCCACAACATCTGCACGACCTTCTTCGACGACGTGCGGGTGCCGAAGACGGCGTTGGTCGGTGAGCTCAACAAGGGTTGGAAGCTGATCACCGGTCAGCTCAACCACGAGCGCGTCGCCATCTGCTCGCCCGGCATGCTCGAAGCCGCCTACGTGAAGGTGCTCGACTGGGCGCGCGAAACGAAGCTGGCCGACGGCCGTCGCGTGATCGACCAGGAGTGGGCGCAGATCAACCTGGCCCGCGTGCACACCGGACTCGAGTATCTGCGCCTCGCCAACTGGAAGGTGGCGTGGCAGGGCACCCAGGGTGAGGTTTCGGTGGCCGACGCGTCGAGCATCAAGGTGTTCGGCACCGAGTGGTACCTCGAGAGCCTGCGATTGATGATGGAAGTGGTTGGGCAACGCGCCTATCTGCGACCGACGTCAGCCGAGGCGGTCGTCGCGGGGCACCTCGAACGCCTCTACCGCAGCCTGCTTATCCTGACCTTCGGCGGCGGAACGAACGAAGTGCAGCGCGACCTGATCGGGCTCTTCGGTCTCGGGCTGCCACGCGTCCCGCGCTTCTAACTCCACAATGACCCCGTAAGAGATTCGACCCATGGATTTTTCCTGCAGCGACGAACAGACCGCGATCGCGGAACTGGCGCGTCAGATCTTCAGTGACAAGGCCACCCCCGAGCGGTTGACCGCCCTCGAAAAGGGGGACGGCCCGCGCTTCGACCCGGAACTCTGGAGCGAGGCGAGCAAGGCGGGGTTGCTCGGGATCGCCATTCCCGAAGTGCACGGCGGCGCCCAGATGGGCTTCCTCGAGCTGTCCCTGATCATCGAGCAGCTCGGGGTCGCGGTGGCGCCGATCCCCTTCATCGAGACCACGGTGATGGGAGCGCTGCCGATCGCGAAGTTCGGGAGCGACGCACAGAAGGAAGGCTTCCTTCCCCGCGTGGCGAGCGGCGACGTCATCCTGACGGCGGCCCTCTACGAAGAAGGGGCCGATCCCGAGAAGCCGACGACCCGCGTTGCCGCCGTGGACGGCGGGTTCGAGATCACGGGCACCAAGACCTGCGTGCCGGCCGGCGATCTCGCCGAGCGCATCCTCGTGCCGGCGAGAAACGAGCGCGACGAAGTCGGCTTCTTCCTCGTCGACCCCAACGCCGAGGGGTGCACCGTGATCTCCCTCGAAACCACGAGCGACCAGCCCGAGGCCCAGATCGAGCTGCGGGGCGTCGCCGTCAGTGCGGACAATCAACTCGGCAGCTTCGACAACGGCCAGGCGATCCTCACCTTCATCACCGAACACACCAACGCCGCGCTCTGTTCCCTGGCCCTCGGTGTGTGCGAAGAAGCGCTGCGTCTCACGGCGGAGTACTCGAAGAGCCGCGAACAGTTCGGCCAGGCGATCGCGACCTTCCAGGCGGTCGGTCAACGCGCAGCCGACGCCTTCATCGATACCGAAAGCGTTCGCCTCACCTCG
>JANQEL010000077.1 GCA_028278345.1 Myxococcota bacterium
CGGCGCCGAAGTCGACATCGTGGTCGGTCCACGCGTGGGAGTAGCCGAGCGACACGGAAAGGTTCGGTATGGCCTCGACACTGGCCGAGAGACCGAGCGTATGGGCGTCCAACCCGATTGCACTCACCTCACCGTTCTCGCCGCGGATCGTATACGTCGAGGTCACGCTCACGGGCTTGCCTGTGAACGTGTCCTGGTAACCCAGAGAGAGAACCGGCTGCACGACGAGCAGGTCGTACTCGTCGTGATCGTTGTTCACGGCGGGATCGCGGTCCGACTGCTCCTCGGAATACCAGATCTGCTGTACGGCAATGCCCGCCCCGAGCGTCCACTTCTCCTCGATGCGCCGCTGCACCCGGCCGTTCGCGCTCAGTCCACCCATGAAGCTCGACTGATCGCCGTCGAAGAGACTCTCGTCGGGAACCAGCTGGACGTTGGAGTCGAAGCCGATGAACGGACGGATCGAGAAGTCCCAGTTGCGCTGGTCACCGGGCGCGGGCTTCGTCGAAGGGGTGCGGGCCGGGCTTTCGAAACCCGCCTGGGCGACCGAAGCCAACGACGCGATCAGAGCCGAGAGGAAGAACGGGACGAATCGGGGGCTCACTGCAGCCTCCTTGGTCGGTGCGGGAAGTGCAGTTCGCGGATCGCTCAGTCGAGATCCCGATGACGTTCCTGGATGAGTTCGTAGGTGGAACTCTTCTTGCCGCCGGACATCTCGTCGTCGAGCTTCGCGAGAGCGCGCAGGAGATCGCTGCGCGTGATGACGCCGACGAGGCGCTCACCATCGACCACGAATAGACGTCGATGGCTTCCGTTGCCGAAGCGGGAGGCCAGGGCGAGGACGTCTTCGTTGGGCGCCACGGTTTCCACCTCCTTCGTCATGTGATCCGCTGCCCGACCCTGGGGCCAACGATCAGCGATCGCTTCCGACAGAACGCGGATGCAGTCATGTTCAGAGAGCACACCCAGCAAGTGCTTCTGCGCGTCCAGGACGGGCGCGCCGGAATGCCCGTTCTTGAGCAGCATGTGGATCGCATTCACAATCTCGGCATCGGGATCGATTCCGTCGACGCGCGCGGTCATTACCTCGTGGGCCTGGGGGACCGGGGGTCGCTTCGCCATTTCGTTCACGCCTCCCTTCAATTCCAACTTCACCACGCAGCTATCGGAGGCAAGGGCGGCCGTGCGAAAACCAAACACGATGCAGAACGCGGGGCGTGATGCCTCTGGATCCACACCTGCTTGGACCACCAGGTCACACGTTGGCCTCTGGAAGCGAGCGCTTGTGCCCACGATTCGCATGCCCGACGCTCGAACGGAAACGAGCATGGAGGCGATGACGAGGATGAAGCCCGCAAACGAAAGTGAATTCCGCTCCCGATATGGTCCCTGGGCCCTGATTGCCGGCGCCTCGGACGGGATCGGTGAGTCCTTCGCGCGACACCTCGCCGAGCGGGGGATCAACGTGATCCTGGTTGCGCGCCGCGAAGCACTTCTCGACCAACTCGCTGCAGAGATCGAAGCGACCCATGCAGTCGAGACGCGAACGATCGCGATCGACCTGACCCGGGACGACCTGGTCGAACGAATTCGAAGCGAGATCGAGGGCCTCGAGATTGGCCTGCTCGTCTACAACGCCGGCGGCTCTCACGACGCGAGGAAGTTCCACGATCTCGAGGTCGATCACGCGCTGGGCCAGGTGCGCCTCAACTGCGTTGGCCCCGTGAAGCTCGCCCACCTCCTGGGTCGCGCGATGAGAGAGCGAGGCCGAGGTGGGATCCTGCTCCTCAGTTCGGTCGCGTCGGCGGTCGGGAGCTCGTACACCGCCATCTACGGGGCGACGAAGATGTTCGACATCGTCCTCGCCGAAGCCCTGTGGCACGAACTCGCTCCCGAGGGCGTCGACGTGATGGGCGTCATCCTGGGCGCGACGCGAACACCAAGCGTTCAGGCGGCGATCGAGAACTTCGAATCGTTCTCCGCCGCCAAGATGGAACCCGACGAAGTCGTCGTCGGTGCGCTCGCGAACATCGGCAAGGGTCCGACCTGGGTGGCGGGCGACTTCAACCGGCAGGCCGTGAAGACGCTGCGCTCGCTTCCGCGGGTAACCGCGATCAATGCGCTGAGCGACGCGGCTGCTCGGTTGCACGGTCTTCCGAGTACGGCGGTCGAGGGGCTGGAGTTCGACGAAATGGAGTGAGGCTCGGAGCCGAGAACGAAAAACTCTTTTGATTTCCAGATACTTGCGGGAGTCACTTCCCACTCGCTCCAGACCACTTGCCTTGCTGAGCAACACTTTATAAAGTGCCGCTCAACATGAGCCCCGCCCAGATCCACCGACTGCCCGAGCCCGCCTACCGCCGGGCCCCCGAAGAGAAGCAGGCGCTGCTGCTCGATGCCGCGCGCGAACTCTTCAAGACGCGAGGGTTCGAGAAGACGACCACCGTCGAGATCGCGCGCGCGGCCGGAGTTTCCGAGGGCACGCTCTTCAATCACTTCGGTTCGAAGCGCGGCCTCTTCGCGAGGTTGGCCGAAGAGTACGGACGGGAAGCCGCGGCCTCCGCCCTCCCCGGTCCATTCGATGAGTTGACCTCGGAGGTCGTCGTGCGTTCGGCCTTCGCCTTCGCCGATCGAGACCCCGCGGCCTACCGACTCTTCGTGATGGACGCACCGAGCTTTGAGGGCTTCGACGTGACGTCGGCGACCGACGTCATCCTTTCGATCATCGAAGCGTACGTACGCGGTGAGATCGAGTCGGGATGCGTCCGCCCGTGCGATCCACGCGTGATGTCGGAACTGCAGCTCGCGATCGTGCTGGCCGCCTATGCGGGGTGGTCGAACACGGGCGACGAAGAGCGCAGAGAAACCTACGTCAATGAGGCCGTCCGCTGCCTCGATGTCATGCAAGAGCCGAACGAGTAGTTCGCGTCGGCCATCCATCCCCAGGGAGTCGTGTCATGAGTCAAGCCGCCATCGAAGATCAACTCGACGCATCGCAGTCCGAGAATACAAACGAGGGCATCCGCCAGTCTGCCGTCGACCCCGCGTCGGTCCCCCTCGAAGAGATCGACGTCGCCGATGGCGAACTCTACGCGACCCAGACCCACCTGGGATACTTCGAGCGCCTGCGCAGGGAAGACCCTGTGCATTTCTGCGACAGCAAGCGCATCGGCCCCTTCTGGTCGGTGACCCGCTTCGACGACATCGTCTACGTGGAGAAGAACCCGGAGATCTTCTCCTCCGAGCCGACGATCTTCCTCGAGGATCCCCCGGAAGACTTCCCCGTCTCTCCTGGCTTCATCGCCATGGACGGTGCGAAGCACATCGCACAACGCAACACCGTGCGGCCCGCTGTCGCTCCGCGCAACCTGAAGCGACTCGAACCCATCATTCGCGAGCGCGTAAACCAGATCCTCGACGGGCTTCCTCAGGGCGAGACATTCGATTGGGTCGATCGCGTTTCGATCGAACTCACGACGGGCATGCTGGCCACGCTCTTCGACTTTCCCTGGGAAGATCGACGCAAGCTTACCTTCTGGTCGGATGTAGCCGCCGCCAGCCCGGAACAACTCGCGGACATGGGCATGAACGAAGACGACCGGCGCGCCACCGGCTACGAGTGGCTCGAAGCCTTCACCCGTCTGCACAAAGAGCGGGCCGAGCGACCGGCCGGGGAGAGCCTCGATTTCATCAGTCTGATGGCCCACGGCGAAGCCACGAAGGACATGCCCCCGCTCGAATACATGGGCAACCTGGGCCTCTTGATCGTCGGCGGCAACGACACCACGCGCAATTCGATCTCGGGCGGTGTCGTCGCGCTCAACGAAAACCCGGCTGAGTACGAGAAGCTGCGCAACGACCGTAGCCTCATCCCCAACATGGTGAGCGAGATCATTCGCTGGCAGACCCCGCTGGCGCACATGCGCCGCACCGCCACCCGGGACACCGAGCTCGGTGGGAAGTCGATCAAGAAGGGCGATCGCCTCGCCCTGTGGTACGTCTCGGGCAATCGCGACGAGAGCGTGATCGAGCGGGCGAACGAGTTCCTGATCGATCGTCCGAACGCGAACAAACACCTCTCCTTCGGCTGGGGCGTCCACTACTGCGTCGGAAGCCGCGTCGCCGAGATGCAGCTGCGCATCCTGTGGGAAGAGACGATGGAACGCTTCCGCAAGGTCGAGGTGGTCGGCACCCCCGTTCGCGGCCATTCCAACTTCGTCATGGGGTTTTCGGAGCTGCCGGTGCGGCTCCATCCCTGGTAGACCAGCGGGAAGGTCGGCCTAGTCGAGCCAGGCCTCTACCTGATCGGCTGAGCGCAGTACCCGAAAGCTCCAGCCCGTTTCGGCCGCCAGAGCCTCGAACATTCTCGCAAGCCCAAAGGCGTGGTCGTCGTTCGCGACGATGGCGACCTGCAGGTTCGGGTTGTGACCGGCGATCGCTTCGCACAACTGCGCGATCCGCCTGAGATGGCTCGTCTCGAGTTCGATGGGCTCCACATCCATGAAGTTGGACAACCATGCGCGGCACCCTCGAAACGCCTCGAACTGCGAGCCGAAGAAATCGAGGGCCGCTGAAACAAGCTCGTCGCCGGTGACGCGTCCGGAACCTACGAGGGATACGCAGCCTCCGTCTGTGATGGAAATCGTCACGGGCACGAGCCATTCCTCCTGTGGCGCTCGAACGGTATCGTTCGCCGGCCAACCCTATTCGCACCGCGTCGACACGCAAGTGATCCGACACACGAAACGGTATCGATCGACCATTCTTCGCACTGGTGTAGGGGCGTGCGGTTGGGGATCGAAGACTCCGACGCGATGACCCGAATCGAAGATCCCGCAACAGAGCGCACGCCCACAGCTGGCCTGGATGCGAGTCTCGCCGGGATCTGGGCGCTCGCCTGGCCCACGATGGCGGCGATGGGCGCCGCGACCTTCGTGCGCTTCACCGACTTCGCGATGGTGGGCGATCTCGGTAGCGCGGCCCTCGCCGGCGTCGGCCTGGGTGGCCAGGTCTACTGGCTGGTCGAATCCGCCGCCCTGCTCGTCCCGACGGGCCTGGCCGCGATCCTGGCCCGCGGCGTCGGCAGTGGGGATGAAGCGCTGGTCGACCAGTCGTTTCGGCAGTCGTTGCTCCTGGGCAGCCTGATCTCGATCCTCTCGATGCTGCCGCTCTTCCCGTTGACGCGTTGGTCGATCGGGATCTACGGCGTCGAAGACGCGGTGATCGATCTCGGCGCGGACTACCTCTGGTGGCGACTCTGGGGCACCTGGCCGCTGGCGCTCGGCTTCGTCTTCGCCTCGGGCCTACGCGCGGCCGGTGATGTGCGCACGCCGCTCTACATCGGGCTCGTCACCAACGTGGTGAACGTCTTCCTCAACTGGGTGCTGATCTACGGAAAGCTCGGCGCTCCCGCCCTCGGCGTCGCGGGCAGCGCGATGGCTTCGACGATCGCGATGTTCGTCCAGCTCGCCCTCTTCGCATGGCTGTGGTCGCGCGAACGGCTCGTCATTCCCGCGCGCTCGCGCGACGGTCGACCCATCGAGATCGGTTGGAGTGCAGACGTCGACATGTTCGGGCGCCTCACGCGCATCGGCACACCTGCGGCGGTCGAGTCGGGACTCTTCCAGATCGGCCTGCTCTTCTTCCAGCGCATCATGAGCCTCTTCGGCACGGACGCGATCGCGGCCTACAACGTGGGCGCCCAGGTGTTGGCCTTCTCGTTCATTCCCGGCATCGGTTTCGCCACGGCCGCCGCGACCCTGGTCGGCCAACAACTCGGTGCACGCGAACTCTCTGCCGCGACGCGCTCGGGTTGGCGCTCGGCTGCGGGCTCGATCGGCGCGATGACTGCGTTCGGCGCACTCCTGGTCGCCTCGGCAGAGCCGATCTCCTCCGTCTTTACCAACGACCCCGAGGTGATCGCCCTGACGGTCGACTTCATCTGGATCCTCGGCATCGCGCACCCACTGATCGCGATCGAGTTCGCCATCGGCGGTGCTCTCCGCGGCGCGGGCGACACCCTCTTTCCGATGATCTCGGTGTTCGTCGGCCTGCTGTGTATCCGCCTTCCCCTGGCCGCTGGCCTGGCTGTCGTGCTGGATGCGCCAGTGCAGTGGGTGTGGTGTGCACTGATCGCCGACTACCTGGTGAAGGCGGTGATGCTCAGCCTGCGGTTCCGTGGAGGGCGCTGGCAGCGGAGAGACGTATGATCGGGATCGATCATCCTCGGTTCTCGCGACTCGAACTCTCTGGAGGCCCCCATGTCCGATTCGAAGCCATCGCTCATCCTCTACGGCGTTCCCTTCTCCCAACCCGTCCGGGCGGTGATGTGGCTCCTCTTCATGAAGCGCATGCCCTTCGAGTTGGTGATGATCAACCCCGGCTCGAAGGGAGACAACGGAAGCCGCAACCCCGCCTACCTGGCGAAGAACCCGGCCGGCACGATCCCCTCGATCGAGGAGCGCGACACGGGCTTCGTGCTCGGCGAAGCGCACGCCATCCTCGGCTACCTCGCCAGCCAGAACGGCTGGACCGACGTCTACCCCGCTGAACCCAAGGCGCGTGCGGCGGTCGATTGGTATCTCCACTTCCACCACCGCAACATCCGGGAAGCCTCCCTTGGCCTGGTCGCGCCCAGGATCCGCAAGGACCTCGACATCCCCGAGGTGATGCAGGCTTCGGCGCGCGCAACCCTGATGCGCGGCCTCGAGGCGCTCGACACGGGATGGCTCGGGCACACGAAGTTCCTCTGTGGCGACGAGCCGACCATCGCGGACCTGGCGGCCTACGTGGAGATCGGCCAGCTCCAACCCGAGTTCACCAACGTCTTCGACTTCACGCCCTACCCACAGGTCGCTCGTTGGCTTGCAGCGATGCACGAAGTGCCCGGCCACGATGACACGCATGTCGTACTCGCCGAGCTCGGCGACATCAGCGAAGAAGCGCCATCGATGGATTCGATTCGCAACGCGAACCTGCGCGCGCTCTCGGTGATGAAGGAGCGGCTTGCCGAATTCAGCGCAGAGTGATGCCGCTGGCGCCCCAACGCCTCGAGAATGCCGGGGCGCTTCGATCCGTAACATGACGCACTATTCAGCCATGATTCGCGTATTGCTCGTCGTTGGGTCGCTGTTGGCTACTGGCGTCGCGATTGCAGACGAGGGCTCGCCCCCCTTCCCGACGCTCGTCCGATTGACCGAGCACGCGCGAGCCAACGTGAGGCTGATCGGGATCCACCGTGCCCGAGGCGACATGGACGGGGCCGACGTGCTCCGCAACTACGCGATCGTCCAACCCGCAGTGCGCGTGCCATTCGCGAAGTGGGGGGAGATCGACATCTCCACGCGCTACGACGTAAAGCGCTACGAGTTCGGCGGACCATCGGATCTCGTCGATGGCCTCGAAAGCGAGGGAACTCCTTTCGAAGCGCTCCACAACTATCGGATTCGCGCGGGAGTGAATCTCCGATCGAGCGAGCGCATCTTCTGGTCGATCGGTGCGTTCTCCCGAGCCAGATTCGAAGAGGACGCCGACCTCAGCGAGGCCACACGCGTCGGGGGGTTCGCGGCGTTCGGCGTGCAGATCAACCCCAATCTCTTCGCAGGACTCGGGGTCGGCTTCCAGGCGCGCTATCACGGGGGGAACGAACGCGTCGTCCCCCTCTGGCGAATCCAGTGGCAGCTGAACGATCGGTGGCAGTTTCGCGTCGACAATGCCCGCGTGCGCCTGCGCTTCAAGCCCGACCGACGCTGGCGCATCGAAGTCGTCTCTGGCTACTCGGAACGCGTCTATCGCCTGCGCGACCGCGGGGAGGATGCGGCGACCCGGGTCGAAGAGCGGAGCATTCCCCTCTACGGCGCATTGATGTGGACCTTCGACGAACGCAATCGCATCGAACTCGATCTGGGCGTGCTGTTCGACCAGCGCCTCCAGACCAACGCCGCCGGCCGTCGGCAATCCATCACCCAGGGCGTCGCGGGCTACCTCGGCTTCGGCTTGCGCTTCTATAGCTCCTGAACCCGGCCGGCCCGACGCAGCGCAACGCCCACCTGGCGGAATCACTCCCTGGCCGCGGATTGATGTGACCGAGCGGTGATCGCCGACGTATGGCCTTCGAACGTCATACACGCGAGTCCTCCATCCTTGTCACTCCTTCGCATGCTCCTGTTGCTGGTGCTCGCGCTGCCGTCGGGCGTCGCGCTCGCCTCTCCGACGTCGAACGCAGACCCGAGCGAATTCGCCCTGGAAACCGTCTACGGGCGGGTTCTCGAGGGCATTCGGGTCGTCGGAAACACCCGCACGCACGAGCGCGTCGTCCTCCGAGAGCTCGAACTCGGGGTCGGGGACATCATCGACCACGCCCTCGTGGAGGAAAGCGTCCGCCGCCTCCGGAACCTGCGCATCTTCACCTCGGTGGCGTCGCGGTTCGACCAGACCCAGGCGGAGGGCCTCACCTGGATCCTCGAGGTCGAGGAGCGATGGACGGCGATCCCCATCGCGAAGTTCGGCAGCGGAGGCGGTACCCGTTTCTTCACGCTCGGTGCGTTCGACATCAATACCCTCGGTCGCTTCGTCGAGCTGGGCGCACAATACGAGAACCTCAACGGTCGCAACGGTGGGGTCACTTGGTTCCGCAACCCCCGGCTGTTCGACCGCAGACTCCTGCTTGGCTACGACCTCTGGTTCACCGCCAAGAATCGAGAGCTCTTCGACGACGACGGGGATCGCGTGAGCGCGTTCTCCTTCGAGAAGACGCGCTTCCATGTCTTCGTGGAGAAGGAGTTCCACCGCTGGCTCGCGGTGGGAACGGGCTTCGACTACGTCGAGCACGACATATCCGAAGCGCATCTGAGTGGCCGCCAGCGTCGGCGCAACCGCTCGGCGGGGTTCATCCTCCCCCGGTCGTCCGAACAACTCGCCTTCGAGTGGAACGCGAGGTTCGGGAGGCTGAACTACGAGAACTACCTCGTCGAAGGCATTCAGAGCGACTGGCTGTATCGACTGGCCGTGGAAGGCGCAGGCTCGACCGAAACCTCGAACCAGCTCACCATCCAGACTCGGGCGTTCGCGCGGGTCTTCGACGATCACAACATCGGCGCGAACCTGAGCCTCGGTCATACCACGGCCAGCCTGCTCCAGGACCAGTTCTTCCTGGGCGGCCTCGCAGAAGTCCGCGGCTACCGCGACGGCCAGTTCGTCGGAAGCGACTTCTGGCGCGCCAACCTCGAATACCGACTACCCAGTTGGGAGTCGAGCTGGATCGTGGTCCAACACGTCGCCTTCTTCGATATTGGTAGCGCCGCGTCATCGTTCTCGAAGACCTTCGAACGGGACACGTTTCAGAGTGTGGGTGCCGGTCTGCGGATCATCTCGCCCAGGGTCTTCCGACTCAATCTGCGAATCGATTACGCGCGAACCCTCGGTACGGATCCGGGAGGGGCGTTCTCGATCGGCCTCCAGCAGTTCTTCTAGCCCTCGGGAGCGCGTTGCGCGGAGCCCGACCTCTCGATCGCCTTGCGTTGCCGGGGACTCAGGTGGATGCCGAGGGCCTTCTTTGCCCATAGGGCGTTGTTCAGCCGCGTGGCCTGTGCGGGCGTCAACGCTTCGAGTTCCAGCACCCCGCTTCGACGAAGATGGAACTTCTGGTTTCGAGTGGAAGCATCGGTCGCGATGCGCTCGGTACGCCGCGCGGCCGAACCGAAGTGCAGACGAGCAATTTCGAACTGATCGTCGTCGTGGGCGAACACGGCCTCGGCGCAGCCGCGGTTTCGGGCCTCTCTCACGATCTCTCGGTAGTTGGTGACTGCGGGGTCGAAGCGCAGCTCGACGACTTCGCGGCCGCCCAGGTGGCCCGCGCGACTCGACAACAGGCCGGGGAGCGACCCCAGGCAAGCTTCGCCCTCCCAATAGCAGTGCATCGAGAGCGTCGCGTACTCGACCCGACTGGGCTGGAGCTCTCGCTGCAGCGCCGCGAGGTAGGGCGGGACACGCCGCCCTGCAGTTTCGAGGGCACGGATCATTCGCGCCGCGATCTCTCCGGGCTTCCAGACTCCAACCTTGCGCGGAACGAGATCACGCCCCGCGGCATCCACCAGGCGCACCACCGGATTGTTCCACGCGGGCTCATCGAACGCTTCGAGCACGCGCCGATCCGCGCCGAGTCGATTGTTGTAGATCGCAACCGGGACGAACTCGTCCTCGATCGCCTCGATCAGCAGCGGGTGCGAGAGCACCTCCTCACCGAACGACACGCACGTCTGGCAACCCGGAACCTCCTGAAACAACAAGAAGATCGGGCGTCCCGTTTCGCGCGAGCGCGCCTGGCCGGCCGAATAGTCGCGCAGCCACGTGATGTCGCCGAGTTCGCGGGGCGTGTCGGCCGAACCCGTCATCGATACCCCAACGAGAATCGTCAGGACGAGCGCAGTGAAGATCCGTTTTTCTGCCGTACGCCTGGCCAACTTCTCCATACGTCCTCCCGCAGCCGATCGAGAACACGAATCGAACTCGTTCTCGGCCGCTCGCCTTGCGTTCGATCACGGGCGCACCGCGTACTACGCGGGCAGACGTTCGAGGGTTACCCTTTCGACGCGTACGCAGTGGCGGAAACGTCGGGGGTTTCGGACCACCGATGGACTGGAGGGCGGACCACCAGGGCTTCCCCAGAGGAGAGACGCATGGTCGGATCGAGGGCGGGCTCCCAGAACACCCCCATCGGCCTCGTCCTGGCGCGGCTGGCCACCCTGGGGCCGGTGGTCCTCGCGTTTCCGATCGGAGTGTGGCTCGTCTTCGCACTGGGACGCGATCGGGATGCGACGGCGGACGGAATCGCCTGGGTCTATTCGGTCGGCTTGTTCGCCTCGTTCACGACGGCCTTCTGGCCGCTCGGCGGCTTGCGTTCCTGGTCGCTCGAGCGTCGACTGGAGTCCGCGGTCTTCCTCTTTCTCGTCGTCTCCTATGTCACGCATCTGACCTGGGAACTCGGCTGGCTCCTGCTTCATCAACAGATGGCCGAGCTCAGAGATGTGCCGTGGGCCTACGTGTGGTGGGCCTACATCGACGGTGGCGACATGCGATATGCCACGGCTCCTACCGAATTGATCACCATCGAGATCCTGTCGATCGTGAACGGACTCATGGGCATGACCGGGATCGTGCTGTGGATCCGTTCGGGACACACGGACCGACGCGCAATCCTCCTGTTCATGGCGACGGCGGTGGTTCACCTCTACTCGACCTCCTACTACTTCCTGTCGGAGATCCTGGAAGGCATGGCGAACGTCGACACCTCGAGCTTCACCGACACCTTCATCAAGTTCGGTCTGGCGAACGCGCCCTGGATCACGATGCCCTGGCTCACACTCTGGTGGGGACAGGCCGTGCTGCGAAGACTCGACCCGCCCACGGTGAACGACCCTCGCTGACACGATGTCGTTCGTTCCGAACTAGACGCCCAGGATCGAGCGAAGCAGGCTCCGCAGTTGGGCGGGGCGTACGGGTTTGCGCAGGACCGCGAAGCCCTTCGCGCGAACGAGGTCCAGTTGTTCGGGGCCCGACTCCGCCATCACGATCGCGGCGGGAAGCTCGGGGTCCACCACAGCCCGGATCTCTTCCACCACCTCGGGGCCCAGCTCGTCGTGACCCAGGGCGTGGTCGCTCAGCACCATCGCGTAGGACGTGTTGGCCTTGGCGAACGCCAGGGCTTCGGCACGGTCGGCCGCCGCATCGACGGAAAAGCCCCAACCTTCGAGCAACAGCGCCGTCGCTTCACGCACCGCAGTGTCGTCGTCGATCAGGAGGATGCGCCGACCGCTGCTTTCGACGTTCGTGGGTTGCGGGGATTCGGGGGGGGATTCCGACTGCACGGCCGGCTCGCTGACGGCATCGATCACCAGGCCGAAGGTCGCGCCCTCACCGGGCGCCGACTCGAGTGAGACGTCGTGTCCGAGCAGGCGTGAGAGGCGATCCACGATCGAAAGGCCGAGGCCGAGCCCCTGCCCCGAACTGCGATCGATCTGGTAGAAGGATTCGAAGATCTCCTGCTGCCGTTCGCTCGCGATGCCCGGCCCATCGTCTCGCACTTCGATGACGACGCGCGAACCGATCGCCTTGGCGCTCACCTCGACCGTCCCCCCTACCGCGTAGCGCAGTGCGTTGCTCACGAGATTGCGCACGATGCGATTGAGAAGACGACGATCCGAGCGCACCCAGAGCGGAGTGGGTTCGATCACGAGGCGGGTCCCCGCTTCCGCCGCCGGCAACTCGAAATCTCTCGACACGGCGTGGAAGACCTCCGCGACGGCGACGTCGCCGAGCTCCGGCTCGATGCCCCCCGCGTCGAGCTTGGAGAGATCGAGCAGGCTGCTCAGCATCTCGTCGAGTTCGTGTGTCGACTCGCCGATGCGCCCGACCAGGTTCTGGATCTCGGGATCGTCGAGGCGACCGCGCAACGCGTCGGTCAGCAGCGACACTGCGTGCAACGGCTGACGCAGATCGTGACTCGCTTCGGCGAGCAGGTTCGTCTTGGCTTCGCTGTCGAGATCCGCGGCGCGTTTCAGGATGCGCAGCCACGCACGCTCGATGCCCGCCGTGATCTGCGCGAGCACCCTCACATCGCGATTCGTGTAGATGTCCCCCGAACGCTTCGGGCCGAGGACGAGCAACCCGCGTTGATCGCCGGCGGCCGCGATCGGAAGCGCCAGCACCGCGCGCTCCGCAAGCTCGACCGGCACGCGCAGCGTCCGCGCCCGGGGCGCGCGGTCCGGCAGTGCGGCCAGACCCACCGGCCAGTGCACACCCCCCGCGGCGCGGCGTCCCCCGCCCTCTTCGTCGCCGACGTAGATCGCGACGCCCTCGCTCCCGAACACCTCCGCAGTGCGTCGCGTCGCGTGTTCGAAGAGCGCGTCGCGCGCGTCGTAGTCGAGGATCTCGTCCACGATCTGCGCCACCGCTTCTTCCAGCGCCAACTGTTCCGGTAGCAGCAGCCGTTCGATGTAGGGACGCAGTCGGTAGGTACCGACCACGACCGCGCCACCGACGAGGGCGGCGATCACCACGCGGGTCACCGCCGGATCGATCGCCCAGGTATCGGCGAGCAGATCCGAAGTGGCGGGGATCACGACTACGAGTCCGGCAACCGCGGCCCCGGTCGTGAGCGTGCCGGCCGTCGCCACCCCGATGATCCGATCGACGTCGAAGGCGTTGTCGCGCATCACCGCGAGGGCTGCACCCACGACCCAGAGCAGGCTCGAGACGAAACCGAAGGTGAACGCGATCCGGAAGCCACCCCAGTCGGGCGCGAGCACCGGCGCGACGCCGATCATCAGGACGGGGAGCGAACCCAGCGCCGTGCCTGCGAGGATCCAGCGCAGCTGTCGTCGGCCAACGGGACCGGACTGGGTGTAGTTCCAGGTCAGGATCCCCACCGCGAGGATCGTCCCGACTCCGTGGGCTGCGAAGGAAATGCGCGGCACCCAGTGGATCGGAAGCGGCCACGCGATCAGGTAGTTCAACCGGATCAGCAGGAAGTAGAGGCCGGCGTAGATCCACGGCACGGCCTTCGGCACGCGCCGCTCCTCGGGCACCTCGCTCGGAAAGATCCGTGCCCAGGCGGGCCCTAGGAAGAGCGCGACCACCGAGAAGATCGTCCACACGATCTGGGCAGCCCGACTCTGCCACTCCGGTCCGCCGTAGAAGTGCGCCTGCCCGATCGCGTAGGTCATGAACAACAGACAGAAGAGTTGAACGTCGGGCTGACCCGGTGCGCGAATCAGCAACCACACGCTCATCCCGACCATCAATAGAAGGAGGGGGACCCGCGAGAAGGGAAGTGGATGGGGTCGCGACTCGATCGTGATCTCGCGGCGAACACCATCGCGTTCGAAGACCAGGGGCGCCGGGTTTCCGGGCTGGGTGCGCGCGAGTCCGATGGCCTGGAAACCGATGTAGCCCTGGCCGCGAAGATCGCGATCGCCGAGGCGGATCAAGCGATCGCCGATCTCGAGGCCGCTCCCCGAGCTGTCGGTCTCGAGGCGATAACCTCCGACCTCGGGGTAGTCGCCCGGGTTCCACTTGGCGAAGACAGGCAGCTGCGCGAGCCCGGCGCGGTGACTTTCCCAGACGTGCGCCCCGAGGACGACGACGAACAAGGGAACCAGGGTCGCGAGGAGCAACCAGTCCTTGCGGGAGAGACGGGTGCGCACGACCCGAGTATATGCGAGCCGGGCTTCGCCTTGGATAGCCGAGCGTCGCGGTGTCCGGATCCGGTGTAATCTCGAGGCGATGCGCTTCCTGCTCTGCGACGATCACGCGCTGTTTCGCTCGGGTCTCGAACTCGTGTTGTCCGATCTGGCCGACGACGGCGAGAGCATCGACCTCGTCGGCGTAGGCAACGCCGAAGCAGCTTTCGCCGCAGTCGAACAGGATTCGGACTTCGATCTGGCCCTCGTCGACCTGCAACTTCCCGGCATGAGTGGGTTCGGTGCGATCGACGTCTTCCGCCGCGATCACCCCGAACTTCCGATCGTCGTGATCTCGGCTTCGGAAGAACCCGCCGACGCACGCCTGGCTCTCGACAAGGGTGCGATGGGTTTCATCCCCAAGTCGACCGAAGCGAGCGTGCTGCTCGCGGCGCTCAAGCTCGTGCTTTCGGGCGGGGTGTACGTGCCACCGATGATGGTCGGCACCGAAGCGACGGCCGGCGCGCCGAGCGCTGATCCTGAGTTACCGGTTCTCTCGCCACGCCAGCGCGAGGTGCTCGACTTGATTGCGATGGGCCGGACGAACGCCGAGATCGGCACCGCCCTCGGCATCGCCCCGGGCACGGTGAAGAGCCACATCGTGCGCCTGTTCGAAGTGCTCGGTGTCGCCAATCGCACCGAAGCCGCGATGCGCCTCGAGGAGATCAAGAAGGCCCAGCGGTAGGCCACTGGGCCGGGACCGACCGGGCGGACTAGTCCGGATGGTCGATACCGCGCGGCGATTTCGCTTCGTACGATTTCGGAATGTTCGCGAATCGAAATGCACGGGGTCGGCGGTGGATCCCGGCTGTCCTCTTGACCCTCGTCGGACTGACCATCGGCTCCGTGGGCTGCGGGAAGAGTGGTGGTGGCAGCGGAGACCCCTGCGAAGAAGCGGCCGTGAATCTCAACGGCGAATACCAGGACACCGTTTCATCGACCCGCTTCGATCTGGAACACGACTGCGAAACGGGTGACGTGATCGGAACCCTCCACTTCAACGGCGCACCGCTCCCCCTCGAAGGAACCGTCACGGGCACCGATTTCGAATTCGAGACGGGCCCATTCGGAATGTGCCCCGGCAGCTTTCAGGAGCGAACCGGGCAGACCAGAGCCAATTTCCCCCTCGTCATCTCCGACGGCGGCGCCCAATTCGACGGTAACTACACCATCACCGACCTGATCTGCGCGGAGAACCGCCGCCGCGTCACGAACCAGGGCAACCGGACCTACGCACGGCAGTAGGTACGGCCGATCACGCGTCGAACTCGAAGCACGCGCGGCCTGCGCTCATCTGCGCGCCACCGCCAGGCCGGCCAGACCGGCGGCCAGGAGCAGCGCCGTCGAAGGCTCCGGAACGATGTACACCTCCTGCACCTCTCCGGTAACGAAGAGCACGCTCGTGTTCGCGATGGCGTCCCAGAAGATCGAGAGGTCGCCCGTATCGATGCCCGGAAACGGAGCGAGTTCGGGAGGCGACTGCGGGAAGAGCAGCTGGTCGAGATCGTCGAGTCGGAGTTGGAACGAGGAGTAGCGATAGTCCTCTAGCAGCACGTCGTCTTCGACTTCCACCGGGATCGTGGTCACGAAGCCGGGATCGATCGCGGCGGTCGGGTTGATCTGCAGTCGGTGGCGATCCGAACGCGCATTGAGCGAAAGGTCCGTTGCGTCGACCGCGAGCGAGGTGCCGTTCTCGAAGGAGATCTGGAAATCCTTCATGGCCTGCACATAGCGAGCACCGTTCGTGACGCCCGGATCCGCTAGTGCCCCGTCGTCGATCGCAAAGGTGAATTCGAAGGAGTCGCCCACGGCGTAGGTCGTTCCGCCGTTGGCGAAGTCGATCACGCCGGACCCCGCATAGAAGACCGTCGCCGCCGAAGCCGACCCCGAGGGCACCAGCGCGAAAACCAGCCCAACGGCCGAGGCGCTGATCAGGATTCGTCGCGCGAGCCGCATTTCCAGACCTCCTCGAGGGATGAGTGGTCACAGACGCACGGATGTGTCGAACAAGGTGAAAGAGCGACCGGGTTGGGCCTCGATCAGTCGAAGGCGCCGAGCACCGCAAGCAGGGTCTCCTGGTCGCCGGCGATCGTCGCGCGCTCGCTCTTCAGCAGATCGGGCAGGGTCGTCTGCTTCAAGCTGACGAGGATCCAGTCCTTGCGGTCGACGTTCAGCGTGGCCGCGACCTCATCCGCGATCCCATCCGATATCTCGGCAACCCCGCGGCGGACCGCGATGGTCCAGGATTGACCCTCGCCTTCGTAGCGGAAGCCGATTTTGGCATGTAGTTCGGCACTCTTCGCCGGGTCGATGCGGGTCTCCATCAGCTTGATCAGGGTACCCACGGGCAAACGAGCGAAACTCTCGGGAGTCGGCAGGCCCAGGAAGGAATGCTTCGGCATGCCCTTCCAATCGAGTTGGCCTTCGAGGTGGAGTGCGTGGGTGAGCAGGAAGTCTCGTGACTGGATGCCGGACCGTGTGGCGTACGCCATGGCTCGCAGAGCTCTGGCTTTGAGCACGCGAGCGGCTTCGTTGTTCGCATCGACATCGAGCACATAGGAGAGCAGGCGCGCCGCGAGGTTGTACTTCTTCGCGTCGAAGGCCTTCTGCGCTCGCTGGATCACCTTCTCGGCACCGCCGAACCCGTCGATGATCTCACTCGCCAGTTCGGCCGGGGCCGGCGGATGCAGCTCGGCCGTATCCTCGGCGTACCAGCCGACGATGCCGCGGTACTGGCCACGAAGCGCGTACTCGTGATCGATGTATGCCGGGAAGACGCGCGGGTCATTATCCAGGTGCGGCGGGATCGGCGTGTTCGCCACGATCTCGTCGGGCGTCATGCCGGCGTTGATCCCGCGAATGGCCTGGTTGTAGATGAAGCTGTAGAGGTCCCGATGCGCGGTCAGGAAGTCGTAGCCGCTCTCCTTCGTCGTGTAGGGCGGGCCGTGGGCCCCGACGAGGTACCTGGGCTTGATGCGACGAAGCAGATCGAGGCCCGCGATCAGGCCTTCGGGGTTCCGGTAGCTGGTGCCGCGGAGCGTATAGAGCGGAAACGACGAAGGCGTGGCCGCGGCATTGTGCAGGACCAGATCCAGTTCGGGGAAGTGGACTGCGATGCTGTCGAGGGTGTCGGACTCGATGTGGTAGAAGATGGCCTTCAAGCCATCGATCGTGATTTCTTCCCCATCACCGACGGGGCGGGTCACGTTCATGGCGCCACTCGCCTGATCGGCCGGGTCGTCGAAGGAAGGCTCCGCGGGTCCGAAGTAGGCGTCCGGCCCTTCGTGCGGCAGGTAGAAGCCGAGCTGGATGTTGGCCCGCCGGAACTGCATGGGCCCCAGCGTGAGGGTTCCCGATCTTCGATTCGCGTCCACGTCTGGATGCCCGTAGATCTCGACGTCCTGGATCCCCTTGCGGCGCGAATCATCCACGTAGGCCTTCGCACCTCCGGAATAGTGGTGATGCGAGTAGATGATGTGCTTGATCGGCAGGTCCGAGACCTTGCGGATGTACTCGAGCGCACCACGACCCATGCCCATGTTGTTGCCGGTTTCGAAGGCAATCAGGCCGGTCTTCCCTTCCACGAAGCCGTAGTTCGACAGGCTGTAACCCGTCAGAACGTGAACGCCATCGCGAACCTTCAGCAGCTCCGGGCCATCGGCGCGCGACCCGAGGATCCAGTCGCGATAGGCCTTGTTCACCATCGCGCCATTGGGCGCCTCGACCACCTGATCGTCCAGATCACCGCGATAGAACTTGTTGCTCTCGTTCGCGTGGACGGGAGCAGCCCTGGAGGCAAGGAGAACCCCACAGACAACGGCGATCATCGACACGCGGGCGGTGGTCAAGCTCTTCTCCTTCGCTCCACTCCAGCCCGCGCATCCGCTCATCGGCTTCGATGATCGCGTCCGCCAGGCGCTAGCCGGCCAGCGTAAGGCATCTCCGACGCCGTTGCGCCCCAGCCAACCCGAGTGCGCCCGCAGTGAGGCCCATCGCGACGCTCGGCTCCGGAACGAACGCGACGGCGCCCACATCCGCAGACCTCCACGCCTCGGAGACCGACGAACCATCGTGCTCCATCGACCACTGGCTGGTCGTGCGGTCGACCCGCAATACGTCTTCGTCGTCGAACGAAAGCGTCGAGATCACTCCGCTGCCGTCGAAGGAGAGTCCGAGTTGGTTCGCGCCGAACGCGTGGAGGCCGTCGAGATCGAGGCCCGCCGGAACGCCGGACGCCTCACCGTCCAAGTAGAGAGCGAAGTCCAGACCGTCGAAGGACACGACGTCTTCGTCGTCGACGTGAAGCCCGGAGAGCACGACGGCGGTATCGAAACTGAGGAGCAGGAGACTCCCGACCATGCTCACCGCGTCGGTGTCGACGGCCGGCGATAGCCCCGCGTTCGATGCATCGAACTCGAGGCTGTACTGCGTGCCATCCCATCGCACGACATCACCCGGCTGCGGCGTGAGACCACCTGGCAAGGTCGTCGGGGTGCCGAGCGAAAAGAGTTCGTCACCATTCTCGGTGAGGTGATAGCCGTCGATCCCCGCATCGATCGGAAGACCGCCGACCGAAGCCACCTGCCCTCCCCCACCTGACACGTCGAGAGCCATCTCGTGATCATGGACGACACCTCCGGCGTGCTGAATCGAGATGTCCGGAGCGAGGTCGGTCGACAGTGTCTGCGCCAGGCCGATGCGAGGCGCAAGGAAGGACGCCGCGAGCGCAACGAACAACGCACCCGTCACGGCCGCGCTGGCCATGCGCGTACGCATCCCGGGCAGGGGCAGGAAGCGCGCCACCTCGTTCTGATACCGGCGATAGTCGTCGCCGAGGTTCTGCACGAGTTCACGTTCCTCGAGCCGCACGCCCACGAGGATGTAGAAGCTGAAACCCAGGGCGAAGGCCAGGCGATCCCAGGTCATGTCGGGGGTCGCCCAGAGCCCGATCACCATGCCCACCATCATCGGGTGTCGCGAGTACCGATACAGCGCGGGTGTTCGAAACCGCTGCACAGGCAGCTCGCGACGCCGCATCGCGTAGTAGACCTGACGCAGGCCGAAGAGCTCGAAGTGGTCGATCAGGAACGTCGACCAGACGAGTACGAGCCAGCCCATCGCCTGCACGCCGTAGAGCGCGATGCGAACGGCGGGCGTCTCGATCGAGAACAACCCGCCACCCATCGGCTGCCAGAAGGCCAGGGTCGCGCCGAGACAGAGAACCGTCGCGACGACGAAGAGGCTTCGCTCGATCGGCGCCGGGACGATGCGCGTCCAACGCGCCTTGAACGTATTGCGCGCCATGACTGCGTGCTGCACGCCGAACAAGAAAATGAAGCCCGCGTTGATCGCCAACGCGATGCCCAGAGGGCGCGCCGGCGCTTGGTACGAACTCCACGGCAGGGGTCCGCCGTTCAGGAACGAGATCATGCTGAGGAAGACCGCGTGGAAACCGAGATAGGCCACTGCGCCAATGGCGACGAAGGCGATCCTCGCCGCGGTGCCGTGTTGCGTCGTCGAATCGTTGCGTGTCATGGGATGACTCCTTTTCGTTCGGGTTGTGGGCGGAAGGCGTCCATCGCCTTCGCCAGCACTCTGCGGAAGACGCGCCGAGCGAACCTGCAGGCCGCCTGAAGACGCCCTGCAGATCGCGCGAGGCGAAAACTCCTGGCATTCCAGGGGGTTGGCCGGCTGCGATCCTACGGACAGGTGGTATTCGTCTCGCAGACGTTGGTGCCGAGCTCGAGGCCGCCCTGCACCTGGAGGCCGCCACCGTTGTTCCCGCCGATCACGTTCTCGGCGTAGCCAGCGGTGTTGGACAGGTTGAGCCCATTGCTCCCGTTCAGAGCCACCGCGTTGCCGATCACCGGCCCCGAGTTCGCGAAGATGCCATAGCTTCCGTTGCCCCGGACGGAGTTGTGGATCACCGGGGTGATGCCGTTGGCGTGGATGCCCTCATCTTCGTTGTCGTTCGCCGTGTTTCCGGTGACGAAGCCTTCGGTGACCGAGATCCCGTTCCCGCCGTTGCCGTTGGCGATCGAGTTCGCGATCCGGCTACCCGCTCCGACCACGATGCCATCGTCGCCGCTATCGGACACGGTGCAGCTCTCGACCTGACCGCGTTCGTCGAGCTGGATCCCGACGCCGCCGCTCGACAAGACGGTGACGCGCTCTACGCGAGCATCCCGGCCGAGGCGCACACCCCCCGCAGGCATGTTGCGAATCGAACCGTTCGACACCCGCTGCCCGCGGGTCGCATCGGCGACGGAATACACGCCGAAGCCGGAGACTCCGCCGCCTCCGACGATCGCGTAGCCGTTGAGGTCGAGTTCGATCTGGTCGTTCTGCAGAACGATCGCATCCGTATTGGCGGGAACGTTGAGCTCCCCCGTCAGGCGGTAACTCCCGCGCAGGGTGAGTGTGATCGGGTAGCCGGGTGTGTCCCCCAGCGCGACGCCCGAAAGCGCAGTGGCGTGATTGATCTCGATCACACCGTCCACCGCGCGAGCGGGCGAGGCGCCCGACAGAAAGCCGACCAGCACGAGCATCGTCGCGGCTTGCTCCAGTCGGCGCAGTACGGATTCGATCAGCGGGTTCTCGGTTCTCTCGAGCATTTCAGGCTCCCTCTCATGGGCCCGCGGGCCCGGTTTCGATTCGAGGAGGAACCTATGCAGTGCGCGTCGCTCGCCCATGAAGACCGTCTGGAGAAAGTCTGCAGAGTGGCGGCGGCGCGGCGGCGCGATCGCTCAGAAACCGAGATTCGTGAGCGTGCGCTCGACGCGAGCGCGAAAGTCGGGCCGCGCGAAGGGGAAGGCGCGCAGGAAGCGCTCCTTGTTCGCCCGGTCATCGAGGGCAATTGCGCGCTCGGACCAGGCGCGCGCCACGTCGGAGCGGCCGCCGATCTCGTTGCACAAGGCGGCGATCATCCAGATGAGCAGATGGCTGTTCGGGACGCGCGCGGCGCGATCCGACCATTCGCACGCGTCGTCGACTTCGTCCTGGTTGAGGTGGGCCATCGCCCGGGTCGCCAGCATGGCGTGGCGCAACGGGTCGATCGGGCTCAGGGAGATCGCGCGCATCGCGAGGTTGGGCCCCTCGACCCCATCGCCCGTCACCGCATTCGAGAGCGCGCGGTGATAGAAGGCCAACGAGTAGTTCGAGTTCAGCTCGGTGGTGCGGTCGAACCAGACGCTCGCCGATTCCCAGTCGCCCCGGAGCATGTCGGACCTTCCCATCGAGAGGTTGATGAACGGGTCGGTCGGCTCGAGCTCGTAGCCGCGGCTCGCGTGCTCGCGCGCCAGGCGAACCTGCTCGCCGCGATCACGCGTATGCCCGATGAAGGCGTTCTGGAAGTGCGCGAACGAAAGCCCGGCGTGCGCACGGGCAAAGCCCGGATCGAGTTCGATCGCACGTTCGAAGAGATGCCCCGCAATCTCGTTGTCGTGGGCATTGAAGCGATTCACGTGCCACAAACCCCGGAAGTACGCGGACCAGCTGTCCAGGTGATGGGTCTCGAGGGAGGCTGCGCGCTGACCTTCGTCGGTCTGGATGCGCCCCTCGATGTGATTCGCGATGCGCGAGCACAGGGTGACCCGAAGCGACATCAATTCGTCGAGGGACGTCTCGATCCGATCGGCCCAGAGCACGCTCCGCGTCTCCGGCCGGCAGAGTTCGAGCGTCACCGTGCAGGCCTCGCCGAAGATCGAGAGACTGCCCGAGACCACGTAGCGCACCCCGAGGATGCGCCCGACTTCGGGCAGGTCAACGTCGTGCCCGCGGAAGCGAAACGAAGAACCGCGTGCGATCACGTGAAGCCAGCGCAGACGCGACAACTCGGTGATCAACTCGTGGGAGATCGCATCGGCGAGCGGGGTCTTCAACGGGTCGTCGACCAGGGGTTCGAGCGGGAGAACGGCGATGGAGGCCTGGGGAACCTCCCAGGCCGCCGGATCGACGGTGCCGTCGCTCGGGGTCAGGTTTTCGATGACGCCAAGCGATGCCGCGGGCATGGAGCCCACGGTTTCCACTTCGCCGGCAAAACGAAAGCCCCTGTCGCGTACGGTCTTGACCAACCGCTGCGCCTTGCCGTCGTCGCCGATCGCGAGCCGGACCGAACGGATGCGGCTCGAGAGCGCCGCTTCCGAGACGATCCGCCCGCCCCAGACCTTCTCGTTGATCTCCTCCTTGCTCACCACGCGATGGGCGTTCGATACCAGGAGTTCGAGCAGCGAGAAGACCTGCGGCTCGATCGGCCGGACCTCGCCGCCGCGCCGCAGTTCGAGCTGGTCGCTATCGACCTCGAAGTCTTCGAAGGCGTAGAGCACGGGCGCCCCTCAGCCGCTTCGCCGGCGTGATTCGATCACCGAGGCAGAAATCTGCAGACCCTCTCCAGACGTCCTGCAGGCCGGGTTGCACCGCCACGCCGACCCTTCCGGTCGTGGTTCTCGGTGGACCACATCCCAACCCAAGGAGATGAGCATGAGCATGCAAACCACGATGGCAAACGAGATCGACTTCGGCGAGGTCAAGCTGAGGCAACAACAGGTGTGGGGCGACGGCGACTACGCCCAGATCGGCGTCACCCTCCAGACGGTGGGCGAGCGCCTGGCCGAGTCACTGGACATCCAGCCCGGCGAGGGCGTGCTCGACGTCGCCGCCGGCAACGGCAACTTCACCCTCGCGGCGGCCCGCTGCCTGGCCGACGTCACCTCCACCGACTACGTCGAGGATCTACTCATGCGCGGCAAGGTTCGCGCCGCCGCCGAGGGGTTCGGCGTTCGCTTCCAGACCGCGGATGCGGAGGATCTCCCCTTCCCGGACGCCGCATTCGATGTCGTGGGTTCGACGTTCGGGGTGATGTTCACTCCCGATCAGGAGCGCGCGGCGAGTGAAATGGCACGCGTCTGTCGGCCGGGAGGGCGGATCGGTCTCGCCAACTGGACCCCGGAAGGGTTCATCGGACAGCTCTTCCGGACGGTCGGTCGGCATGTCGCACCGCCGGCGGGCGTCCCTTCGGCCGCGCTCTGGGGGACCTGCGACCACATCGGATCGCTCTTCGCCGAACGCGCACGCGAGATCACGATCCGCGAGCGCGAGTTCGTGTTTCGTGACCACACGCCCGCGATGTGGGTGGATCGTTTTCGTCGGGTCTACGGGCCGGTGAAGCGCGCGTTCGACACCCTCGATGCCGTCGGGACCGCCGCCCTGGAACGCGACATGCTCGACCTGATCGCAGCCTTCAACACCGTCGAGGGGGGAGCGATGCGCATTCCCGGGGCCTACCTCGAGGTGGTGATCGAGCGCGCATAGCACTCCGAGGGCGCGATCCGCCAGAACGGATCCACAACGACCGAACGCCCCGAAGCCCCACGGCTTCGGGGCGGTTGTGTTGAGTAGT
>JANQEL010000114.1 GCA_028278345.1 Myxococcota bacterium
ATATACATAAAATATTTTAGATGCGAGACTTAATACAGTTCCGCATACGGCACCCACACCGTCGAGAAACCCCGCCCCTCGGCGTCGCGCGTGCGCCGCACGAGCTCGTCGATCCCGATCGGGTTGCGCGCCCCGCCGAACATGATTCCGATCCGCATCGTGTGCTTCTCCTCGCCGGGCACGTGCGCGGCGCGGCAATGCTGCGTCAGCGGGCTCCCGCGTCAAGCAGGCGTCGGCATTGCCCTGTGAGGCGCTTCACAGCCTCGATCGGCTGAAACCCCCCTCAGTTCGTCCTCGAGGCCGTTCTTCACCAATTCGAGGGACACGCGCCTGCGCGCTGCCCGCCTCTCCGTGCTGCCGCGCTTTCCCAGTCAAAGGCCGGGTGAGCAACCAACCCACAGCGCTCCCCGGCAACACGAATCAACGCCAATTCGAGGCAAGGAAAGAGAAGGAGAAAAAGATGGGATTGTTCAACCGACTGATCGTGATCGTGATGGTGCTCTCGGCGGTGGCCTGCAACCTCGGTGGTGCGGGCGGTAGCGGGGGCGACGAAGAGGAAGAGGGTGAAGAGCAGGAAGTCGAGGTCGAAGCCGGTGGCGTGGCCAACGGCGAATACGAAGGCATCGACACCGTGGCGATCAACCTGATCCTCGACGATCTGAACTCGAACGCGCCCCCGACCGAGGGCGACTGCTTCGGCGACATCGACATCGTGATCGACGACGGCGAGGACCCCGAGATCGTGGGCGATGGTGAGTGCTTCTTCCCCGCGAACTTCATGACCTACACCCTCGAAGGTGAGTTCGTCGACGACGAGAACTGGGAAGGTGAGATCGTCGTGGTGCTCAACAACCGCCCCTACGCCTTCGATGTCGAAGGGGAGCTCGACGGAGACGAGATCTCCGGTGCCTTCTCCGGTGTGAACATCGTGGTCGGCAGCATCCGCGGCATCTGGGATGGCGTGTTCAGCGCCGAGCTCCTCTGATGCACGCAACGCAACACGACTCCTAGAGTGAGATCGGCACACCGATCGACCTCGGCCCCGGCCCGTCCCTCGACGCGGGTCGGGGTTTTGCGTTTGGTCTCGTGTTCGAAGCGACAGACTAGACGCCCCGGTCCGATTGCTCCATCTTCGCGAGCACGCGCCAGAAGGGGAGTTCGAGTCGCATGTCACTCAAGGATTCACTCGAGTACGAACCGATGTCTGCCGAGGGTTGGGAGGATCCCTATCCCACCTATCGTGCGTTGCGCGAGCAGGCGCCGCTGCACCGGGCGCCCGAATCTGGAATCTACGTGCTCTCGCGCTACGCGGATGTCGAGTTCGCCCTGCGCCACGCCAACGAGTTCTCGTCGAACGGCATGGAGAAGATGCTCTTCGGGAGTCGCGATCTCGCCGACATGGGCTTTCGCGAATACCGGGCATTGTTTCGCTTCTTCATCCGTGCGCGGCAGATTCCCTTCCTGCACGAGCGCCCGCGAACCCTCGTCACCCTCGATCCGCCGCGGCACGACGAGATGCGCCAGGTGGTGAATCGCGGATTCACGCCGCGTCGCATTGCGGCGCTCGAAGCGCGCATGCGCGAGATCGTCGCCGGTTGCATGAGCCGTCTCGAGTCCGGGGAGCCTTTCGACGTCGTGCGCGACCTCTCGATCCCGCTTCCGGTGACGGTGATCGCCGAGATGCTCGGGGTCGAAGCCGAGCGCATGAACGATTTCAAGCGCTGGAGCGACGCGCTGATCTCGGCCTCGAGTGGGGCCGATCGAGAGCGCGGTCTGCCGGCCGTCCTCGAGCCGATGGGCGAGATGCGGAGCTACATGCGTCGGGTGGTTCGCGAGCGGCGCAAGCAGCCGAAGGACGATCTGATCAGTGTGCTCGTCGATTCCGCGCACGCCGAGACGCTCAACGAAGACGAGCTCTTCTCGTTCATCACGCTCCTGCTCGTCGCCGGCAACGAAACCACGACCAACCTGATCAGCAACGCCACGATGGCGCTGCTCTCGCACCCCGAAGAACTCGCGAAGGTGAAGGGCGATCTCTCCCTCGTTCCGTCGATGATCGAAGAGACGCTTCGCTACGACAGCCCGGTGCAGATGCTCTTTCGGCAGACCACCCAGGAGATCGAACTGCCCTGCGGCAAGCTCCCGGCCGATGCGGACGTCGCGATCCTCCTGGGCGCGGCGAATCGCGACCCTGAGGTGTTCGAGGACCCCGATCGCTTCGACGTGACGCGCAACCCCCGCGGCCATCTGGCCTTCGGCTTCGGCGTCCATTTCTGCCTGGGCGCCTCGCTTGCGCGCCTCGAGGCGAAGGTCGCGATGGAAGCGCTGGTCCCCGAACTACCCGACGTCGAAGCGACGCCCACCCCCGACTTCATCGATTCGTATATGCTGCGCGGATTGCGCAGTCTCGAACTACCGGCCTGACGAACCCTTCTCCAAGATCCCCGAACCCCGAGGTCCCCCCGATGTCACTGCCCTTTCCCGAGTACGAACGCTACGACGCGATGGGTCTCGCGGAGCTCGTTCGCAACGGCGATGCCACGCCCGACGAGTTGCTCGACGCGGCCGTCGCGCGCTGCGCCGATCGCAATCCCGTCTTGAACGCCGTGGTGGTCGACATGGAGAAGACCGCGCGGGAGGCCATCGAAGCCGGGCTCCCCGACGGACCGTTTCGCGGAGTGCCCTACCTCTTGAAGGATCTCTACATGCTCTTCGAGGGGGTGCCGATCACGAACGGCAGCCGGCTCTTCGCTGATCTGGTGCCGGACCACGACAGCGAACTCACCCGGCGCTACAAGGCGGCGGGGCTCGTGATCTTCGGTCGCACCGCTTCGCCGGAGTTCGGTCTCACGGCCACCACCGAGTCGGCGCTGCACGGGGATACCCACAACCCGTGGATGCTCGATCATACGCCCGGGGGTTCTTCCGGCGGCGCCAGTGCCGCGGTGGCGGCGGGCATCCTGCCGATTGCCCACGCGACCGATGGAGGCGGTTCGATCCGCATCCCCGCTTCGTGTTGCGGACTCTTCGGTTTGAAGCCCACGCGCGGGCGCACGCCATTCGGTCCCGACAGTGGAGAAGGGTGGGGCGGCATGAGCTGTGGCCATGCGGTGTCACGTTCGGTGCGCGACAACGCGGCCCTGCTCGATGCGACCCAAGGCCCCGAGCCGGGGATGCCGTATCGCACACCCGAACCCGTGCGCCCGTTCATCGAGGAAGTCGGTGCGGATCCGGGCCGGCTTCGCATCGGCGTCGTGCGAACCCCGTGGAATGGCGCGCCGCTGCATCCCGATTGCGCGGACGCAATCGAAGATGCCGCTCGACTTCTGCGCGAACTCGGACACGAGGTCGAAGACGGCGACTTCCAGGTCGACTACACGACCCTCGGTCAGGCGACCAGCGTGATCATGGCTGCGAACGTTCGCGCCAACGTGGAAGATCGCCTCGTGCAGCTCGGTCGTGAACTGCGCGACGACGATCTCGAACCGATGACACGCCGGATCTACGACTCGGTCGTGAATCGCTCGGCCGAGGACTACGCTCGGGGCATCCGTCGCATCCACAAGGCGACGCGCACCGTCGACGACCAGTTCGAGCGCTTCGATGTCCTCCTCTCGACGACGATGACGGCGCCGCCGCTTCCCCTCGGTCGCCTTTCGCTCTCCGTTGGCGATCTCGCCCAGTACGGCAGGGACATCGCGACTGCCGTCGGCTTCACCCAGCTCTTCAACGCATCCGGCCATCCCGCGGCATCGGTGCCCCTGTATTGGAACGACGCCGGGCTGCCGATCGGGATCCAGACCGCGGGACGCTTCGGCGACGAGGCGACGCTCTTCCGACTCGGTTCGCAACTCGAGAGCGCCCGCCCGTGGTTCGATCGTCGACCGCCGATCGCGAGCGACTGAACCGCGACCCGTGTTCCAGGTCTGGACGTCTTCCGGCTTCTATTCCGGCCCGGCGCAGATCGCCGGCGAGGCGGTGCGCGCCGAGGCGATGGGGATGGATTGCTTCGCTGTCGTCGACTCGGTGCACGATGGGCTGATCGGTGCTGCGTTGGCCGCCCAGGCGACCGAACGCATCGAGATCGCCACCAGCGCGCTGGCCTGCTTTCCCCGCAGCCCGATGACGACCGCGGTCGCGGCGTGGGATCTCCAGGCTCTCTCCGACGGCCGCTTTCGTCTCGGCCTCGGCCCGCTGATCGCACCGATCATCGAGCGGAAGTACAGCACGCCGTGGACGCCCCCGGCCCCGCGCATGCGCGAGTACATCCAGGGCCTGCGCGCGATCTTCGATTGCTGGCAGAACGACGCGCCCCTCGACTTTCGAGGTGAGCACTACCAGCTGACCCTGCAGCAGGAGTACTCGAAGCCGGGGCGACTCGAGCATCCGCGCATCCCGATCCATCTCGCGGCGATCGGTCCCAACATGACGGCCCTTGCGGGAGAACTCGCCGATGCCGTGGTGCCCCATCCGACGAACTCCTCCGGACGCTACATCCGCGAGGTCATGCTCGAGAACGCGAAGCGCGGGGCGGCGCGCGTCGGACGCGCGATCGAAGATCTCGACGTGATCGCGAACCCCCTCTCGGCGATCGGTTCGACGCGCGAGGCGATCGACGCTCAACGCGAAGCGCACCGGCGCACCCTCGCCAACGTCTTCTCCACCCCGAACTACTGGCCCAGCCTCGAGCTCTTCGGTTGGAGCGAAGTGGGCGAGCGCCTCAACGCCCTGGTGCGCGAGGGACGTTGGGAGGAGATGCCCGGGCAACTCAGTGACGAGATGCTCGATGCCTTCGTGCCGAGCGGTCATCACGATGAGATTGCCGATGTGTTGCGCGCCGAGTTCGGCGAGCTGGCGAGCGGGATCTACATCTCGCTGCCCGACGATCCTGCCGAGGACCCGGCCGTTGCGGCCGCCGTGGCTCGGCTGCAAGGCCGTTAGACCCTCTCCAGACCCGTTCCCCGCTCGCGTTCAATCGACGATCCGGCTCGGCTGCGCGATGATGCGGCCGCCATGGAAAGCACGGAAACCCGCGAAACGGAAAAGAAAGAAGCATCAGGAGAAGCATCTCCCGCCCAGCACGCAGGCCCCCTCGCCGGGCTGCGTGTGCTCGAATGGGGCGAGGGAGTGGCGGCCCCCTACTGTGCGAAGTTGCTCGCCGATTTCGGGGCCGATGTCATCAAGATCGAAGCACCCGAGAAGGGTGATCCCTCCCGCTTTCGCGGACCGCAGATCGACGGCGAACTCGACCCCGAGCGCAGCGGAAGCTTCCTCTATCTGAACACGAGCAAGCGCTCCGCCTGTCTCGACCTCGAAACGGAAGAGGGGCGCGAGGCCTTTCGCACGCTGGCGAACCTCGCCGATATCGTGATCGAAGATCGCAAGCCCGGCGAACTCGGTCGCCTGGGCCTCGGCTACGAGGTGCTGTCGACGCGCAACCCCGGGTTGATCCTCACTTCGATCACGCCCTTCGGACAGACGGGGCCCAATGCCCAGCACACGAGCGAGCACCTCAACCTCTTTCACAGCGGCGGTCACTCATCGCCCTTCACGATGGTGGGCGCGGGCCAGCGGGCTCCCGCTCGCGCGGGCGGCTACCTCGGCGAGTACGATGCGGGCCTGACCGCGGCGGTCGGCACCCTGGGTGCGCTGCTCGGTCGTCTGCAGAACGGGCGCGGCGAACACGTCGACTGTTCGAAGCAGGAAGCCATGATGTGCCTCGAGCGCGTCACGATCGGCCGCTTCGCCAACGAAGAAAACCCGTTCGGAGCCGGCCGCGGCCCCGGCGGTCTTTCCAAGGCGAAAGACGGCTGGGTGATGCTCACGACCCTCGAAAAGCACCAGTGGGAAGGGCTCGTGCGCGCGATGGGCAACCCCGAATGGGCCCAGGCCGATTGGTGTGCCACGCCACAGGGTCGCATGGAGCACTTCGATGAAGTCGAGGCGCGCAAGAACGCCTGGGGCGAGTCGCTGATGCGCGAGGAGATCTATCACGCCGCGCAGGGCGAGGGCACGCCCGCGGCGCCGGTGCGCAACGTCGCCGAGGTACTCGAGTGGCGGCAGCCCCGCGCCCGCGGCTTCTTCGCCGAGATCGATCATCCCAGGGCCGGCACGCTGCAGGTGCCGACCGCGGCCTCCCAGTTTTCGAAGACACCGTGGAGCGGACGACGAGCGCCGCTGCTCGGCGAACACACCGACGAAGTGCTGCGCGAAGTGGAAGCCGCTGCCAACGCCGCGCCGCCACGCGCGTCGGGCACCGAACCGCTGGGCGCGCGACGTCCTCTCGAAGGCATTCGCATCGTCGATTTCACCTGGGCCTGGGCGGGACCGCAGGGTTCGCTCCTGCTCGGCATGCTCGGCGCCGAGGTGATCAAGGTCGAAAGCCAGGCGCGTCTCGATCACGCGCGCGTGCACTCGCTGACGGCCGGCTCGATGCAGGGCGGGATCGACGAATCCCCGGTCTTCAACGACCTCAACCTCGGCAAGCGCTCGGTGACCCTCAACCTGCGAAGCGAAGGCGGACGCGATCTGGTGAAGCAGCTCGTCGCGAAGTCGGACGTCGTATTGCAGAACATGCGACCCGGTGTGCTCGACAAGCTCGGCCTCGGCTACGACGATCTGTGTGAAGTGAAGCCGGACATCGTCATGCTCTCTTCTTCCGCGGTGGGCGCGACCGGTCCCGAAGGTCGTTACGCCGGCTATGCGCCGACCTTCGCCTGCCTGTCGGGCATCACCAGCATCTCCGGACACGCGGACGAACCGCCGATCGCGCTCTCCGGTTCGGTTGACCTGCGCGTCGGGACGATGTCGGCCTTTGCCGTGCTCGCGGCGCTCCATCACCGCAGACGCACGGGGGAGGGGCAGGACATCGATCTCTCGAGCACGGAGACGATGAGCGCGATGATGGGTCACGCCTTCCTCGACTATCAGTTGAGCGGCGAAGTGCCGGAGCGCATGGGGAACCAAGACGATCGGATGGCGCCCCACGGTTGCTATCCGTGTCTTTCGGATGGCGACGTCGGTCGCTGGGTGTCGATCGCGGTCGCGAACGACGCACAGTGGGAGGCCCTTCGCTCGGTGGTGGGCGACAGCGCCCTCGACGCCGACGACTTCGCGACCGAGAAGGCCCGCAAGGCGAATGAGGCGGCCCTCGACGAAAGGCTCGAGGCGTGGACCCGGACGCGGGCACCCCAAGAGATCGTCGAGGTGCTCCAGGCGGCCGGCGTTTCGGCTGCGCTCCTGCAATCGGGGGTGACCCTCGAGGACGATCCCCACGTCGCCGCGCGCGGAGCCTACGTCCCCGTGACTCATCCCCTGCTCGGCACCCTTCGCTCGGTACGTCCGCCGTGGCGCATGCGCGGTGCGAAGATCGACGAGCCGGCGCCGCTGCTCGGCCAGCACAACGACTACGTGCTCGGCGAGATCCTCGGGCTCTCGGCCGACGAGATCGCGCGCCTGAAAGACGAGCAGAGCGTCTACTGATTCCGCGCTCGGTGAGCGGCTAGCTTCTCGGCATGGCAGAAGCGCCCGACTCGACCGGTCTCAGTCTCGACACCCTCGACATCCATTCGACCGCACGCTTCGTGGAGCACGGCTATCCGTACGCGGAGTGGGATCTGCTGCGGCGCGAAGCGCCGGTCTTCTGGTACGAGCGCGAGGGGATCGCACCCTTCTACGCGTTGACGCGTCACGAAGACATCCTCACGGTCTCGAAGCACTCCGAGGTCTTCGTCAACAGCCAGCGCTTGCGCTTGCAGACGATCGAAGAAGACGCCCGGCAGGAGTGGGCGATGAAGGCGCGCGCGGAAGCGCGCGGCTGGGATCCCGACGAGCCGGCGGATTTCATCCTGATGGACGATCCCCGCCACCGCGAGTTTCGCTTGCTGGCGGCGCGCGAGTTCACCCCGGCAGCGCTGCGCAAGCTCGAAGGGCACTTCGAATCCCTCTCCCAGCGATTCGCGGCCGAACTCGCGGAGGATCTCGACCGCGTGGCCGATAGCGGAGAGTCGATCGACTTCGTGCGCGCCTTCGCGCAGAAGCTCCCCCTCTCGGCGATCGGCGAGATGATGGGGCTGCCGCCGAACGATTGGATGCGCCTCAAGCAACTCACCAACGTGATGATCGGTGCCCCGGAACCCGACTTCTTCCACGACGGTGAAGAGAGATACATGGGCATGATCCGCGCCGTCGAGGAGATGACCGAGTACATGCTCGGCGTGATTCGCGAGCGGAGGAAGCGGGGCCCGGGAGACCGCGATCTCTCTTCGTTGATCGTGCACTCCCAGATCGATGGCAAGCCGCTCACCGAACAGCAGCTACAGGGCTTTCTCTTCGTGCTGCTCGCGGCCGGGAACGAGACCACCCAGAACGCGATCTCAGGGGGCGTGCATGCCCTGCTCGAACATCCCGACCAACGAAAGCTCCTGTGCGAGAACCCGCACCTCGTGGTGTCGGCCGCCGAGGAGATCCTGCAGTGGACCTCGCCCGTCGTACAGTTCGCGCGTACGGCCATCGAGGACTTCGAGTTGTCGGGCACGAAGATCGAGGCCGGACAGGACGTCGGCATGTTCTATCCGGCGGCGAATCGCGATCCGGCCGTCTTCGAGGATCCCTATCGCTTCGACATCACTCGCAACCCCAACCACCACCTGGCCTTCGGCGGCTACGGCGCGCACTTCTGTCTGGGTGCGAACCTCGCGCGTTGGGAACTGCGTTCCGCGCTGCGTGCGCTCATTCCGCTGCTTCCCCGCATGGCGTCGGCGGGCGGGCCCGAGCGGGTGCCGAACCTCCACGTCGCCGCGATCCACCGCCTGCCGGTGGCCGCGGTCGCTCGAGACCGATCAATCGCCTGAGGCCGGTAGGTCGAGCAGCAGGCTCGTTGGCCGGTAGAGATCCATGCGTCCGAGCAGCCGTCGCAGGACGGCGTAGGGATCCTCGCCGTTGGGCGTATAGAGATTGCACGCGTAGGTGATGGGAAGCGTGCCGTTCGTCGCGTACTGCTCGTGGGCTTTCGCGGCGTAGCAGATCGTGGCCGGGTCGCGCGCCGGTCGAAGTTCGGTTGCGCGAGCCACGACGCGAGGTTCCGACCACGGGCCGACGAGGCGATCGGCGTACCGCATCCAGATCGCGCTCGCGCGAGGGTCGTCGGGGAAGCCACCGGTCGCGTTCGGGTGGCTGTAGATCGCCACCCAGCTTCCGTCGGACGCGTCGCGATGCACGCTCATCTCGGTCGCCGTGTCGTCCATCAGGATGCGCGCGCGCTCTGGATGGAAACCCGGTAGCCAGCTTCCGCCACTCGTGAAGGTCTCGACGGCGTCGGGGAGCGCGGCCGCGTCCATGGCCAGCGCATCGAGGGGAAGCCGAGCGAGAAAGCGCGGATGGGACGCGCCGTCGCGGTCGAAGAAGCTGAAGAAGTAGAGATGGCGTCCCTCGATCGCGAACGCGCCGGGAAACGCAAGCTTGCTACGGGTGAACGGGATCCGTTCCGGCTGCCACCTCGCAGGCTCGTCTTGCGGGCGGGCGACCCGGGCGAGCTGCGTGCCTTCGAAGCGAAAGGGGAGGTTGAGGGGGCCGCGCGCTTCGCCCAGGCTCACCTCGAGCAGCGCGAGGTAGAGCGAACCCTCGTAGGTGAAGCCATCGAAGAGCCAATAGAATCGATCGCCGCTCGGGTGTGGGATGAAAGCACGCGGTTCTCTACCGCGCTCCCAGTGATACGCGACCTCGAACCGTCCTTCTCGCGTGCAACGCGAGATCCCGATCGAGTTGTGGATCAGCTTCGACCCGATTCGATCTCGCTGTCCCTCCCGGCCCACGAAGGTGTCGCCGAAGAGCCAGAGGCTGCGGCCATCGGCCAGGGGGATCGAGTAGGCGGAGTCGCCACCGAGCCAACCCGAGTGGTAGGGGAAGTGCGGTGCGTTGCATCCCGCGATCGATCGCGCATCGATCTCGGTTGTCGTGCGACAGCCTGCGATCGCGAGCACGAAAAGGAACGCGAGCGTGATCGCGCGCGTCGTCGAGCGACTCTGCCACTGGATCATGGAAGAGAGGCTAACGCGCTTCGATCCTTCGCAGAGCGGCGAGGGCGGGTTGCAGTATCCTTGCGCACGGCAGCACGCACCACGCAGCACAGCGGGCAGAGATGAAGAATCCCCTTCCGATTCTGGGTATCGGCTTCGCGGCCCTCGTGGTTCGTCTATACGGGCTCGGCGAGCGCGGGAAACTCTGGGAAGACGAACTCGCGGTCTACGAGTACGCACTCACCGGCGACGCGACGGGTGTCCCCTCGGAAGCACCCCTCTACACGGCACTCCAGACCGCTTGGATGTGGTGGACCCACGATCCGACGGCCAACACCATGCAGCTGCTTTCGATCGGCCTGGGCGTTGCCGGGGTGTTCGCCGCCTACGCCCTGGCTGGGCGGTTCGCCGATCGCTCGACGGCGCTCCTCACCGCGGCCCTGCTCGCCGTGGCTCCGCTTTCCATCGTGCTCTCCCACGAGGTGCGCCCATACACCCTGTACATCGCGACATCCGCGCTCCTGCTCCTGGCCTTCGATCGCGCGTGGTCGCAGCCGAGCCGCGTTGCGTGGTTCGCGTACGCCGCGGCCCTGGCCGTCGCGCTCTCGAGCCACCTGCTCGCCACGCAGCTCTGCATTGCGCTTGGCGCGGCGGCTGTGTTCGGCACGTTCGTCGACCGCGATCGAGACGACGCCTTCAAGCGGTTCGCGATCTTCGCGGCGGTGAGCGTCGCAGCCGGTCTGCTTGGACTCCTCTGGTTGCTCTACCGGCCGAGTCAGGCGTGGCTGCTCACGGGGCCGCACGTCGATGGCGTGCTCGACTTTCTCGGCAACATCGTGATGAGTCTGGGAGGAGGGACGCGAACGGGGCTCTGGCCAGCAGGGCTGGTCTTCGGCCTCGCCGCGATCGGTGCTGGGGTGCTCGCGCGTCGCAACGCGATGCGCGCATTCCTCCTGGTGAGCGCGATCGCGATCCCCGCGACCATCACCTGGGCGAACCTCGCGCCGATGTCGTCCGGCAACTGGCACGGCTGGCAACGCTATCTCGCGCATCTGCTCATCCCGTTCCTGCTCCTCACCGCTGTGGGCACGCTGGCGGGCGCGCACCTCCTCGCCGAACGAGTCGAGGCGCGTTGGCGTCCGGCGGTGACCGGAGTGTTGTGCGCTGTGCCCTTCGTGTTGATGTGGCCGGGGTTCTCCGTCTGGCTCGAACAACCGATCCGCCACAAGATGGTGGACAACCTCGACGTCTACGCGACGTTTGCGTGCCAGAATCAGCACCGCGTGCTCGGACACCTGTTGATCGAAGTGACCCTCGCGAGCGAACCCTGGCTCTCGCACGGGCAGGTTCGTCGGCGCTTCGCATACGACCTCGCGCGACACGATCTGCTCCCCGCCCATGGCGTCGGTCGGGAGGGTGTATACGACCTCGAACCTCGAGAGGCGCGCTTCGGCATCTCCGAACGACTCACACCGGTCGAGCGAGAGGAGCCGCCGAACGACGGCCCCTACCTCGTCTTCCCCCCGACCCTGGGATGCGACGCCCTGATGCAGCCCCCCGCGCGCGGGATCGAGAGCGCGACTTCCCAGGTCTTCAGGCGCTGGGGTCTGATCTGCGATGTGCGCTTCGAGCGATTGTGAAACGCATTTTCATACGCGTCGATCGTGGGGAAGTCGGGGGAGGCAAATTGCGGCGAAACTGCGCACCTGCGTCGCGTGACTTGCATCGATGGACACCTCGTTCGAACGGCGGCGTCGAAAACTGCGCAGAATTGCGCAGTGCCCAACTCCGGGGATACGAGTGAATGAATCGCCCCTATCGCAGCACTGCTTCCATGCCGATATAGCCCGTCGCGAACACAGCGACGGAGACTCCGGCAATGAAGCGATCTTTCCTTCTCTTCCTTGCGGCGTTCCTTCTGGTTCCTGCGATGGGCTCGACCTCGGCCGTTGCAGACGAACTCGAGGGCGCCGAATTGGCCACCACCACGCGCATGGGCCTGGTCGTACCGCGAGAGGTTCGTTCGGCCAAGCGCCGCGCGGCCAGACGCGGTGAGTGGGCCTACACGATCGCGGCGTCCGCTGCAGCGGGCTACGCATCGAACATCCACCTGAGCAAGGACGATCGAAAGGATTCGGCCGTGTTCGAGGGTGCCGTCCGTGGCGAAGTACTCCACTACTTCGACAAGGACAACCGGCTGCGAATCCGGCTCGACGTCGACAGCATCCCGCATACCGCCAGCTCCAAGGTCGACGATCACGAGCAGGAACTCACGATCTTCTATGGGCACGAGTTCAACCGTGATCTCAAGCTCTTCGTGACCGGAAAAGTGAATCACTCGAACGACAGCGTGACGAACGTTGCGGGAGAGAAACTCGAGCGCGACTTCGAGTCGTGGAACTACCAGCTGAAACCTTCGATCGGTTGGGAGCCCGTCGAGGATCACAAGTTCCGATTCAAATACCTGGGCAAACGCAAGGACTACGTCGAGACGACCGATCTCAACTCTCTCGACTGGTGGAGTCACGGTCCGGAGATCTCCTACGAATGGGAGGTGAACCGGGATCTGGAGGTCGGCGTCGAGTACGCGTTCCGCGTCCAGAACTACGACGAGGAACCCGCGGCCGAAAAGAACGGCGACGAGTTCGATACGAACCCCGACGAAGAGCACTTCTTCCACTACCTCGATGGCGAGGTCGAGTGGTACGTGCTGGATGCAGTCGAGCTCGAGTTCGAACTCGGCTGGCGTCACAAGGACGACCGCTACCGCGATTACGAGTCCTACGATGCGGTCGTCGCGGGTGTCAAGGGAACCTTCGAATGGGCTCGGGTGTTGTTCTCCCTCGGCGTCGACTACCAGCACCGCGAGTACGACAACCGGCCCGACGACGACACGGGAACCCTCGAATACGATCGCCTGACGGTCGGCGCTGCAGCGCGTCATCAGCTGACGACGAGCTTGGGCGTGTTCGCGGGCTACGAGCTGAAGTGGCGCGACACCAATCGCTCGGAGGGAACGTCCTACCTCGGCTACACCGCGCATCGCGCCATGGTGGGTGTTTCCTGGGCGATGTGATCCGCCGGGGACGCCTCGACACCACCTACCCGCGCATCGCACACTGAGCCGCAGTCGATGGAGAGCGTCGTTTGAAGTCGGTGTGGGTCCCGATCGGCGTCCTGCTCGTGGTCGCCAACGCGTTGATGATCAGCCGCATCCACCGGGGCGGCGGCGATCTCGTGCGTCTGCAACCGGAGACCCACTACCAGGTAGTGCTCCGAATGGAGGCCGATCTTCACGGCCAGGAGGCCAGCGTTCGTGCCCTATTGCCCGTGGCCGACGAGGTGCAGACGATTACATCCGAGCGGATCGAATCCGCGCACTTCGAGTACACCTTCGGCGAACGAGACGGCAATCGCGAGGTGACCTGGCGCGCTCGAGACGTCGTGGGACACGAAGCGATCACCTACGAAGCCTTCGTCGATGTGCGAGAGACGGTCTATCCCCTCGACGATACGACTCGTCTACCCGCGCACATGCCCGCCGATCTCGCTCCCTACCTCCGGGCGAGTGAGACGATCCAATCCGACGCTCCAGAGATTCGCGAGCAGGCTGCCGCGTTGCTCGAGGGAACGGAAGCTCACTCTGCACGGGCGCGTATCCAGCGGCTATACGACTTCGTGCACCTCGAGATCTCGGGGAGTGACTACGAGAACACTCTCGACGCCGTGACCACCCTGCGCTGGAAGGAGGCCTTCTGCGGTGGTCAGTCTCGCCTCCTCACGGCGCTGCTGCGCGCGAGCGGGGTGCCGGCGCGATTGGTGGGTGGGTTGATCCTGGAACCCGGGTCGAAGCGCATCACCCATGTCTGGGTCGAAGCCTGGGTCAACGGTGTGTGGGTGCCGATGGATCCGCTGAACGGTTACTTCGCGGTTCATCCGGGGCATTACCTCGTCTTCTATCGAGGCGATCACGCGCTCTTCGGTCGTACGCGCAACGTGAACTTCCAATACCTGTTCAACATCCACCCCTGGCGGGTGGCACCGGACGAACATCTGCGAACCGATGCCGGCGTGCTCGATGCCTACGCAATCTGGGAGAGTTTCCGGGCCGCCGATGTCTCCCTGAATCTGCTGCGCATTATCTTGCTCCTGCCGGTGGGAGTCCTGGTCGTGATCTTCTTCCGCAGCGTGGTGGGGCTCTCGACCTTCGGGACCTTTCACCCGGCTCTCCTCGCGGTGGCGTTCCGCGACAGCGGTCTCGCCTGGGGAGTGGCGCTCTACGTCCTGGTCCTCGGAGCCGGGCTCGTCGTGCGTGCACTGCTCGATCGCATCGCGCTCCTCCACACGCCGAGGCTGGCGCTCGGTCTGCTGCTCGTCGTGGGGGTGATGCTGACCGTCACCTACGTCTCGGTGCAACTCGGTGTTCTCGCGCCGGCCCACGTCAGCATGTTCCCGATCGCGATCCTCGCGATCACGATCGAGAGTTCGTTCACGCGTTGGACGGAGCTCGGTGCGAAGCGGGCACTCTTGATCTTTGCGCAGACGCTCTTCGTGATCGCGGTGATCTTCGTGCTCCTCGACCTCGCGGTTCTCCAAGCGCTGGTCTTCACCTTTCCCGAAGTGCTCTTGATCGTGGGCGCCGCGTATCTGGCCCTCGGTCGCTATCTCGGCATGCGCTGGCTCGAGTTTCGACGCTTTCGCTGGCTGTTGGCGGGGTCGGAATCGTGAGGGCCCTGCGCACATGGCTGCGTGTCTGGCGCGAGCGGCGGTCGCGGGATCGCGTATTGGGGATGAATCGGCGCAATCTCGAGTACATCCAGCAGGAAAACCCACGGGCCTTCTACGGACGGGCGGACGACAAGGTCACCGCGAAGAAGCGACTCGAAGCGGCGGGGCTACCGACGCCCGAAACCCTGCACGTGGTGGCCCGGCGCGACGAGATCGACGGCGTGCTGGACCAGCTGATTGCGCGAGGGGAGGGCTTTGCGATCAAGCCCGGCCGTGGCTTCGGTGGGTCGGGAGTGCTGGTCGTGAGGCGCAGCGGAGATCACTACGCACGACCGGGCGGTAGCGTGGTCGATCGGGAAACGCTGAAGCTCCACATCACGTCGATCCTGGCGGGGATGTTCTCCCTCGATCATATCGACGATGTTGCGTTGATCGAAGCACTCGTTCACGAAACCCCCGAACTCGCTCGGGTGCACGGCGACGCGGGTGTGAGTGATCTGCGACTGATCGTTCATCGGGGGCGTGTCGTCATGGGAATGCTTCGCATGGCCTGCCTGAGCTCGGGGGGAACGGCGAATCTGCATCAAGGGGGGCTGGGGCTGGGTATCGACCTCACGTCGGGTCGCACCACCCACGCGATCCAGCACGATCACCCGATCACGCACCACCCGGATACGCAGCTCCCCCTCCACGATCTCGCGGTTCCCGCCTTCGAACGTGCCGTGGAGATCGCCGCACCTCTCAACGACGTCTTCGAGATGAACTACCTCGGCGTCGACATCGTCTTCGATGTGGAACGCGGCCCGCTCGTACTCGAAGTCAACGTGCGGCCCGGACTCGCGATTCAACTCGCGAACCGAGAGGGTCTGCGCGAGCGGCTCGAGGAGGGGGCGGCGTGACGCGGCTGTGGAACGCCTTCGTCCTCGCCAACGCGACGGTATCGCTCGTCGTCGTGGTGGGTCTGCTCGCTTCGGGGATGACTTCCGAGCGTCGCGCCGCCCGAATCGACGTACCCGAAGCGTATGTCTGGGTGCGGGCCGAGGCCGATCCGACCGACGCCTACTCGGACGATGGCGCGGGGCAGTCCGGCGACGCGATGGGCGCTGCGGATGAGACGACGACGCACCCGGCGATCCGCCTCGCTTCCCAGCGTCTGGCGGCCGGACGGGTCGAGAGCGCGATCGAGGTTCTCGAGCGCGCCGTCGTCGGGGATCCCGAGCATCCGGGGCTCCACAACGCACTGGGGACCGCGCTCTTGAAGGTCGATCGAGTCGACGAAGCCGTCGAGGCGTTGGAGCGCGCGGTGGCGTTGCGCGGAAGCGTCGTTCGCGACCCGTACAACCTGGGCACCGCGCAGCTGCGACGCGGCGCGAACGCCGAGGCGGTCGTGGCCTTCGACAAGGCACTGGAGATCAACCCCTTCCACGCGGAATCCCGCTTCAACAAGGCGCTGGCCTTCGCGCGTGGTGGTGACGCCGCCGCCGCGGAACGGGAGTACGCCGCGATTGCCGAAGGCGACCGCGGCCGCGTCGGTACTCGCGCGCTCTTCAATCTCGGCGTCGTCCAACTGCAGGCCGAGCGCCTCGACGAAGCTCTCGAGACCTTCCTCGCCGTACTGCGTCGCGATGCGGAACACATCGAAGCGCGCTTCAATCGGGCGCTCCTGTTCTCGCGAATCGGCTCGAACGACCAGGCGATCGAGCAATACCGTCGACTCCTCGACCTGCGCCCGGACCACTTGCGCGGTCGACTCAATCTCGCCGCCCTCTACATGAAGGCGGAAGACTGCGGCTCGGCGGCGGTGCATCTGCGCGATCTCGTGGCTCGCGTTCCCGACTACGCGAGCGCGCACTACAACCTGGGCTTGTGCGAACTGCGCGGCAATCGGCCCGGCGATGCGATCCCGCATCTGTTGCGTGCCACATCGATCGATCGCGCGATGGGCCCTGCGCACTTCAATCTCGCACTGGCACTCTCGCGTACAGGGGACACCGAAGGCGCGCTCGAACACTACGGGGAGGCTGCACGCGCCGAGCCCGGGGTTGCGCGGTACCACTACAACCACGCGGTCCTGCTCGCACAGGCCGATCGCGTGGAAGAGGCCATATCGGCGTATCAAGCCGCGCTGCGTGCGGATCCGCTCTACTTCGAAGCGAAGTACAACCTCGGCCTGGCCCACTACCGGTCGGACAACTTCGAAGCCGCGCGCGCCGTCTTCGCTGCGGCCCTTGCCCACCGTCCCGATAGCTACGAAGCCGCCTACAACCTCGGCCTGACCCTGCTGAAGCTCCAGCAAGAGCTCCAGGCGGAGAAGATGTTCCGCACCGCACTCGCGCTCGAGGAGACCCCTTCCGCGCACTACAACCTCGGGCTCTCTCTCATGCGACAGGGTCTGCACGCCGAAGCCAACGAGTCGTATCTGGCCGCGCTCCGCATCGAACCCAAGCATGCGCGGTCGATCGAGCGACTGGCCGAGAGCTTCGTCGAACTCGGCGAACACGACCTGGCGCTGAGCCGGCTCGATCAGCTGGGCAAGATCGCGCCCGACGATCCCACCGCACTGAACACGGGGATCGGTCTCCTCCGCAGCGGCGAGGCCGTGCAGGCCGAGCGCTACCTCGCCCTGGCGCTCGAATATCGCGAGACGGTTTCGGGTGCGTACAACCTCGGCTTGAGTCGCGCGCGCCAGGGTCGTCATCGCGAAGCGATCTCGGCCTACGATCGGGCGCTCGAGCAGGAACCCGAACATGCGCGAGCGCTCGAACGTCTCGCCGAATCGGCCATCGAACTCGGGGAACACGAACGCGCACTCCCTACTCTCGAGCGACTCGTTCGCGTTGCGCCGCGAGATCCCACCGGCATCAACGCCGGCATTCGTCTGTTGCGCGCCGAGGATTTCGCAACGGCGGCCCGCTACTTCGAAGTGGCGACGGGTGGTGCCCCGCGGCTCCGTGCGCGGAGCTTCGAGTTGCTGGGGCGTGCGCGGATTCGCATCGACCCCGCACTGGCAGAGCGCGGGCTCGAGGAAGCAGCGGCGGAGTTCCCCGACCACGAGGGAATCGCAGATCAACTTCGGCGCGCCAGGAGCGCGGTCGCTCGCGCGGCGGCGCAAGAGCGTGCCGCGATCGCGAACTAGAACGCACGGGCTCGCATCCGCGCCGCTGGCGAGTGGAATCGACTACCCTCCGGTACATGATCCACTACAGCGAACCCCCCGTCTTGCTGCGCGACGTCATCCCGGATCTCGCCGACGTGCGTGCGCTGCTCGAACGCAACGCGCCCTACACGCCTCTGGGCGGTTGGTACGCCCCCGGTGCCGATCTCGATGCCGAGACGAGTACACTCTGGTTCCAGAACGATTGGGTGCACGCCGGTCTGCAGGTCGAGGGCAGCGAGCGCTTCCTGTTCAACGAACGCGTGATGCAGGCGGCGCGCGATTTCTACGACGCGATGGTGATTCGACCGCACAGCGTGTACGTGAACCTGATGGCGGCGATCGAACGCCACGGGCCCGCGCACACCGACAACCCGCGCTTCCAGGGACGCGACCGCAGCAACACGCCCATGTGGCTGTTGCGCGTGATGTTCTGGTCCGATCTCTTCGACGATCGCGGGATCGTCCAGGCGACGAGCATCTGGTGGATGAACGACGTCGAGGAAGGGGCCTTCCGCTATTGGCCCGACGGCCCGGACAAGCCCTACCAGGAACACCACGGCGATATGGCGAATACCTCGCTGGTCGGCGACAACCACGGCATGTTCCACCAGGTGGGGCCCGTCGGTCCCTTCGATCGCGGGACGATCCGCGTGACCCCGCGCGCCGAACTGGCCCCCGCCGAGGATGGTCGTGGGGACTGGGTGGTGATGGACCGCGGGGTCGAGCGCTATCGCGCTCCGCTCTCCGACTATCGCGTGAGTGTCCTGTGGAAGGCGGACGTCTATCCCGACGAAGCCGAGCGCGAACGTCAGATCGCGAATCCGCTCTCGATGGCGGACGTCGTCGAGGTCTTCAATCGCGATCTCGAAGCGCGCGGCGAGACGCTGCGTCTCAGCGAAGACCGCATCGAGGAACCCGAGGTCGTGCTGCAGATGCAGGAGATCTATCCCGAAGCGCGACCCCTGGGCGCCGCCCCTTCGTTCTACGAGGTCGCCTGAGCGCTGCTAGTCTCCGCGCCCCATGACCTTCGACAAGCGACCACTCGATCTGCGGAGCGTGTTCGACCTCGAGCCCCACGGCCCCGACACCTTCGTCGGCGAGAGCCCCGAATACTCCTGGGGGTTCATCTACGGCGGGCTCGTCGTGGCCCAGGCGCTGTGGGCCGCGACCAAGACCGTGGATCCCAGGTACCGCGTCCATTCCCTCCACGCCTACTTCATCCTCGGCGGCAATCTGCGCGAACCCGTGCGCTACGAGGTCGACCGCGTGCGCAACGGGCGCTCGTTCACGACCCGGCGCGTCGTCGCGCGCCAGAGCGCCGGTGCCATCCTCACCCTCGAGAGTTCCTTCCAGGTCGACGAGGAAGGCCCCGACACCCAGCCGACCGCCTTTCCGCCCGACATTCCCTCCCCCGATGAACTGAAGCGCGAGTGGGATGCGGGCACCGAGCGGTGCGACGTGAAGATGCCCGAAGATCCCCCGCGTTCGACCTGCTGGGTGCGCTACCCGGAGCCCCTCGGTGAGGATCCGGCGCTTCACGCCTGTGGTCTCGCCTATCTCTCCGACATGAATGCGATGAGCGCCGTGCATGCGTCGTACCCCGGCGATACCCGCAAAGAGGGCTCGACCACGGGCGCGAGCCTGGATCATTCGGTCTGGTTCCACCGCCCGGTGCGAAGCGACGAGTGGGTGCTGATCGACATGCGCGGCCACGGCATGATCGGAAGCCGCGGGCTCGCCACCGGCTTCGTGTTCCAGGCCGACGGCACCCACGTGGCCACCATCGTGCAGGAAGGCCTGCTGCGGAAGGTGAAGAAGAAGCGCGAGCGGAAGTAGCCCAGTCGAACGCGCGTCAGTTCAGGCGATTCCAGCCATCATCAAACGCACGCCCAACACCAGAAGCGCGGCATAGACGATGCGGAAGAAGATCACCTCGTCGATGCGATGGTGCAGCCGCGCTCCCAACCAGATGCCCACGGGTCCGAGGGGAGCGAGGGCGATCGAGGCGGCGATGTTCGACGTGTCGATCTGGCCGAGCAGGGCGTAGGGCCCGATCTTCAACCAATTGATCACGAAGAAATACGCCACCGTGGTGGCCTGGAAGGTCGTCTTGTCGATGCGTTGGCCGAGCAGGTAGATGTGCAGGGGCGGCCCGCCGGCGTGCACACTGAAACTCGTGAAGCCGGCCAGCGTCGACCAGAAGGTGCCGTGCAGATAGCTGGGCTCCCGGTGGTTCGTGATCTCGCGCGCCAACCACCAGCGCAGCGAGAACGTGAACGCAATCAGCCCCACCATGAACCGCAGCGCGTCGGGGGACAGCAGATCGAAGGTGGCCCAGCCGCAGAGCGTGCCCAGCACCGCGCCCGCGGCGAGGGTCTTGAGGTTGACGATGTCCCACCGCCCCCACCACTGCCGCACCGCGTGGGCGTCCATCAGCATCAGGATCGGGAGCAGGATCGCGGCGGCGCGCGCCGGTTCGATCGCCAGCGACATCAGGGGCACGGCGACCAGCCCGACGCCCCCCGCCAGGCCGCCCTTGGCGATGCCGAGGATCAGGACGGCGACGACCGCCGTCGTCCAGAATGCGAGCGAATCGGGTAGGGCGAAAGCTTCGAGCACGCCGCAGTCTTGCACATCCGAGAGCGGCGCGTCCGCGGAGCCCGGGGCATGAGCCATGAGTGAACACACGACCCAACTACCCCTTCCCGTCCGCATGATGAACCTCGCGGGGCGGGCCATGTCACGCCTGGGCTACACGCCGATCGCGCTTTCGATGGACGCGTTGCTCGACAAGGCGCACGAGAACACCGGGCTCGACGACTTCGGGGGCGATGCGTTTCGCCAACCCCTGGCGGTGTTGCTCGACGGACTCGAACGCGAGGCGCGCTTGTCGCTGATGGGAAGGATGGTCGCGCGCGGCGATCTGCTGCGCATCCTCGAGAACCGCTTGAAGCTCGTCGACTTCTTCAAGCAGCACCCGGAAGTGTTGGAGCAGCGCATCGAACGGCCGATCTTCGTCGTGGGGCCGCCGCGATCGGGGACGACGATCTTCCACGACCTGCTCGAGATGGATCCCGACAATCGCGTGCCGCTTTCGTGGGAGACGGCCTTTCCCCTGCCGCCCCCGGAAGCTGCGACCTTCAAGAGCGACCCGCGGATTGCCCAGGTGCAGGCCGATCTCGATCGAGTCGATCAACTGGTTCCCGAGTTCAAGAAGATGCACCCGATGGGGGCCGAACGCGCCCAGGAGTGCGTCGCGATGCTCTCCCACGACTTCGCGGCGATGATCTTCTACGTGCAGTTCGACGTGCCGACCTACGACCAATGGGTCGCGCTGAACGACATGACGAGCGCCTTCGAGTGGCACCGGCGCTTC
>JANQEL010000133.1 GCA_028278345.1 Myxococcota bacterium
GGAGCAGCCCGACGGCGACCCCGCCCAGCGCCGAGTGCGAAATGCCGACGCCGATGAACGACAGGCGCCGTAGGATCACGAAGAAGCCGAGCAGTCCGCACACGATGCCGATCGCGATCGCGGCCACCAGGGCGCGTTGCATGAACGCGAATTCGAGCATGGTCTACTCGTCTTCTCCGTCGTGATCATCGTGTCCGTGCGAGTGCGAATGGCTGTGCGGTTGCACGCTTTCGTGGTGGGCGATCTCGCCCGCGAGGAAGTTGAACTCGCAGCTGTAGGCTTCCTGGATCGCGTGACTGTGGATCACCTCGTCGGGTTGACCGTGGATGTGCATCTGGCGATTGATGCAGACCAGCTCGTCGCATTCACCCGCCAGCGCCACGAGATCGTGGGAAACGGCGATCACGGCGAGGCCGAGGTCGTTCTGGAGGCGGCGCAGCAGGGCGTAGAACTCGTGCTCGGCGGGAAGATCGAGGCCGATCGTCGGCTCGTCGAGGATCAGCAGGCGCTCACTCGCACACAGCGCCTGGGCGAGCATCACCCGACGTTGCTGTCCGCCGGAGAGTCGGCCGATCGGGCGATCGGCGAGGTCGTCGATCCCGACCAGAGCGAGGTTGCGCTCGACGGCTTCGCGGTCGGCGCGGCTTTGGCGACCGAATAGCCGAAGCCCGCGCATGCGCCCCATCGCGACGACGTCGCTCACGCTCGCGGGGAACGAACCCTCGATGGCGTGTCTTTGTGGCACATAGCCGACCCCCGGTGGCGTTCCTCCCGAAGCGTGCGGCGCGTGCCCCATGATCTCGATCGTGCCCGAAGTGGGATCGATCAAGCCGAGCATCGTCTTGAGCAGGGTCGTCTTGCCCGCGCCGTTCGGTCCCACGAGCCCGACGAAAGCTCCCGCGTGAACAGTGAGGGTGATGTTCTCGAGCACCCGCGTTTCGCCGCGATCGACGCAGACATCGCGCAGGGACACCACGACATCGGTCGTCGTCCTGGATGCGGGTGTACTGGGAGGCGTCATGGCGTTCCTCGTGATTCGATCGGCTCAGGGCTCAGCTGTGCGATTCGCTTCGAGGGCCTTGCGAAAAGCCCTCGCATTGAAGCGCAGGAGCCCCGCGTAGGTCGAGCGAAACTCGTCCCTGGGATCGCCGAGCGGATCGACCAATACCGTGATCCCATCGAAGGCCTGTCCGAGGGTCTCGGCCATGCGCGGATCGAACTGGGGTTCGATCAGGACTGCACCCACGCCTGCGCGGCGCGCGTCGCGAACCAGGTTGGCGAACTCCTGCGGCGTCGGCTGTTCGCCTGCGGCTTCTTCGACCACGGCGATTTCGCGCAGCGCGTAACGGGCGGCGAACAGGCGCCAGGCGTTGTGGAAGGCGAGATAGTCGCGCGATTCGACGGCGAGGATGCCCGCGATCTCGCGGTCGAGTGCGCCCAGCTCTTGACGAAATTCGAGGTGGCGCTCGCGATACCGCGCCTCGTTCGCGGGATCGGCGCCCACCAGGATCTTCGTGATCGCAGGGGCGATTGCGTCGCGCACGCCGATGGGGTCGAGCCAGACGTGGGGATCGTTCTCGAGATCCGTATGGTCATGATGGTCCTGGTCACGATCGGTCTCGCGTCCCAGCAACGCGAACATGCTGTGGCTTTCGATCGCTTCCCCCGCACCCTGTGCGAGCCGCGCCGCCCAATCGTCGAGGCCACCCCCCACACTCACGAAGAGGCGCGCCCGGGCGACCTGCAACAGGTCGCTCGGGCGCGGTTCGAAGGCGTGCGGGCTCGCGCCGGGGGGAACCAGCACGTGCACCTCGAGGTCGTCGCCGCCGAGCTGTTCGAGGATCAGCGCGAGCGGGTGGATCGTGACGACGACGCGCATCGCCCCGTCGGCCCGGGCCGTTCCGCTCGACAGCTGCGCGTACACGAAGCAGAGCAGGGCGAACGCGAGGGTTCGCATCCCGGACGGTCGTGTGCGCTGAATCGTCAATGATCGGCTCTGAGAGACTCGCGTCACCCATGGGATTCGTGCCATTGCGGGGTCGCGAAGGGGCCGGGACCATACCGCAGCGCCGCACGGACAAGTCTCGGCGCTGGAACCCCGAACAGCCAACCGCCGACCGAAACCACGAAGAGGATTGCCCGATGGGAGAGATACTCGACTTCGCAGAACGCGCCTGGCAGGGCGCACTTGCCGAGAGCCAGGTGCACCCGGGCCGCGTGAAGGTCGGCCTCGAAGAACTCGATACCGGCTTCGCCTTCGTCTCGGCCTTCTCGAATCTTGCCGCGGTCGAGGGGCCCGATGGGCTCTGCTTCTTCGATACGAGCAGCCTGTTCCACGCGAAGGAGATCTTCGGTCTCGTGCGCGAGTGGACCCCGGCTCGACTCGCGACGGCCGTCTATACCCATGGCCACGTCGACCACGTCTTCGGCACGCGTCTCTTCGAAGAGGAAGCGGGCGAGAAGGGATGGCCGGGGGTCGAGGTGATCGCCCACGAAGCCTGCCCCGCGCGCTTCGATCGCTACCAGCTCACCAATGGCTACAACGGCGTGATCAACCAGCGGCAGTTCGGCTTTCCCGAGCCCGTCTTTCCGAAGAACTACCGCTATCCCGATCGCACCTTGCGCGAGTCGCTCACCCTCGAGATCGGCGACGAGACCGCGGTGTTGAACCACGATCGCGGCGAAACCGACGATCACGTCTGGATCCACCTGCCGAAGCGCTCGGCGATCTACACGGGAGATCTCTTCATCTGGGCTTCTCCCAATTGCGGCAATCCGCAGAAGGTGCAGCGCTATCCGCGTGAATGGGCAGAAGCCCTGCGCAAGATGCAGGCCCTCGGTGTGGAGCGACTGCTTCCGGGGCACGGGCCGCCAATCCTGGGCGCCGAGCGCGTGAACGAAGCGTTGGGCGATGCCGCCGCGCTGATCGAGACCCTGGTCGAGCAGACGCTCGAGATGATGAACGCCGGAGCGAAGCTGAACGACATCCTTCACAGCGTCGAACTGCCCGAAGCCCTCCTCGCGCGGCCCTACCTTCGGCCGACCTACGACGATCCCCTCTACATCGTTCGCAACCTGTGGCGTCTGTACGGCGGTTGGTACGAGGGGAACCCCGCGAACCTCAAGCCGGCAAGGGACGAGGCGGTGGCGAAGGCTCTGGCGGAACTCTCGGGGGGTGCCGTCGCGATCGCGAAGCACGCGGAAGCCGTCGCGAGTGAAGGGGCCCTCGATGTCGCCTGTCATCTGATCGAGTTCGCTGCGAATGCGGAGCCGGAGAACACCGCCGTGCACGGCATCCGCGCGGATCTCTATCGCGCGCGGGCCAAGCAGGAACTCTCGCTGATGGGCAAGGGCATCTACACCGCCGCGGCGCGCGACAGCGAGGAGTCGACGAAGGGCGAGGCGAACTAGCAAGGTGGCCCGCGTACTGCTGACCCGAAAGCTGCCCGGGGATGGGCTCGGCTCGCTCGCGGGTCACGAACTCGTCGGTCCCGAAGACGACGATCGCGCCCTGAGTCACGAAGAACTATGTGCTCACGCCGGGCAGGTCGATGGGATCGTTTGTCTGCTGACCGATCGCATCGATGCCGAAGTGCTCGAAGCGGGGAAGGGCAGGTTGCAGATCGTGGCGAACGTCGCGGTCGGCTACGACAACATCGACGTCGCGGCCGCCAATCGCCTCGGCATCCGCGTCTGCAATACCCCGGGCGTGCTCGACGAGACCACGGCCGACACCGCCTTCATGCTGATCCTGGCCGCAGCCCGGCGGGCGAGTGAGGCCGAGGCCGAGCTGCGCGAAGGGCGCTGGCAGGGTTTTCGCATCGCGCATCAACTCGGTCGCGACGTGCACGGTGCACGACTCGGCCTCGTGGGTTACGGCCGCATCGCTCGGGCGGTCGCCCGTCGCGCCGAGGGCTTCAGCATGACGGTCACCCACCACAGCCGCCGCGATACGGGCGAAGCGGGCTTCGTCGCCGACCTCGACGCCATGCTCCCCGAGGTCGACATCCTGAGCCTCCACGTTCCGGGCGGCGACGAGACCCACCACCTGATCGATGCCCGCCGGCTATCCCTGCTCCCGCGCCACGCCGTCCTGGTCAACACGGCCCGCGGCCCCGTCGTCGACGAAGCGGCCCTCGCAGGCGCCCTCCACCGCGGCGAACTCTTCGCCGCCGGCCTCGACGTCTACGAACGGGAACCCACCGTCCACCCCGATCTCCTCACCGCTCCCCGCACCGTCCTGCTTCCCCACATCGGTTCCGCCACCTGGAGCACCCGCGAAGCGATGGCGAATCTCGCCCTCACCGCCATCGCCCAGCACTTCGACGGCCAGACTCCACCCAACGTCGTCCCCCCATCTTCGAGCACCGCCGAGTAGACCCCGCGAATGCTTTTCAGCTCACCGACGTTTCTGGTCTACTTCCTTCCGGTCGTCCTCGCCGTCGCGCTTCTGCTGCGCCATCGGGTGGGTCTCCAGAACCTCTTCCTGCTCTTCGCGAGCCTCTTCTTCTACGCCTGGGGCGAGTTCGATCACACGGTCGTCCTGCTCGCCTCGATGTTCGCGAACTACGGCTTCGGTCTCGGCGTGCACACGAGTCGGTCGCCCGCGAGTCGTCGGGGTTGGCTCGTCCTTGCGGTCGTCTTCAATCTCGCCCTGCTCGGCGGTTTCAAGTACGCGAACTTCCTCGTCGACAACCTGAACGTCGTGCTCGCCGCCTCGGGCATGGAGCCGATCGAAATCGATCCCGTGCACCTCCCGATCGGCATCTCCTTCTTCACCTTCCAGGCGATGACCTACGTCATCGACGTCTACCGCGGCGACGCACCGGTCGAGCACAACCCGCTGCGGGTCGGGCTCTACATCGCGCTCTTTCCCCAGCTGATCGCCGGGCCGATCGTCCGCTACCGCGCGGTGGCGATCCAGATTCGCGAGCGACTGGCGAGCGTCGAAGACCTCGCCGTCGGGGTGCGGCGCTTCGTGGTCGGCCTCGGCAAGAAGGTCTTGATCGCCGATTCCCTCGCGCCGACGGCCGACGCCATCTTCGCCCTCTCCTCGGGAGAGCTCGCACCGGCTACGGCCTGGCTCGGGGTGATCTGCTTCGGCATCCAGGTCTACTTCGACTTCTCGGGCTACTCCGACATGGCGATCGGGCTGGGCCGCATGTTCGGCTTCCACTTTCCCGAGAACTTCAATGCCCCCTACACCTCGCGATCGCTGCAGGAGTTCTGGCGGCGTTGGCACATGTCGCTCTCGTTCTGGTTTCGCGACTACGTCTACGTGCCCCTGGTGGCGGGCCGCCACAGTGCGGCGCGTGGCGTCTACGCGCTCTTCGTCGTCTTCTTCCTCTGTGGCCTGTGGCACGGAGCGAACTGGAACTTCGTGATGTGGGGTGTCGTGCACGGCGCGTTCGTCGCCCTCGAACGCACACCCTTCGGCACGTTCATCCACGGCAAGGGCCGGCCACTCGCGCGCATCTACACGCTATTCGTGATCTTCGTGGCCTTCGTGTTCTTCCGCGCGAGCGATCTTCCCCACGCCCTCGACTACCTCGCCGTGATGTTCGGCCGGGTGGGGGAGGCGAGTGCGGCGTATCCCGCGACGCTCTATCTCGACGCGGCCGTCGTGTTCTGGCTCGCTGCGGGGATCGCGTTCTCGGGCGACTGGATGAGCGGCTTTCGCGTGAACCTGCGCGGCGCTGCAGGAGCACTTCGCTTCGCGGCCTTCCGCTACGTGGCCCTGGCCTGGGTGTTCTTCGCGAGTGCGGTGTCGCTGGTCGCGGGAACCAACACCCCCTTCGTCTACTTCCGGTTCTGACTCCGGGCGAATAGAGGAAAGACAGAGCTTGTCACCCACCAGCGCAAATCGCGGAGACGACCGCATCGCCCGTCTCGAGGCGTCCATCCTGGTCGCGAGCTTCCTCGTCGTTTTGCTCGGATGGGCCGTTGCGAGCGCGTTCCACGAGCCCGGCGCAGTGGTGAAATCCGAAAACCGCTACCGGGCGACCTGGCCGGGTTGGGACGCCGGCGCGGGAATGCCGAGCTTCCTCGCACAGCTCGACGCCTTCCTGGCCGATCGCGTGCGTCTGCGCGACGGGCTGATCACCCTGCACGCGCGCACCCTCGTCGACGTCTTCGATGCTTCCCCCGCGCCCAAGCTCGTGGTGGGACGCGAGGGGTGGTTCTACTTCAACGACACCGTCGCGATCGACCAGGCGCGCGGGCTCGCGACCTTCGATCGCGCAGAACTCGAACGCTGGCAGCGTGTCCTCGAGGGCCGGCGCGATTGGCTGGCAGAGCGAGGCATCCCATTCGTCGTGGTCCTCGTGCCCAACAAGCACATCGTCTATCCCGAGTACCTCCCACGCCGCTTCGTGCGGGTCTCGCAGGATGAACAACACGCGCAGTTGGCGCGTCATCTCGCAGAGCACTCCGATCTCGTGGTGATCGACCTGCTACCGACGCTGCTCGAGACGAAGGGGCGCGAACGCATCTATCACAAGACGGATACGCATTGGAACGACATCGGGGCCTACACGGGCTACCGCGAGATCCTCGCTGCGGTGGCCGACGCCCTGCCCGAGTATCGCGATCGCCTCGAGCCGGTGAAGGTAAAACCGCATCGCTTCGAAGATCGCGGGATCGGCCTCACCTCGATGGCGGGACTCAGCGCCTACCACCGCGAGCAGATCCTGCAGCTCGACGTCGCCGATCCGCAGAGCGAAATCCTGCATCCGAAGCGCGCGCAATACGCACGCTTCGAACGCGAACAGCGTCCCCTCGCCCACGGCGTGCCCAACACAGCGCTGCCGCGGGCCGTGATGTTCCGCGACTCGTTCTCGAATGCCCTGATTCCCTATCTCTCCGAGAACTTCCGCCGCGTGCTCTACGTCTGGCAGCGCGACCTCGATCCCCGCTTCGTCGAGCGCGAGGAACCCGACATCGTGATCCAGCAGATCGCGGGACGGCTACTCGATCGCGAGCCGATCCCGGTCGAAATCATGGCCGCGCGGTCCGCGAATCGTCCGCCAGTCGGTAAAAGAACACCATTGACAGATTGAGGACACGCGCCATGCTCGGGGCATGGACTCCTCGGAACTCGGCGCAATCGGCGATCACCTGGCTCGCAACCTGCGTGCGATCCGGGAGCTTCGCGGGCTGACCCAGAAGCAGCTGGCGGATCTGTGCGAGGTGCCGCGCTCCACCGTGGCGAACATCGAGGTCGGCGGTTCGAATCCGACCCTCGGCGTGTTGATGCGACTCGCCGGCGCGTTGCATCTCTCCCTCGAAGAACTCCTGTCGCGGCCGCGGGCGCGCTGTCAGGTCTTCGACATCGACGCGCTTCCCGTGATCAGTTCGAAGCGGAGCCCCGGTTCGAAGTTGCGCAAGCTCCTGCCCCATCCGATCCCCGGGATGGCGATCGATCGCATGGAACTCGCGGCGGGCGCGCGTTTCGCTGGCTCACCCCACTCGCCGGGCACCCACGAGTTCCTCTACTGCGAACGCGGGCAGATCGAACTCCACGTCTCGGGGGAACACTTCTCGCTCACCCGCGGCTGCGTCGCCGCCTTTCCGGGCGATCAGCGCCACAGCTACGAAAACCCTGGGCGCGCGACGGCGATCGGTTTCTCGGTCGTTTCGCTCGCGCCGGTCGATTCGATCTTCGACCGCGTCGATCCAGCCGGCTAGCCGCTTCGCTCGGCGCGGATGCCGAATACTTCTCGACTGTTCGCGCTCGCGCCGGGCAGGGTGTCGATCAGCGGCCCCACGCGCGGAACGACGCGCGTTTCGAAACCCGTGCGCCGCAGGATCTCGAAGATGCGTGCGAGGGTCAGCGGGAAGTCGACCCCGCCGTCGTGAACCTCGACGAAGATCTGCTTCACATTCGGAAGCTCTTCCGCGGCGTTATCGAGGATGTCGGCCTCGGCTCCCGCCACGTCGAGCTTCAAGAAGTCGACGGGATCGCGCAACAGGTCGCAGAGCGGCCGCGTGCGCACGTTGATGCGCTTGCCCGCTCCCGGCTCGGCGGCGGCGACGGGAACCAACGCACCTCCGCGTCCGTCGACCCCGACCTCGAAGGGGAGGGAGGCGCGTTCGGGCGAGATCGCATGGGCCAGGTGTTCGACGTCTTCGATGCCCACCGCGGCGAGGTTCGTGCGTGAGGCCTGGCGCAGGGCGGGGGCCGGTTCGACGGTGGTGATGCGCGCGTTCGGCCAGGCCCGCTTGAAGCCATAGGTCGAAAGGCCCGCCTGCGCACCGCAGTCGAGCACGCGGGGTGCGTCGGTGTTGCAGTGGAACGCGTAGCGCTTGGCGACGAACACCTGATAGAGATCGTCCAGGCCGCGAATCCCACCCGGCAGCTGGAAACGTCCCTCGCGCAGAGCGATCTCGCCGCCTTCGACCAACGTCTGGGCAAGGGTGTCTGCGATCTGATCGCGTGAGGTGACGCGGGCAAGGACGTCGTCGAAGCGTTCGGCCATGGCGCCGTGCTGTGGATCGAGGTGGGGTGCCAACTCGTTCCAGTAGCGAGCGAGTTCGAGCCGGGCGAGGGCGCTCTCGTCTTCGCCGGCCCCGGCCGGAAGCAGGGCTAGGCAGTTACTCGAGGCGGCCTCCGGGGTGGTGACCACGCCACTTGCGGGCGCTGCGCCTGCGAGCACCAGGGGATGATCGACGATGCGTTCTCGCAACCCGGGATTCGAGAGTAGGCTACCGAGCAGATCTTCGTCCTCGCTGAAGACCTGGGCCACGGCGGGGCTCTCGAGCAACTCTCGCAGGCTATCGGGTTCCTCTCCCGCGAGCGGTGCGGCTTCGGCGGCGATCGGTGGTGCCGACGCGACCGGTGCCCCCGGCATGCACTCGAGGAAGGCCTGCTGCACGTCTTCTTCCTGGAGCAACCCGCGAAGCAGCATGCGGTTGCTCATCAGCTTCTTGACCACGCGCGGGTCGAGGAAGAGTTCGGCGACGAAGCCCGGGTCTTCGATCAGCTGGTCGAGCAGGCGTTTGCTCGAGCGCATGCGGGTGCGCGCCCGATCGGAGAGCAGCACTCGATCGAGGGTGTGGGTTTGTTCGATCAACTTGCGAAGCGTGCGTTCGTCCGTGGCGACGCGTTCGAGGTTCTCGGGGTCGGAGAGCAGGGCTTCGCGCAACTGGTGGCTGCCGCGGGCGCTGTCGAGTGTGGCTTCGAGCACCGCGGGGTGCCCCGCGAGGGCCTCCTTTACCGGCGTGTGATCGATCATGCGCTGCATCGCCTCGGGATCGTCGAGGATGAGCTGCGCGAAGTCGTTGCCGTCGGCGATGCGAGAAAGGCGCGCGCGATCGCTCGCGAAGAGCTGGCTCGTACGTTCGTCGTCGAACAAGCGCGTGAGCACCACCTCGTTGCGCAGCAGGGCTTCGATCAGACGTTCGTCCTCGACCACCTTGGACATCACATCGTCGTCGGCGAGTAGCCGGCTCAGCAGGTGTTGATGCCGGCGCAGGTAGTCGAGCAGCGCATCCGAATCGGCCAGGGTGACGAGGAAGTCGGCGTCGCCCACCACCCGCGCGAGTGAGCGCGGATCGAGCAGGATCTTGTTCGCGAGCTTCGATTCGTGAAGGATCTGTTCCAGGCAACGATCGTCGTGGAGCAGCGTGGCGAGGGTTTCGCGGTCGCGCAGTACGGCTTCGCGGGCGCGCCGCGACATGCGTTGCTGCAGATTGCTCATGCCCTCGGCGGGTTTGCGCAGGCTGGGGCCGCGGAACGAACTCTTTTGCATCCACGATGCCACGTTGTCTCCTCGCTCGATGGTCTGGCTCTCGAATTCGCGGTGAGGTCGGTCGCCGCGCGCAGCACGCCACGCGCGCCGCCGGGGTGCTGCGAAAGGGAAATCGACAGAACACGCGATCCACTTGCGCGTGACACCGCGCACCGCCGTCGGAAACCCGCGCTGAATCCACGTTCTCATTGCTTAGTAGGGAGGGGATCATCCGATAGAGGCAGCGTGTTCGGAGACTTTCTCGTTCAGCAGGGGCTGCTCAGCCACGCCGATCTCGAAGCGGCTCTCGAAGCCCAACGCGATGCCAAGGTGACCCTCGGCCGCCTCGGTTATCAGGAAGGCATGATGAGCCTCGACGAAATATTCGCCGTGCTCGAGCGGCAGCACGATGTCAAGAAACGATTCGGTGAGATCGCGGTCGACTGTGGCTATCTCACCGAAGAGCAGGTCGACGCGCTGCTCGAACTGCAGCAGAAGACGTCCGTGCGTCTCGGTGAGGTGCTCGTCGAGCTCGGGTTGCTCGGACCGGAGATCGTGGCGGAGAGCCTCGAGGCCTATCACGCCGAACTCGAAGCCGCGCGCGAGCGCGGCAAGCCGCCGGAGAGCGGCGGGGCCTGACGCAGCACGCATTCCGGAAGGGGTATGCTCGGCGCGGCTCATGTCGAACCCGGATGCGAAGCGCGTGACGACACCCCTGCCGCCGTGGCTCGCCGCGGCGGTCCTGCTGATGCTCCTCCCCTTCGTCGACAAGGCCATCCACATCGACGACCCGCTCTTCGTCTGGACCGCCAAGCAGATTCTCGTTTCGCCCCTCGACTTCTATGGCTTCGAAGTCAACTGGTATGGCGTTCGCGAGTCGATGGCGGCGGTCAACAAGAACCCGCCGCTGGTGGCCTACTACCTCGCGGCCGTGGGTGGGGTGTTCGGGTTCTCCGAGGTCGCGCTCCACCTGGGCATGCTGGTGCCCGCCCTGGCCCTGGCCTTCGGGATCGCGGCGCTCGCGCGCGAAGTGGGAGTCGAGCCCGGAGCGGCCGCGCTCGGAGCGATCGCGACCCCCGCCTTCGCGGTCGCGGCCAGCTCGCTCATGTCCGATGTCGCGATGCTCGCCCTCGGGATCTGGGGACTCGCACTCGCAGTGAGGTCGATCGATGCAGGCCGTCTCGCACCGGCACTCGCCGCGGGAGCGCTCCTCGGCCTCGCCGTGTTGACGAAGTACTTCGCGATCGCCTTCCTCCCTCTCGTCGTCGTGTACGCGATCGCGACCCGGCGCGTGCAGGGGCCCGTCGCCGGTGTCTGTGGTGTGGCCATCGGGGTGATCGGCGCGTACGACCTGCTCTATGCCGGCGCCTATGGCCTGCATCCGATCGCCGATGTCGTGGGCTACGCGACCGGAACGACTGCGCCGCTGGGGGGCTCCCTCCCGCACCGGCTGGCCGTGGGGCTCTTCTTTCTCGGTGGCTGTTCGATCGGCCCCGCGCTCATGGCGACGCGACTGTGGACGCGCCGCGAACTCGCGCTCTTCGTGTTCTTCGGCGGTCTCGTTTCGGCGGGTTGTGTGTACGTGGTCTCGGAGGTGACGGAGCACTTCGATCTCGCGATGCACGAAGCGGTGTTCGCCCTGGCCGGTGTGCAGTGGCTCGCGCTCGGCGCACGCGAGGTGTATCGCGAGCGCGATCCCCTTGCGATCGTGCTGGCGTGTTGGATCGCCGGGGTCTTCGTCTTCGCGGCGTTCACGAACTGGACGACCAACGGTCGCTCGATCCTGCCCGCGATTCCCGCCCTTGGCATCTTGTTGGCGCGCGGACTCGAACGTCATGGCCCCGTCGCGAAACCTGCGCTGGCGCTGGGGGTGGGTACGTCCTTCGCCCTTGCTCTCGCGGTGGCGTACGGAGATGCGCGGCTCGCGGGCTCGGCGCGGACCGCGGCGGCGGCCCTGGTCTCGCAGTACGCAACACCTGCGGAACCCGACGAGCGGTTCGTCTTTCAGGGAAGCTGGGGCTTCCAGTACTACATGGAGGAACTCGGCGCGGAGAAGTTCGAGATCGGCCGCCACGAGATGAACCCCGGAGATCGCATGGTGGTACCCGGGAACAACACCAACCTCGTTCGCGTGCCGGAGGGAAGGGCCCGAGAACCCGAGATCGAAACCTTCGAGAAGGCCGACTGGGTCTCCCTGCTTGCGCGTCGGCGCAGCGCCGGGTATCACGCGTCGGTCTGGGGAGTGCTTCCCTTCAGCTTCGGAGCCTCGGTTCCCGCGCGCTATGCGGTCTACGAGTTCGACCACCGCTGGGTGCTGCGGCGCAAGACGCCAGGCGCCGAGTAGGCCTTCGACCGTTCACGAAGCCGGCGAGCCCGAGTCGGCACCGCGCAGTCGCCACAGCCCCGCATTGTCGCTCGTCAACGCGCGCTCGTAGTGCTTGTCGAGGAAGCGCGGACTGAACTGCCCGCTGTCGAGCAGCCAGTGCACTTCATGTTCGCGAAGCCACTGCGCGTCGAAGCGCGGCGGCGCGACGTGGGCCACGTAGGCGTCGGCGTCGAATGCCCAGCCGTCGAGACCGAGGAAGAAGCTCGTGCGCGTATCGCTGAACAGCGGCAGCGCGCGTCCGACGTCGATCGTGAACACCCAATGCTCACCGGGGAGCCTTCGCGTTCGTCCGGGGAGCAGTACGCGTTCGTTCGACGGCACGTGGGCCTCGACCTGCTTCGCGAATGCCACGTCGCCCGCGTGCACTTCCCCGAGTGGACTCGTGCGCAGGGCACCATAGTGGGTATCGATTCGGGTCGGCAGGGTCGCGGCCACGACGGGGACGCCGATCAGCACGCAGATGAGGGCGAGCCGAGTCGGAGTCGGGTGTGGCCATCGCGCCTGCGTCGTCCACATCGTAAGGAGGATCACTGGTGTGATCGCGAGGATCACGAGTTCGAGTTGTTCCTGGAGTTGGCGCGCGTACTGCACGAGGAGCCGCGTCTGCAGTACGCCGGGTTCCGCGAGCGCCGGGGTGATCGCCGTCCACAGGGCATGGCCGAGCGCCACGACCGCGAGGGCGCCATACAAGGTCGTTGCAGCGCGTGGCGTCTCCGGGGGAGGGTCGCTCGATGCCCGCGAGCGGCGATGGTCGCGGACGAGCAACACCAACGCGACCAGCGCCAGGACGCTCGCCACGCGGCGACTCCATGCCGTCCCCATGCTCGGCGCCTCGCTCGCCGACCAGCGTCGCCAGAGTTGCGGAAGACCACGGCTCGCGGCGCGCGCGGGGTCGAGGTCGCCGGTGATCGCGTGGCCCGTCAGATCCAGCGCGGCGTCGCGCTCCGCGGTGGGAGTCGCGCGTTGCTGGACGAGTCCGCGATAGAAGGGATCCGCCCAGAGCATCACGAGTGCGATCGCGACCCCCATCGCGATCGGGCGCAGGAGGTTCTCTCGCGGTCTCACCACGACCAGTGCTGCGGCTCCCACCATCAGCACCGCGGGAACGTGCGTGGGATTCACGCACGCCCCCATGGCGGTCGCGAAGAGCGGGATGCCCCAGAGCAGGGGTTGCTCGCGCAGGCGGGTGCGTTGCTGCACCGCGAATAGCAGGGGATGCAGGAGGAGTGCGATGTGGGCGAGGCGCGGGGTGCCTTCGAGAAAGCCGCGGCCGTCGGCGAGCACGGCGTTGAAGCCGAGGAACGCGAACGCGAAGTGAAGCGCCGCGAAGCCCACCGCGCGCGAGCCGGCTTCACGCCCCGAGAGGCAGGCCGCATGGATCGCCCCGGCGAGCAGTGTCCATTGCACATAGGGAGCGATGTTCACCAACTGAACGGGATGGAGCCCCGAGAACATCCCCCAGACGAAGTTCAAGCTGGCGAAGAAGCTCGGATAGACCATCCAGCTGTCGGAGTTGGGCAGCAGGTCGTAGTAGATGTGCCCGCGTTCGAGCAGCGTGCGCGCGTAGAAGGCGTGGATGTCGGGGTCCGACGACGGAGTGAAGTGCAGGTCGAGCTTCTGGAAGGCGATCCATCCAAGCCACGCGAGCCAGGGCACGGCGATCAAGACCGCGTCGCGACGCAAACGCGCGAGCCCTCCCGCAGCCGCAGCCTCGTCGGGCACGTTCGGGCCGGCGACCCACCACACGAGGCCCGCCACCGCGAAACACTCGAGCATCGAGATTCCGGGCAGGGGAAGGAGCTCGACGAGCAGGCTTCGCACGACCAGGTAGGCGAGCCCGGCGAGTTGCCCGAGCAGGATGTCGTGTGCGATCGCGAGCGTCCCCGCACGCTGCAGGCCGAATGCATGCGAGATCGAGCGTCCGATGCCCGCGAGAAAGAGACCCGCGAGGGCCAGCTTCGCGGTGGCGATGAGCGGATGAAAGCTCTCGTGCGAGGCCAGCGCGAACGCCCCGACGAGAACCGCGAACCCGGGGATGAGGCGGGGAGACGCGCGACGCTCCTGAAGCTGCGAATCCTTCGTCACGACGTGGGCTCGCCCGTTGGCTCGCTCTCGACCCGTGTCGGATGATGCCGCTCGAACAACGCGCGCAAGACCTCGCGATCCTTCGCCGCAGCGAAGCCGATCGAGCGATCGCGTTGTCGCCGGGCTTCGTCGAGATCTCCCGCCGAGGCGTGGGAGAGGGCCAGGGTCATCAGGAAGGTCGGGTTGCGCCCTCCGGTCGCGGCGTTGGCGCTGCGGGAGAGTTCGATGGCGCGCTTGGGGTTTCGCAACGACGCCTCGTCGGCCGTGGCGAGGAGCAGGGCGAGGGCGTTCATCGCCGCCAGCTGCCCGGGGTCGCGCTCGAGGGCGGCCTCGTACTGTTCGCGGGCGCGCCCGGACTGACCGTCCATCGCATAGGCGTGGGCCAGGCGCGTTCGCAGGGTCGCGGCCCCCGGTGCGATCGCCACCGCCGCTTCGAAGTGAGCGATCGCCGCTGCGCTGTTGCCGAGCTCGGCCTCGAGCTCCCCCATGGCTTCGCGCGGGAGGGCGAGGTCGGGGCGGGCGTCGATCGCACGCGCGTAGGATTCGCGGGCCAGGTCGAGTTCACCGCGGGCAACATAGAGGGTGCCGAGGTTGATCGCCGCGTGGGCCAGGCGCGGTTCGAGGCGCAGGGCTTCCAGGTAGTGCTCTTCGGCTTCGTCGACGCGCCCGATGCGTTCGATCGCCACACCCAGGTTGCTGTGGGCGGCCGCGTAGTCGGGCCGCAGTTCGAGGGCCAGCGTGTAGAACTGGATCGCCGAGGCGTTGTCTCCCATGCCCCCCGAGAGCGCTCCGAGGTTGAACGCCGCGATGTAGTTGCCGTGGGTGACTTCGAGGGCGTGTTGGTAGAGCCGCTGGCTCGATTGCCACACTGTCACCTGTCGAGCACTGGCCAGCGCGAGCGCGACGACCGCAATGAGCGCTGCGCCTACGACCGCGCGTCCGACCGCGCGCGCAAGCTCCGCATTGCGCTCGGCCTGGCCGCGGAGGGCGTGATCGACGCCGAAGACGAGCGCGATCACCCAGCCGATCGTCGGCAGGTAGGTGTAGCGATCCGCATGCGCCTGCACGCCGACCTGTACGATCCCGATCACGGGGGCCAGGGCGATCAATGTCCAGAGCCAACCCACCGCCCACCAGGGCTCTTCGTTCGCACGCCGAAGCACTCCCCACGTGATCGCCACCAGCGCCACCAGGGCAAGTGCTCCGCGAAGTTCGAAGCCGAGCCATGCATCCCCCTCCACCAGGGCGGGGTGCGGATAGAAGAAGGCGAGGTCGCGCGGCCAGAGCGTCCCGGCGAGATAGGCCCAGAGACTCGTCCCCGCGTTCAACACGCGATCGCCCAGCGAGATGAACTCGAGAGACTTGACGGTGACGCCGATCGACTGCGCCCAGAGTGTGATGCCCGCCGACGCGAGCGAGAGGGCAAAGAAGGGAAGCTTCTCGACCCACAGTCGCGCTTCGGGAACGAGGCTCGTCGTGCGCTCGAGAGGCCAGCGATCGAGCAGGAGCAAGAGCAGGGGCAGCGTGACGAGCATCGGTTTCGAGAGCAGGCCCAGCACGAAGAGCACGAGGGCGAGCGCATAGCGTCCGCGCGATTCGCGTTCGACGTAGCGCGCATAGGCGATCAGGGTCAGCAGGAAGAAGAGCCCGGAGAGTACGTCCTTGCGTTCGGCCGCCCACGCCACGGACTCGACGCGAAGGGGATGCAGTGAAAAGAACAGCGCGCTCAGAGCACTCGCGACCGGTCTTCGGGTGAGGCGCAGCAGGAGAGCGAAGAGCAGCACCG
>JANQEL010000134.1 GCA_028278345.1 Myxococcota bacterium
TCGGCGCGCGCGACTTCGGAGGACCGCCATCTCGTGAGCGCGGGACGCCGGAGCATAACGCGCACGCGCTCGGCTGTTGCGCTCGACTGTTACGTTGCAGCCGCCGCTGATTTCGATGACGACGTCACTCGACACCACGACCGCCGTTCCCACCCCGCGCATCGCCCTGGCCTGGGGGCTGGCCGCGCTGTGGGCGCTCCTGGTCTGGGGCCTCGGCGGTGAGGACCTCTCCCTCGACAGCACGTCGCGCATCCTCGGGCCGCTCTTCCGCTTCCTCTTTCCCGGCATTTCCGAGGCGACCAACGAGCAGCTGCAGTGGGCGGTGCGCAAGACCGCCCACCTGATGGAGTACGGCCTGCTCGCCGTGCTCGTGCTCCGGGCGCTGTGGTTGGGGGGACGACCCGGGCCGACGGCGGCCGCGTGGTGTGCGGTGGCCATCGCGGCGGCCTTTGCCGCCGCCGACGAAACGCGTCAGAGTTGGTCCGCCGCGCGTCTCGGCTCGGCGTGGGACGTGTTGCTCGACACGGCCGGCGCCGCCCTCGCCGTCGCGGCGGTGGCCTTCGCACGCGAACGCTGGCCGCGCATGTCCGGGCGCCTCGGCATTCCAGCGCCACTCGATCGCACCGCCGCCAACGACGCCACCGGAGACCCCGAATGAACGCCGCGCTGCTCGCCGCCATCGTGCTCGTCGCCTTCGCCGCGGGCTACCACTTCTATTCCCGGTTTCTCGCGAACGTCGTCTTCCAACTGAACGAAGGCGAGCCGGTGCCCGCCCACGAGTTCGAGGATGGCGTCGACTACGTGCCGACCCGACGCCACGTGCTCTGGGGGCATCACTTCGCCTCGATCGCGGGCGCGGCCCCCATCGTCGGTCCGGCGATCGCCGTCATCTGGGGGTGGTTGCCGGCGCTCATCTGGGTATGCGTGGGCACGATCTTCATGGGCGCCATGCACGACTTCTCGGCGCTGGTGATCAGCCTACGCCACAAGGGCAAGTCGATCGGCGAGATCGCGGGCCACGTGATCAGCCGTCGCGTGCAGGTGCTCTTTCTGATCGTGATCTCGTTCCTGATCTGGATCGTCCTCGCCGTGTTCGCCTACATCATCGCGACGCTCTTCAAGAACAATCCGGCGTCGATCTTTCCCATCAACGTGCAGATCGTGATCGCGATGGTGTTGGGTTGGTTGGTCTACCGGCGCGGTGTCCGGATGTTCGCGCCCTCGCTGGTCGCCTACTTCCTGCTGCTGGTCGCGATCTTCTACGGCGATGCCTTCGCGGCCGCGTTCCCCGTCATCACCGAGATCTCGATCACCAGCTGGGTGTGGCTGCTGCTCGGCTACTCGTTCATCGCCTCGACCATGCCGGTGTGGTTGCTGCTGCAACCGCGTGACTACCTGAACTCGCACCAGCTCGTGACGGCATTGATCTTCCTCACCCTCGGGCTGATCCACCTGCACCCCCCCGTCGTGGCTCCGGTGGTGAACCTCGTACCCGAGGGCGCGCCCTCGATGATCCCCTTCCTCTTCGTCACCATCGCCTGCGGTGCGATCTCGGGCTTCCACGGGCTCGTCTCTTCGGGGACGACCTCGAAGCAGGTGAACTCGATGCCCGATGCGCGTCCGATCGGCTACGGCGGGATGATGGCCGAGGGCTATCTCGCGTTGCTCGCCACCCTCGCGGCGACGGCGGGTTTCGCAACGGCGGCCGAGTGGTCGGCCCACTACGAGAGCTGGGGCGCGGCGAACGGCCTGGGCGCGAAGCTCAACGCGTTCGTCGACGGTGGCGCGCGCTTCGTCGGAAGCCTCGGCGTCCCCGTCGAGATGGCGCAGACCTTCATGGCCGTCGTGATCATCGCCTTCGCGGCGACCTCCCTCGATACCGGCGCGCGCATCCAGCGCCTGGTGATCGGCGAGCTGGGCGAACTCTATGGCGTGAAGGCGCTCGGCAATCGCTTCCTGGCGAGCGCCATCGGCATCGGCGCAGCACTGCTGCTGGCGGTGACCCAGGGCGGTGGGCAGGGCGGCCTCGCCCTGTGGCCGCTCTTCGGCACGACGAATCAGTTGGTCGCCGGCGTCACGCTCTTGATCGTCGCCGTATGGCTCCAGCGCCTCGATCGCAAGTACATCTATTGCCTGGTGCCGATGATCGGGATCGGCCTCGTCACCGTCTTCGCGATGATCGGCAACCTGATCGACTACTACTCGAACTTCGGAGAGCTCTGGCTCCTCGCGATCGTGGGGTCGATCATCCTGGTGCTCGACATCTGGGTGATCCTCGAAGGCTTCCGCGCGCTCACGGATCGCGAGGCGGACTGAATCACCGCGCTCAATAGAGCGTTTCGATCTCCTGCCGAGGCAGGTGCGTCACGTCGACGCGGATGTTCGGGCGCGCTTCGCGAATGCCTTCGAGGGTGATGTCGACGCTGTCGGTGTTGCCCGGGTTGGCATCGGGCACGAGGGCCTTGATCACGCCGGCGTGAACTACGAGCAGGATGTGCGAGCCGGGATGCGTCACCGCCAGGCCCTCCACGGCACCGCGCACGCGGGTGCGGATCTCGAGTCGCGTTTCGCCGCCACCCGGTCGCACATTCGGTTCTCCCGAGTCGAAGGCCGCCAACAGCTCGGGTTCCTGCGCCTGGATCTGGGCGCGGGTCATCCCCGTCCAACGACCGATGTGGAGCTCGCGCAACTTCGGGGTCGGACGCACCTCGAGGGCGAGAGCCTGGGCGATCGCCTCTGCCGTCTGTCGCGTGCGAAGCAGGTCGCTGCAGACGAGTCGATCGATGCGTCCGCGAAGTTCCGCGAGTCGTTCCGCACACTGTCGCGCCTGTTCGAAGCCGAGTTCGGAGAGCGGCGGATCGCCGTGGCCCTGCCAACGTTCGGCGGCGTTCCAGAGGCTTTGGGCGTGGCGGACGAGAGTGAAACGGGTGGCGGTCACGGCGGCGGCATCATAGGACATCGCCTGGAAGCCATTGGGCGCGGACATCGACATCGAGAGTGCGGATTCTCCTCGCTGGGCCGGGCGGGGGCGGTCCTTCACCTATCGGCAACTCGACCCCGAATCAAGAGCCCTGATTGCGGAAGCCGCAGGTGCGACGGCGCGGCACGACGGTATGCTTCGCCCCCATGTCGGAACCCATCGACGCGGGATGGTTGAGCGTCCTTCCCGCGCTCGTCACGCTCGGGCTGGCTTTTGCGACGCGGCAGGTCGTGCCCGCATTGTTTGCGGGAATCCTCACCGGCTCCCTCGTCCTCTATTGGGTCACGGGCGATCTCGACAAGATCAATCCGATCACCAACTACTTCCTGCCCGCCATCGGCTCGAAGAAGTACGCCCAGATCCTGCTGATCTACCTCTGGTCCCTCGGCGGGCTGATCGGCATCTGGGAGGTCACCGGCGCCGCCCGCCACTTCGCCGAGCAGGTGGGCCTGCGCTTTTCGAAGTCGGGCGAATCTTCGATGTTCTTCGCATGGCTGCTCGGCTGCGTCTTCCACCAGGGGGGCACGGTCTCGACGGTGCTCACGGGTTCGACGGTGAAGCCGGTATCGGATGCCCACAAGGTGAGCCACGAAGAGTTGGCCTACATCGTCGACTCGACGGCCTCGCCGATCGCGACGGTGCTGCCCTTCAACGCCTGGCCCGTGTACGTGGCCGGGTTGGTGGCCGGGTCGATCACGCTGATCCCGGACGAAGTCGCGGGTTGGGAGTTCTTCATCAAGAGCCTCCCCTTCAACTTCTATGCGCTGCTCGCCGTACTCTCGACCCTGCTCTTCGCCTGGGGGAAGCTGCCCTTCGTTCCCGGTCCGATGCGCGAGGCGCGCGCGCGCTCGCGGCGCGGCGCTGGCCTCGATCACCCGGACGCCACGCCGATGGTCGTCGACGCGACCCTCGAGGAAAGTCTCGAAGAACGCGAATGGCCCGACTATCACCCGGGCCTCGTCGACTTCCTGCTGCCCCTCGGCATCCTGCTCGGTGTGAACGTCATCCCCGTGATGCTCGGTATGGGGAGCTACGTAAACGAAGCCTTCATGGCCTCGCTGCTTTCGGCGATGGTCATCGCGAGCCTTCGGGGCATGCCGCTTGCGCGGGTGCTCAGTGGCTTCATCTCGGGCTGCGGAAAGATGACGATCGGCGCGATCATCCTCGGGCTCGCGGTGACGATCGCCGAGGTATCGGGCAGCCTCGGAACGGCGGGCTATCTCGTTTCGATCGGCGGCGACGCGATCCCCGCCTACGTGCTTCCCGCGCTGCTCACCCTGCTCTGCATGATCATCGCGTTCGCGACCGGGACCTCCTGGGGCACCTACGCCGTGGTGTTCCCCCTGGCCATTCCGCTCGCGTGGTCGATCCTGCCGGAGCCCCTGTACATCCAGATCTGCTTCGGTGCGGTGCTCGGGGGTGCGGTCTTCGGCGACCAGTGCTCGCCGATCTCGGATACGACGATCCTGTCGAGCATGTTCACCGGTTGTGATCTGATGGATCACGTGCGCACGCAGCTCCCCCTCGCCGGCGTGGCAGCCGGACTCGGGGTGGTGTTCTCGACGATCGCGGTGGCCTTCGTCTGAACGCGGCGGCAACGCATACGCAGGCTTCGACACATCCCCTGCTCCCACTCCACATTCCCCCGTGGAACGCCGTCGCTTCGACTTCTTCTATATCGAGTTGTGCTGCGCCCTCGAACGCCGACTCCCCCGCTATGCCCTATGGCTCGCGGTGAGCGAGACCTCCCCCACTGGCGTCGACCGCAGCGCCCTGCTCCACTTCTTCGACCGGCAACTCGACGGCTTTCTCGCAGGGCAAGGCGCTTCCCTTGCCGATCGGCCACGGCGGCAGCTGCGCCGCAAGATCGCCCGCCATCGCCCCGAATTCGCGACTCCCTGCGAAGTGATGGCGCGCATGTGCGTTTGACGACCCGGTTGAAGACCCCACACCGCGCCTCAAGGGCTTCCCGCATTACACCGATGCCAAGGGCGGGAGAAGCGCCCGATGTCCAACGACGACGACGCGGTAGGGAACCCGGCTGCCCCTGGTTCGATTCGCCGCCACACCCTGATCCTCGAGAGTCCGCGCGGACTCGACACCGTGGATCTCGCGCGACGCCTTCGCGAACTGGGTGCACCGATGACAGTGGTGTCGGGCTTCGCCGAAGCCGAAGAGGTCCTGCGCGAGGCGGAACTCGACATCGGCGCCGTGATGGTGCCGTCGCTCTACGATCCCGAAGAGGTGGGACGTCAACTCGACGTGCTCTGCGGCCTCGCACCGAAGGACGGCCTTCGGTTCATCTCGATCGGTGAATCCCCCGACAAGGCCGGTCGCAAGCGACTGCGCAAGGCGGGAGTGAAGCTCGCCCTCTGGCATCCCATGGTCGAAGCGCATCTGCGCTTCCAGCTCAATCGCGCCCACAACCCGGCACCCGACGGCTTCGGCAGCCGCGAAGCCCCTCGCGTCCCCACCGAATGGCACTGCACCGCCGCCGTGGCCGGCCGCACGCGGGAAGCCGCCATCTTCAGCCTCGCCGAAACGGGCGCGTTCCTCGCGACGAAGCGCGCGGTGATGAACGGGGCCACACTCTCGCTCTGGTTGCATTTGCCGGATGGCGGCTTCGAGACCGAAGCCACCGTCGTCTACGCGAACGTCCCCGGCAATCTCCAGAAGCCCAGCCTGCCCCTCGGCATGGGCGTGCAATTCGCCGAGCTCGACAAGAAGGACCGCAAGCGCCTGCGCAATCTGATCAAGGAGTGCGTGGGGCGGCTCGAGGTCTGAACGGGGGCTCAGGCCGAACCCAACTCCGCCCGCACCCGCTCTTCCAGCTCGCGGAACGCCCGGCCGCGGTGGGAGATCTGGTGCTTGGTTGCGGTGTCGACCTCGGCCATCGAGAGGGCGAAGCCTTCGGGTTGGAACACGGGGTCGTAGCCGAAGCCGCCCTGGCCACGCGGCGCTTCGAGGATCACGCCACGGCACTCGCCATAGGCGGTGACGATGTCGCCCTCGGGCGTGACCAGCGCAGCGTGGCAGACGAACTTTGCCGCGCGGGCTTCGCCTTCGACTCCCTCGAGTGCGGCGAGCAGTTTGTCGACGCGACCGCGGTCGTCGAGACCTTCGCCTCCGTAGCGGGCGGAGAGTGGGCCGGGGGCGCCGTCGAGGGCGTCGACCTCGATGCCCGAGTCGTCACCCACGCCGGTGACGCCGAGCTGGGCCGCGACCGCGCGCGCCTTTTCGATGGCGTTCTCGCGGTAGTCGGTGCCCTCATCGGGAAAGTCGACCTTCTCGTCCGGCCCGATCGCGCGCACGTCTACGTCGCAGTGGGCCAGGATCGCCTCGATCTCGCGACGCTTGCCGGCGTTGCCGGTCGCGATCACCCACGCGCCGGTTTCGCTCACGCGCCGCCCGCGGCCGGATCGATGCCGAGATCGCGAAGCGCCGCTTCGACGGCCTCTTCCTGCTTCGTGCCGAGCTCCGCGATGCCGCGAAGCGCCAGGGCGGTGAGGTCGTGGAGCTGCTTCTCGCTGAAGGTCGCGCCCTCCCCCGTTCCCTGCACTTCGATCAGATCGCCGCTCGCGGTGCCGACCACGTTCATGTCGACATCGGCGCGCACGTCTTCTTCGTAGGGAAGGTCGAGCAGCACTTCGCCACCGACAAGGCCCACCGACACCGCGGACACGCGATCGCGAAGGGGATCGCCCGCGATGCGCCCTTCGGCGCGCAGGCGACCGCATGCAATCGCCAGGGCGGTATAAGCCCCGGTGATCGATGCCGTGCGCGTACCGCCGTCGGCTTGCAGCACGTCGCAGTCGACCCAGAGGGTGCGCTCGCCGAGGGCGCGCAGGTCGATCACCGCGCGCAGGCTGCGACCGATCAGGCGCTGGATCTCCATCGTGCGCCCGCCCACCTTGCCGCGGCTGCTCTCGCGATCGCTGCGGCGATCGGTCGAACCGGGAAGCATCGAGTACTCGGCCGTCACCCAGCCGTCGCCGCTGCCCTTGAGCCAACGCGGTACGCCGGCCTCTTCGCTCACCGTACACAGCACCCGCGTGTTGCCGAAGCTGCAGAGCACGGAACCAAGTGGGTTCTGGGTGAAGTTCGTCAGCAGTTCGATCGGGCGCAGGGCATCCTGCGCGCGTCCGTCTTTGCGCATCGGGGCTCCGGAGGCAGAGGGGGAAGATGGATGTCGGGGTCAGCGCGGGGCTGCGGCGAGACCGCGGCGCGCATCGTAACGCTTTCCAAAGGCGACGACCGCCCGTTCGAGGGCCTCGGCGATGCGCTGGCGATGGGCGGCGCGGGCCAGGGCGCCGGCGTCGTGGTCGTTGCTCAGGAAACCGATCTCGATCAGCGCGGCCGGCATCTGCACCCCCATCAAGACCACGAAGGGGGCCTGCTTCACACCACGCGACGACGCGGCGTCGAGGTCGGCGAGTTCTTCCTGGGCGAGCTTTGCGAAGGTGTTCGAGTCGACCATGTGATCGGTGCTGATCATGTCGCCCAGCAGCGCGAGGAAGGGGTCGAGCTCCGGGGAAGCCGCGGAGCTGCGGCCGAGGGCCCGGTTCTCGCGGTCTGCGACGAGGCGCGAAGCCGCATCGCTGGCTTCGAGAGAGACGAAATAGGTCTCGATTCCCCGCGCGCGACGACTGGTGGCCGCGTTCGCGTGGATCGAGATGAAGAGATCGCCGCGGGCGTCGTTGGCGCGACTGGTGCGTACTTCGAGGGGAACGAACTCGTCCTTCTCGCGGGTCTGGATGACCTGGAAACGACGCCCTTCGAGTAGCTTGCCGAGGCGCTTCGACACGTCGAGAACCAGTTCCTTCTCGAGCAGACCACTCGTTGCGGTCGCGCCTTCGTCCTTGCCACCGTGGCCGGCGTCGATCACGACCCGGCGGAACGGGGCCTGGTTGCCCTGCTCTTCGGCACTGGACGTGGACCCCATGCCCAACGCGAAGAGGCAGCCGGCCAGCGCCGCGATCGCGACGACGACACCCGCGCGCTCCTGCGCTCTGTCTGCGAACCCACCCATCGCTGGCACCCCCCGGCGTGCGTACTTTGCCAGACGCTGGATCGCGAAACCAGTGCGCGCCCGCCTCCGCCTGAGCGGAAACGGGCGCGCGAGGCCTTGCAGGAAGTTCTGGCGTCGGAACCTGGCCTACGCGCCCAGTCCGACGAGGTTGCCCATCAGTTCATTCGTGACGGAGACCGTCCGCGTGTTCGCCTGGAAGGCGCGCTGGTGGACGATCATCTTCACGAACTGGGTGGCGAGATCGACGTTCGACTGCTCGATCGTGCTCGAGCGCACCGAGCCCATCACACCGCTCTGGGCCGCGCCGATCAGGGGCTGCCCCGAGACATTCGACTCGACCAGACGGTTGTTGCCCGTGCTCACCAGGCCTTCCGTGTTCGGGAAGATGGCGAGAGCGATCTGGGCAATGTCGAGGTTGTTGCCGTTCGAGTACTGCCCCGTGATCACGCCGTCGAGGCCGATCTGGATCGACTGCAGGTTGCCGGGACCGAAGCCGTCCTGGGTGAACGAATTCACCGAACTGTCGGCGCCGCCGAACTGGGTCGTCGAATCACCCGTGCCTCCACCGCCCCAGGCTCCGAGGTTGAGGTCGAAGGTCTGGGTCGGATCGGCGCCACCGTTGAACGGCAGAGTCATCGTGTGCGACTGAGAGCCGTCGGTGAGTACGGATGCCGCGGGCGTGGTCAACGTGTGGCCGGTGAGAAGGCCACTTCCGCTGAACGTCAGGGACCCGCTGCCGATCCCCACGAAATCGTCAGTGGGCGACGCGGGCGCGGTCGCCGTGTCGTTGACATCGATCCCGACGTTGTAATCCCACGCGTTGTCGGCCGTCTTCGAGAAGAAGGTCGTGACGGTATGCGGGTTGCCGAGGGAATCGTAGACCGTGACGGCCGTGCGGAAGTTCGACGTGCCGTCGGGGGTCGACCAACTGAAGGCCGCCGATGGCAAGTCGGTCGCGTCGAGGTTCAATGAGAGCTGATAGGTCGACGTCTGCTGGGGTGCCGACACCGTCGTGTTGATCGCGATGTCGTCCAGCGCCCCGGATACCGCTCCGGTCGCCGCATCGATCGCGTACCCCTGCACCCGGGAGTTGTCCGGTGTGGAAAGGAAGCCATTCGAGTCGAAGCCGAAGATGCCGGCGCGCGTATAGGCGCGCCCCCCGGTCGAATCGTCGACGACGAAGAAGCCGCGACCTTCGATCGCCATGTCGGTCGGTCGGCCGGTGCTCTCGAAGGTTCCCTGGGAGTAGATCGTCGAGACGCGCGAGGTCTTCACACCCGCGCCCGTCTGCGAGAAGCCACCCCCCGCCGAAATCGACTGCCCGAGCACGTCGCCGAATTCGGCGCGCCGCTCCTTGAAACCCGGTGTGTTCACATTCGCGATGTTGTCGCCGACGACCGAGATCGCCCGCGACGTGGCATCCAACCCCGTCACACTGCTGTTCAACGCATTACCAAGACTCATCTCAGTTTCCTCTTTAGCTCGGCCTCGACGTTCCAAGAACGTTCGAGCGCCCCGGCTCGAAGGAAGGTCCAATCGCCTTCCTGAAGGACCCGGTCGAACACTTCCCTGAATTCGACCGGGCCGGGTTCCGAGGCGCGATCCTTGCGCCCGTTTCCGGAACGGAGAGGCGCCATCACCGCTGTGATGACGGCACGCAACCGATCCAACAAATCAAAGCTCCCCTTGCTGCTGCGGACGCACCTCGAAGATGTTCTCGAGGGAGACGCGTCGGCCATCCGCGAGTTCGAGGGTCGTGGCGTCGAAGCCCATCGACGTCGACACCACGCGACCCATGGAGACCCCCTCGGCCCGCACCGTGTCGGTGCCGCGCGTGGCCGCCACACTGAAGGTCGGGTTCGGGCCACCCCGCACGTAGTCCTCGGAGCCGGTGAGTCGGGTCCACTCGAAGGTGTTCAGACCCTCCTGCCACACGCCCTCTTCGTTCACGGCGGGAATCGTGTAGAGGATGCGCCCGTCGTCATCCTGCACGTTGATCTGGACCTCGGAGGCCAGACCATCGAGGTAGAAGCTGATGCGGCTCGACTCGCCCTGGGCGGGCACCTGCAGGCGGTTGTCGAAGACGGCCACGTCCTTGTCGAGGAGCGAAGTCGCCATCATGTCTTCGCCAAGGGCGTCGCGCTTGTCGGCCTGCTCGATCTGGCTCTCGACCAGCTTGTCGAGGCTCGCCTTCATGTCGATCAGCTGTTCCAGGCTCGAGAACTGCGCGAGCTGGGCCGAGAACTCCGAAGCGTCCTGGGGGTTCAGGGGATCCTGATTCTCGAGCTGGGCGACCAGCATGGTGAGGAAGTCGGTGCGACCGATTTCGTCGTCCTTCTTCGCGCGTTCGGCTTCGGCGGACAGCGCCGACTCGAGACCGAAATCCGACGTCACATCGAAACTCATTGGGGACCCTCCTGGTTTTCGTTCGCGCTGCGTTGGGCCGCGCGGAAGTTCACACGTGCAGGTTCACGTTCTGTGCTTGATCGGCTGTGGAGTTCGCGTTCACGTGGGGTGGCGCCGCGAGTGTTCCCGCGATGCCGGCGCTATCCGACGCATTCCCCTCTCGTGCTCCCCGATCGCGATCGCCTGCGGGTTGCTGCTGCCCGCCGTCGCCCTCCTTGCGATCGCGCCAGTCGCGCACCTCGAAGCCGTCGAGCTTGAGATCCTTCGAGGTGAGCGCGTTCTCGAGACTGTCGCGGTACTCGGCCACGACCGTCTGCGCCGCGGCCTCGCGCACGTTCATCACCACCTGCACGTCTTCGCCGCGCACGGTGACCTGGATGGCGAGCTTGCCGAGCTCGGGCGGGTAGAGCTGGATCTGCGCGGTGCCGCCGCCTCGCGCCGCCAGCCATTCGATGTGCTGGGGGATCGCTTCGGCGGGAAGCGGTCGCGCCGTACTCGTCGGTGGCGCGGGCTCTTCGACGGCGACCGCCGATTCGATCGGTGCGGTGGTCGGCTGGGCCACCGCGGTCTGAATGGGTGCATCGCTGCGTGTGGCGTTGGCCAGGGCTTCGCCCGGGTTCGCCGCCTGGACGGCCGCGGTTTCGGCGTTGACCGAGGCAGCGAAACCCTCGGCCGATGGAGTCGCGCCCGAGGATTCGGTCGAGGGCGCCGGCGCCGGGGCGCTGGCCTGCTGGCGCGCGCCCTCGTCACCAGTGCGCGAGTCACCGCGCTGATCCGTGGCCGCTTCGCGCAGCACTTCCGAACCGGGGGTCTGGGTGAGGCCGCTCGCCTGGGTACCCGCTCGGGCGTCGGAGGTGGCCGGCCTGGGTGCGCGTTCGACTTCGACGTCACCCGACCGTTCGATCGTCGGGCGTGCCACCTCGGTCTGGCGTGCTTCGGTCTGTCGTGTTTCAGTCTGTCGTGTTTCGGCCTGCCGTGTTTCGGTCTGCCGTGTTTCGGTCTGCCGTGTTTCGGTCTGCCGTGTTTCGGCCTGGCTTGCTTCGCTCTGTCGCGCTTCGACCTGCCGCGACTCGCTCTGTCGCACTTCGGTCTGGGGCTGCTCTTCGCGAACCGCCTTGACTTCAGGACGCGGCGCTTCTCGCGCGGGTTCGCTGCCCGCGGGCGGCGGTTCCGGAGTCGTGCTCGCCACTGCGGGTTCGGCTGCGCGAGGCGGAGGCGGTGGAGCTCCGCCGGGCATCGCGCCACGCTCGGGCGCCGTGGCGCCGCCACTGCTCTCGACGCCCGGTCTCGTGGTGGCGCGTGGACGTTCGCCTTCGGCGTTCGCAGAACTCGCGTTGCGCGGTTCGACCGCGACCGGCTCGTTGTGCTCGGGAGCCTGCGATTCTCCTTGCGGTGCAGAGTCTTCGGAGTCCGTGGACTCTTCGCCGCTCGGCGCGTTTTCGGGGTCGTGATCACGCTCGACCTGTTCCACCTCGTCCGCTGCCGCGTCTCCTGCATCGAGGGCTTCGATCAACGTCATCCCGAAGCCATCCTCTCCTGCGGCCTCGTCGCGACGACGCACCGAAGTCGCGTTCGCGCTGCTCGCAATCCGATCGATTTCGCTGCCTGTCACCTTCATGGTCGTTCTCCGTGCGCGCCAGCCGGCGCCTTGACCACCGCTCTACTGCTTCTTTTCCGAAAGCGGTCGCGCGAGCCGCCGGCTCAGCACGAGTGCGCGTTTCGGATCGATCACGGCCAACACCTTGGCCGACTCCTTCTGTTTCATGCCCGACAACACCGACACCGCGAGATCGAGTTCGAGATCCGAGAGCAGGCGCGCAGCGCGCGCCGGCGGCATCTTCGAGTAGACCTTCGCGAGCTTCTTGATGCGATCCCCGTCCTGGACTTCCCAGGCCGCGATGCGCTCTTCGATCGCCGCGCGGTCGGCTTCGAGGGCGGCGATGCGCTCTTCGATCATCGCCTCGAGTTCGAGCACGGCGGCTTCGCGACGTGCCACCTCGCGCTCGGCCTCGACGAGTTCCTTCTGTCGCTTGTGCACTTCGATCAGCAGGCGGTCGACGCCCTGGCTGAGGCCCATGCGCGTACCGTCGACCTCGGAGCGTCCCGAAGACTCCTGCGCATCGTCCTGTCCCCCCTTCCCCTGTGCGAGGGTCGGGGTGCTGCTCGCGAGCGCGACCGCGACCGCAATGACGAATTCGAATCGAAGGCTTCGCCGCATCATCGCTGCCCCCCGGTTCGTTCGAGGGCGGTCTTGCGCGATGCGATCTCGTCGAGTTCGCGGATCTCTTCGCGCAGCGCCTCGGCGCGGTGTTTCTCGAGGGCGCGTTCGCGCAGGGTCTCGAGTGCGCGCACCCGGGTCGCCGCTCCGGTCAGTTCGACGCGCGCCTGCTCGGCCACACCCCTCGCTTCCTCGAGCCGCGAACCCGCCTCCCGCCAACCCACGAAGGCGCGTTCGATTCCCAGCTGTTCGATTCCGACGCGCTCCGAAGCCACCCCGCCGCGCGCGCGACCGATCCAGGCGGCGGCGCGCTCGGCCGCGTCGACTCCCGCAGCCTCGTGATCGCGCGCCATGCCTTCGACGCGGTTTCGCGCGGTCAGGTAGGCGCGCTGCTTGCGATCGTATTCGTGTCGGCGCAGCTTCAACACCGCTTCGAGTCGAAAGGCGAACTTCTTCACGCTTCGGCTCCTCTAGCGGGCTGCGGCATGGCCGAGCCGAAGATCTGTTGCAGGGCTTCGAGACCTTCTGGGAGGCGGGTGCAGTCATCGGGTTCCTGCTGCAGGAAGGCGCGCAGGGGGTCGTGCAACAGACGCGCGCCGTCGATGCGCGCGTCGCTCCCCGCCTGGTAGGCCCCCACGGAGATCAGATCCTCGGCCTCGGCGTAGGTCGCCATGGCTTCCCGCGCACTGCGGGCGAGCTGAATGTGCTCGTCGCTCGCGACGTCGTTCATCACGCGCGAGACACTCGCCAGCACGTCGATCGAAGGGAAGTGACCGCGCTCTGCGAGTCGCCGCGAGAGCGCCACGTGTCCGTCGAGCAGCGAGCGGCTCGCGTCGGCGACGGGTTCGTTGAGATCGTCACCCTCGACGAGAACGGTATAGATGCCCGTGACGCTGCCGCCGGTCGTCGAAGTCCCCGCCCGCTCGAAGAGCCGCGGCAGTTCGCTGAAGACCGAGGGCGTGTAGCCGCGAGTGGTGGGGGGCTCGCCGGTGGCGAGGCCGATTTCGCGCAGCGCCGTGCAGAAGCGCGTCACCGAATCCATCATCAGTAGAACTGCGCGACCATCGTCGCGGAAGCTCTCGGCGATCGCCGTGGCTGCATGGGCGGCACGCACCCGAAGCAGGGGCGCCTCGTCGCTCGTCGACACGATCACCACCGAGTGGGCGAGCGCGTCACCGAGATCGCGCTCGATGAACTCGCGCACTTCGCGACGACGTTCCCCGATCAACGCGATGACGTTGATGTCGGCCTGGGTGTTGCGCGCGATCTGTCCGAGCAGGGAAGACTTGCCCACGCCGGAACCGGCGAAGATGCCGAGGCGCATGCCCCGCCCCACCGTGCAGAAGCTGTTGATCGCACGCACGCCGAGGTCGAGGGGCTGACTCACGCGTTCGCGCGTCACCGCCGACTCCGGCGGGCGATGGAGCGGGATGGTCGGCGCCGCATCCAGGGGGAGCCCGCCATCGATCGGTCGTCCGAGCCCATCGAGAACACGGCCGAGCACCGCGTCCCCGCGCGGCACGCGAGAGCGACGCCCCGAAACCCGCAGGCGCGCGCCCGGCGCGACGCCGCTGTGATCGCCAAGCGGCATCAAGAGGAAGCGCTGATCGCGAAAGCCCACGACCTCGGCTTCGAAACACGCGCGGCCGTCATCGGGTTCGACGCGACACACGGAGCCGATGCGCGCCGGGATCCCCTCCCCTTCGATCATCGTTCCGACCACGGTGCAGACGCGTCCATCGGCCTCGATGGGTTCGAGATTCGCGATGCGCGAGAGACATGCGCGCTTGAAGCCGGTGTCGAGAGCGGCGCTCATGCCTCCTCCTCCCGCAGATCGGCGCTCCCGTCTCGAGACGCGAGGTCGGGGGCGTCCGTTCCGTCGCCTTCCGGCATGTCGCGCAGGGCATCGAGGCCTTCGCGCACGCGGGCCAGCAGTGTGGGCAGGCGGGCGTCGACTCCACCGCGATCGCCCAATACGCGAACGTCGCCGCGCGCGAGTTCGGCCGCGGCTTCGAGGGCCACCCCTCCCGTCGCGCCGAAGCTCGCGAGCTCTTCCGCGAGGCCGAGCTGCAGGGCCTCGAAGTCTTCGCTCGAGAGCGCAACGCGCAGCTTCGGTTCGTCGGGCAGGGTCTCGAGGGCGCGCTTCACCACGGCGACCAGTGGCGTCGGGTCGATCGCGAGTTGCCGTCGCACCAGGCGCTCAGCGATTGCGATCGCGAGTTCCACCGAGGTCTCGCGACTTTCTTCCAGCAGATCGCGGCGCAGGCGTGCGACGCCTTCGAGACTCTTCTCGAGGGTCTCGACCAGGCCGCTCAGGCTCTCGGCTTCCTGCCACGGCAGTTCGGCCCGGCCCGCGGCGACGCCCTCTTC
>JANQEL010000138.1 GCA_028278345.1 Myxococcota bacterium
GTATGGCCGCCGCGCAGAAGAAAGTACTCATCGCCGAGGACGATCAGTTCTTGGCGCGCGCGCTCACGGCGAAACTGAAGAAAGAGGGATTCGAGGTGCAAACGCTTCACGACGGCGGAAAGGTGCTCGACGCGCTCGCGGATTTCAAGCCGGACATACTGCTTTTGGATCTGATCATGCCGCACAAGGACGGCTTCGCCGTTCTCGAAGAGATCCGGAATACGGACGCGCTGAAGAAGCTTCCGATCATGGTGCTCTCGAACTTGGGCCAGGCGTCGGACACCGAGACGACGAAGCGCTTTGGCGTCTTGGAGCATGTGGTGAAGGCGGACACGCCGCTTTCGGCGATCGTCGAGCGGATACGGCACCACCTTGATGCGTAGTATGCATGACGCCGTTTCCAACGAGGAGCTGGAGAAGATCATCCGCGATCTTGATCTGATCGACGAGGAGACGCTGCGGCGCGCGCGGGAAAAGGCCGACGAGTCGCGCGCGCCGCTGGGGCAGTACCTCGTGGAGAACGACCACATCAGGGACGCGGAGCTGGGGCAGATCCTCGCGGACCATTTCGGGCTTGGGTTCGTCGATCTGGAGCAGGAGACGGTGGACCCGAAAGCGGCGGCGCTCGTGCCGGAGTCTGTCGTCCGCGCGCGGCAGACGCTCGTGTACAAGCAGGACGAGCGCCACGCGTTCGTCGCGACCGCGAGCCCCGCGAACCGCGCGTTCCTCAAATCGCTCGAGCAGAAGGCGGGGAAGCCGCTCAAGGTCGCGTACGCGACGACGCTCGGCATCGAGCGGGCGCTGCGCGTCTACAAGAGCGGCGCGGGGGATCGGATCGGCGCGCTCATCGAGGAGCTTGAGAAGAGCCCCGACAAGCAAGGTGCCATCGTGCATCTGGTGGACGCGCTGGTGGATCACGCGCACGAGAGCGGCGCTTCGGACATCCACCTGGAGCCGACCTCGGCGCATCTCGCGTTCCGGCTGCGCGTGGACGGCGTGATGCGCACCTCGCTGACGATCCCGAAGGCGCTCGCGGAGGTGATGCTGACGCGCATCAAGATCATGGCGAAACTGCGCACCGACGAGCACCGCGCGCCGCAGGACGGCAAGTTCCGCTTCGAGACCGAAAGCGAGGGGGCGATAGACGTGCGCGTTTCGATCGTGCCGGTAACGCAGGGGGAGAACGTCGTGATGCGGCTACTCTCCACGCACGGCCGGCGGTTCGTCTTGAGCGATCTCGGATTCGCCGAAACCGATCTCGAGAAGATAAATCGTTTCATCAAAAGTCCGCACGGCATGATCCTCACCACCGGCCCGACGGGCTCGGGCAAGACCACGACGCTCTACACGATGCTCCAGATACTGCACAAGCCGGAAGTGACGATCGAGACCATCGAAGATCCGGTGGAGTACGACATGGAAGGCATCTCGCAGATCCAGGTGAATCCGAAAGCGAATCTCACCTTCGCGCAGGGTTTGCGGAGCATCGTGCGGCAAGACCCGGACATCATCATGGTCGGCGAGATCCGCGATCAGGAGACCGCGAGCATCGCGGTCAACTCCGCGATGACCGGCCACCTCGTGCTCTCGACCCTGCACGCCAACAACGCCCCGACCGCCATCCCGCGCCTTCTCGACATGGGCATCGAGCCGTTCCTCGTGAGTTCGACGGTGAACGTCCTCATCGCCCAGCGCCTGGTGCGCAAGGTCTGCGAGCGCTGCCGCGTGTCGTACACGCCCGACGAAAAAGAGAAGCACATCATAGAGAGCGATCCCGAGATCAA
>JANQEL010000141.1 GCA_028278345.1 Myxococcota bacterium
GCTGCAGACGGTCGAGAGGCCGGCGAGGACCGCGTCCAGCGGCTCCCCGACGCCCTGGTCGACCAGATCGCCGCCGGCGAGGTGGTCGAGCGGCCGGCCTCGGTGGTGAAGGAACTCGTCGAGAACGCCCTCGACGCCGGCGCGCGGCGCATCCGCGTGGACGTCCGCGACGGCGGGCGAGCGCTGATCGCGGTCACCGACGACGGCTGCGGGATGTCGGCACGCGACGCCCGCCTGGCCCTCGAACGCCACGCCACCAGCAAGATCAAGGCACTCGCGGATCTCGAGGCGGTCGCGAGCTTCGGGTTTCGGGGCGAGGCGCTGCCCGCGATCGCATCGGTATCGCGCATGCGACTCGATACCCGTCCCACCGCGGATGACGAAGGCACACGCATCGAGATCGACGGGGGTGAACCGGTCGGGGAGGGCGCCTCGGGCGGCCCGCCCGGCACGCGCATCGAAGTCGCCGACCTGTTCGCGCGCATCCCCGCGCGGCGCAAGTTTCTGAAGAGCGCGGGAACCGAGTGGGGCCATATCCTCGACTGGCTGCGCCGTCTGGCGATCGCCTTGCCGGGCATCCACTTCGAGATTCGCCGCGACGATCGCCCCCCCATCGTGTGGCCCGCCGTCGACGAGCCCCTCGATCGCATTGCAGCCGTACTCGGTGAAGACGAAGCGCGCGCACTGGTCCCGGTGCAGGCGGAGCATGCGGGGGGACATCTCGAAGCCTGGGTCTCGACCCCCGAACACACCCGCGCCAACTCCAACGGCCTCTACCTCTACGTGAACGGCCGCCCGGTGCGCGACAAGGTGATGCGCCACGCTTTGCTACAGGCCTATCGCGACCTGATTCCGAAAGGACGCTTCCCCTCGGCCGTGGTCTTCCTGACCTTCCACGGCCCCGGCGTCGACGTGAACGTGCACCCCGCCAAGTGGGAGGTGCGCTTCGCCGACAGCCAGGCGATCCACCAATGGATCCGGCGCGCGGTGCGTGACGCGATGGGGAATCGCGGTTGGCTGGGTGGGGCTTCGGCGCAGCTCGCGTCGTCGCCGCGTTTCGAATCGGCGACGCCAGTCGAAGGCGCGAGCAGCGGCGGTGTGCCGAGCGCGCGTCACTCCGCGGTGCGCGACGGAGGCGCGTCCGATTGGGTGCTCGCCGAGCCGCCTCGGTCTCGCGCTGCCGCAGTCCACGAGAAGGTGGCACTCCCGGGCCTCGCTGCGCCGAGCACCGCCCCGCGCGAACCTGCCCTGCAGTTCGGACAGCTCCGCCTGATCGGCCAGCTACTCGCGAGCTACCTGCTGGTCGAGGGCAAGGACGGCTTGCTGCTCATCGATCAGCACGCGGCCCACGAGCGCATCCTCTACGAGCGGTTGCGCGCGGAGTGGTTCGATGCGGGCGTCGCGCGGCAGGGCCTGTTGATCGCGACCCCGGTCGAACTCGATCCCCTGGAAGCCGCCACCATCGAAACCCACGCCGAGACCGCCCTGCGCCTCGGTTTCGAGATCGAGCGCTTCGGCGAAGCGGCGGTGATGGTGCGCGCCGTGCCCGCACTGATGGCTGGCCTCGATCCGGTGCCCCTGGTTCGCGAGTTGGCGGGTCAGCTACTCGAGACACCGCCGGAGGACGGGGAGGGCGGCGGCGTCACGCGTGACAGCGACACCCGGCTGATTGCCGCGGTCGACCACGCCTTCGCCACGCTCGCGTGCCACAGCGCGCGGCGCTTCGGCGATCACCTCGAACGCCAGGAACAGCAGCAGATCCTGAACGACCTCGACACGATCCCCTGGGCGCCCACCTGTCCCCACGGCCGACCGGTGGCGATCGCCATCGGCCTCGCTGAGATCGAGCGCCGCTTCTCACGCCACTAGCCACGCCGGCCACGCCAGTCGCAACGGGTGATGTAGGCTCCGCGCCCCCATGAGCACCACCACGTCCAAAGACCCGGCCGCACGTCACCCCGTGGTCGTGCTGACCGGCCCGACCGCGGCCGGCAAGACGGCCCTCGCCCTCGACATCGCCGAACGCTTCGACGCCGAGATCGTGAACGCCGACTCGATGCAGGTGTTCCGCTTCATGGACATCGGGACCGCGAAGCCGAGCCTCGAGGAGCGCGCCCGCGTGCCGCATCACCTCTTCGACGTGGTCAACCCGGACGACCCCTACAGCGCCGGTCGCTACGCCGTCGAAGCCCGCGCGGCCGCCGAGAAGATCCACGCCGCCGGCAAGATCGCGATGCTGGTCGGCGGCACCGGCCTCTACATCCGCGCCTTCCTCGAAGGGCTGATCGATACCGGCGGAGCCGACGTCGAGCTGCGAGAACGCCTCGAGAAAGAACACGAGAAGGCCGCCGAAGCCGGGGATCCCCTGCGCCTCTACCGCCGCTTGGAGAAATTCGACCCCCGCGCCGCAGCCCGCATCCATCCCAACGATCTGCGTCGCACGATCCGCGCGCTGGAGATCGTCGAGCGCTGCGGGCGCGAGGCGTCGGTCGTCCGCAATGAACACGGCTTCCTCGACACGCCCTACGACACCCTCCACCTCGCCCTCGACCCCGGGCGCGAAATCGTGAACGAGCGCATCAACCAACGCTGCATCGACATGATCGAGGGCGGGCTGCTGCAGGAGGTCCGCCGCCTGCGCGAGATGGGCTACGGCCCCGAGCTCCGGCCGATGCAGGCGATCGGCTACCGCCACATCAACCCGGTGGTCGATGGCGTCGACACACTCGCGAATGCACTTCCCGCGATGCAGGCCGACACGCGACGCTTCGCGCGCCGTCAGCGCACCTGGCTGCGCAAGGTCGAAGAGGCCATCTGGTGCGATCCGCGCGAACACGACAGCGTCGTCGCCCGGGTCGAGGCCTTCATCCGCGAGCGCGATTAGCCTGTCGGCTCAGTATTCGGCCGCGGTGTAGTCGATCCCGAACTTCAGATCGATGCAGCAGGGCGTCTCCATCTCGAAGAGCGCGCCGCCGCTGTCCACCGGCGAGAAGAGCACGTCGAGATCGGCCTCGAAGGGCACCAGCAGGATGCCGGGGATGAGTTCGATGCCACCCGTCACGAAGCGGATCGCCGAAGAGCCGAGGTTCACCCCGGTGTTCCAGACGATGCCCGGCCCACCGAAGACCACCCGCACCGGGATGGGATCGTCCTGCTCGCGCATGCGCGTGACCACACCCACGATGGCCACCATCGGGGAGAACAGGAAATCGAGGGGCGCCTGGGTCAGGTTGCTCACCGAGCGCCGCAGGGTCTCCGTCGACGCGAGTGCCGGGCTCGCCGAGCCCAGGCAGAAGCCCGCGAGCAGCAGCGCGGCGATCGCGCGCCGGAAGACGCGGGCGTGCGGCGGGAAGTTCGAGCGATCCTTCAACTCTTCTCCACAGCGGGCACGCGGCTTCGGCGGCAGCTTGGACGCATCTTCGAGCAACGGTTCCGTTCTCCCAGGCCCGGCAGGGCGGTGTCGCCGGCCCCCTGGAACCGGGGCAGCGACCCGATCAGGCTACGTGGCGGCCGCGGGGCGTGTCAAGCTCGCGGCTTCCCGGGGCTATGGTCCCGCCCGGCCATGAGCACTTCGAACGCCTCCGCACCGCTTCCCATCGTCGCCATCGTGGGTCGCCCGAACGTCGGCAAGTCGCGCCTCTTCAACCGCTACGCTGGGCGCAGACGGGCACTCGTGCGCGATGAACCCGGAGTCACCCGCGACCGCATCGCCGAGGAGGTGGGGCTCCTCGGCAAGCGCTTTCTGCTCGTCGATACCGCGGGGCTCGAGCCGGCCAATCGCCCGGGCCTCGAAGCCCAGGTGCAACAGCAGGCGCGCACCGCTGTCGACCAGGCCGACGCCATCCTCTTCGTGGTCGACGGCCAGGCGGGGCTGTTACCGGAAGACGAAGAGATCGCCCGCACGCTCCGCAAGAGCGACAAGCCCCTGGCGCTGGCGGTGAACAAGATCGATCTGCCCGAGCACGAGCCGCGGCTCGCCGAGTTCTACGGCCTCGGTTTCGACGAGATCCACGGCATCTCGGCCGAACACGGTGGCGGCGCGTTCGAAGTTCTCGAAGCCCTGGTCGAGCGCCTCGAGAACGCGCCCCCCGACGAAGAGGACGACGACGAAGCGCGTTCGCTTCCGCTGCTCGAAGGGGGCATGAGCGAGATCCCCGACTACTCCGAAGTGCCCCTCGACCACGACTTCGGAGGCACCGGCGAGACGCAGCTCGGGGAAGAGGAGGCCGAAGCCGAAACAGCCGAGGAAGAACGGGAAATCCGCGTCGCCCTCGTCGGCCGTCCCAACGTCGGCAAGAGTTCGCTCGCGAATCGCCTGCTGGGGGAGGAACGCGTCGTGGTCTC
>JANQEL010000145.1 GCA_028278345.1 Myxococcota bacterium
CCCGCTGCAGTGATCGAGGGCGTGCGAGAGGGCGCCGAGCAACAGCTCGCTCGTGCGCGCGACTTCATCGTCGAGAAGGGCATCTCGAACGTCACTGCCGAGATCGACGAGTCGGTGGACGTGCAGGATGCGGTCGTCGACGCGATCGAGAAGCACAATGCCGACCTCGTCGTGATGGGTTCCCACGGGCACTCGGGCCTCAAGCGCGCCTTCCTCGGGAGCGTGGCCGAGCGCGTCCTGCGCTCGAGCCCCGAGCCCGTCATGATCGTGAAGGAAGCGGCCGAGAAGGCCGACGAGCCGATCGACAAGATCCTCGTTCCCGTCGATTTCTCGCGGCACGCCGACAAGGCCCTGGATTTGGCGATCGGGCTCGCGCGACGCCTGGGGGCTTCGATCGACGTCGTGCACGTGATCGACACCCCGCCCGACTTCGTGCCCTACGCCTCGCTCTTCGGCGCTGAACTCGAGAAGAAGATGCAGGAAACCGCGGCCATCGAGCTCGAGGCGATCGGCAAGCGGATCGAAGAGGCCAAGCTGCCGTTCGCACTCCACACCATGCGCGGCCAGCCCTCGGTGGCGGTCGCGAACGCGGCCGAATCGTTCGAGGCCGATCTCATCGTGATGGGGACCCGTGGCGCCAGCGGGCTTGCCCACGTGCTGCTGGGCAGCGTGGCCGAGCGGACGGTTCGCACCTCGCCGTGTTCGGTGCTCGCGGTACGCGCCGACGACGAGGGTGACGAGGGCGGCGATTCCTGATCGGCAGGTTCTAGTCCTCCTGCGAGGACGCAGCGGAAGACAGGCTGCGCCCGTGGAAGAGGACGAAGAGCACGGGGATCACGATCAGGGTGACGAGTGTCGCGGTGACGACGCCTCCCACCATCGGCGCTGCGATGCGCCGCATGGTTTCGGATCCCGTACCTGCGCCCCACATGATCGGAAGCAAGCCGATCACGTCGGAAGCCACGGTCATCAGGAGCGGGCGCGCGCGATGGGTCGCACCTTCGATCACCGCGCGCACGAGATCCTGAACCGATCGCAACTGCCCCGCATCGAGCGCGCGTTGCCTTGCCTGGTTCAGGAAGAGCAGCATGATGACGCCGGTCTCCGCGGTCAGACCCGCAAGTGCGAGAAAGCCCGCACCGACCGCGACACTGAACTCGTAGTCGAGAGCCCAGAGCAGATAGAGGCCGCCGACCAGGCCGAAGGGCAGGGCGCCCATCACGAGCAGGGTGTCCGAGACGCGTCGGAAGTTCAGGAAGAGCAGCAGGAAGATGATCCCGAGGGTTACAGGGACGATCAGCATCAGCCGGTTCTGCGCGCGCTCGAGATACTCGAACTGCCCACTCCAACTGAGCGTGTAGCCGGTGGGCAGATCGAGCTTCTCGCTCAGCACGGTGCGCGCGTTCGCGACGTAGGTTCCGACATCGATGTCCGCGAGATCGACCAGCACGCGCGCGTTGGGCCTCGCGTTCTCCGTCTTGATCACGGGAGGGCCCTTGACGAAGCGAAGGGTGGCCAGCTGCTCGAGGGGAACCTGCGCTCCACCGCGGGTCGGGACCAGAACGCGTCGTAGGGAAGAGATGTCGTCCCGGAGTTCGCGGCTGTAGCGAAGGTTGACCGGATAGCGCTCGAGGCCTTCGACGGTCTCGCTGATGTTCATTCCGCCGATGGCCGTCTGGATCACGTCCTGGACGTCACCCACGGTGAGTCCGTAGCGGGCGATCCGCTCGCGGTCGATCTCGAAGTCGAGGTAGTTGCCTCCGACGACGCGCTCGGCGAAGACGCTCTGCGTACCCGGGACGTCTCGCAGGATCGCCTCGATGCGTTCGCCGATGGCTTCGAGGGTGGCGAGGTCGGGGCCCGAGACCTTGATGCCGACCGGCGTCTTGATGCCCGTCGAGAGCATGTCGATCCGCGTCTTGATCGGCATGGTCCACGCGTTGGTGAGGCCGGGGAAGCGGATCTTGCTGTCGAGTTCGGCGATCAGCTTCTGCGGCGTCATCCCGGCGCGCCACCCCTCTCTGGGTTTGAGCGTGATCGTCGTTTCGATCATGGAAAGCGGGGCATTGTCGGTCGAGGTCTCGGCGCGTCCGATCTTTCCGAAGACGCGCTCCACCTCGGGGACCGTGGCGATGATGCGATCGGTCTGCTGCAACAATTCACGGGCCTTGGTGATCGACAACCCGGGAAGCGTGGTGGGCATGTAGAGCAGATCGCCCTCGTTGAGGGGCGGCATGAACTCGGAGCCGATCTGTCTGTATGGAATGATGCTCGATGCGAGCAGCGCGATGGCCACGATGAGCACCACCGTGCGATGCCGCAGGGCCGCGGCGAGGACCGGGCGATAGACCCGCAGAACGAAGCGATTCAGCGGGTTTCGTTGCTCGGGAAGGATCTTTCCCCGGATCAGCCAGACCATCATGGCCGGTACGACGGTGATGGAGAGCAGTGCGGCGCCCGCCATGGCGTAGGTCTTGGTATAGGCGAGGGGCTTGAAGAGCCGGCCTTCCTGGGCTTCGAGGGCGAAGATGGGCAGGAACGAAACGGTGATGATCAGCAGGGAGAAGAACAGCGAGGGCCCGACTTCGGTCGCGGCCTCGATCAGGACCTCTAGTGTCGGCCTTCGCCCGGCATTCTGCTCGAGGTGCTTGTGGGCGTTCTCGACCATCACGATACCGGCGTCGATCATCGTGCCGATCGCGATCGCGATGCCCCCGAGTGACATGATGTTGGCGTTGATGCCCTGGTGGTACATCACGATGAACGAGAAGAGGATTCCGAAGGGAAGCAGCAGGATCGCGACCAGTGCACTTCGGACGTGGGCGAGGAACACGACGCAGATCAGGGCGACGATGATCCCCTGCTGCAGGAGCTTCTCGCGCAGGTTCGAGATCGCGCGCTCGATCAGCGGCCCGCGGTCGTAGACCGGAACGATCTCCACGCCTTCGGGCAGACTCGCCGAGAGCTCTTCGAGCTTGGCCTTGACCGCGCGGATCGTGTCGAGGGCGTTTTCGCCGAAGCGCATCACGACGATGCCCGCCGCGGCCTCGCCTTCGCCATCGAGGTCTGTGAGGCCGCGCCGCAACTCGGGCCCGAGCGAAACCGAGGCGACGTTGCGCAGCAGGATGGGGGTCCCCGAAGCGCTTGCGCCCACTGCGATCTGCTCGAGATCGCCCACGCTCTTCACATAGCCGCGCCCGCGAACCATGAACTCGGTTTCGGCCTGCTCGACGAGCTTGCCCCCGATGTCGCTGTTGCTGCGCTGGATCGCTCGACGCACGTGCGAGAGTGAAAGGCCGTAGGCCGCGAGTTGATTGGGGTCGACCTCCACCTGGTATTGACGTACGTGGCCGCCGACGCTCGCCACTTCGGCGACGCCGGGAACCGACTGCAGTTCGTATCGCAAGAGCCAATCCTGTAGCGAACGAAGCTCGGCGAGGTCGCGTTTCCCGGTGCGGTCGACGACGGTGTACTGGTAGATCCAGCCCACCCCCGTCGCGTCGGGCCCCAGCGTCGGCGTGATGCCTTCGGGAAGCCTGGCCGAAACGAAGTTCAGCGCCTCGAGCACGCGACTTCGCGCCCAGTAGAGATCCGTGCCGTCTTCGAAGATGACGTAGACGAACGAAAGGCCGAAGAAGGAATCCCCCCGCACCACCTTGGCGAAGGGTACCCCCAGCATGGCGGTCGAGAGTGGATACGTGACCTGATCCTCGACGACCTGGGGAGCCTGCCCCGGCACTTCGGTGAAGACGATCACCTGAACGTCGGAGAGATCGGGGATGGCATCGAGTGGGGTGTTGAGTACGGCGTAGCTTCCCCACGCGAGCAGGCCCGCGACACCGATCGCGACCAACAGGGGGTTTCTCGCAGAACCCGCGACGATGGCTCGAAGCATGGTGTCTACTCCTTCTGCATCGCAGAGTGATCGTGCGCGGAGTGGTCCATCGGGGCTTCGCGGTCGTCCCCCGAAGCGAGCAGCTTGCTGACCGCTTCCTGCAGGTTGCTCTCGCTGTCGATCAGGAACTGGCTCGAGATCACGACTTCGTCGCCGTCTTGGAGGCCCGAGAGGACTTCGAACCACCCGTCGCCCGTGTCGAGGCCGAGTTCGACATCGCGCGGTTCGAAGCGGCCTTCGCCCAGGGCGACGACTGCAATCGTTCGGGTGCCGGAGCGAATGACGGCATCGCTCGGGATCGCAAGCGCATTCGGGTGCGGCGTCGTTTCGATCACCGCCGTGCCGAACATCTCGGGCTTGAGCTTGCCCCGGGTGTTGTCGAGTTCGAGGCGGACCTCGGCGGTGCGGGTCTTGGCATCGAGGAACGGTGCGATGTAGGTGAGTTCACCCTCCATTCGCTCACCCGGCAGGTAGCTGAGCTCGACCGTTGCGCGTTGACCGAGTTCGAGCCACGGGAGTTCGTACTCGTAGACGTCGGCCACCACCCAAACGCGAGACAGGTCGGCGATGGTGTAGAGGTTTTCGTTCGGTTGGATCTCCATGCCCGAGCGCACGCCGAGCGCAGTGATGACTCCGGACGCCGGCGCGTAGAGGGTGAGGGTGCGCTTCACCTCCCCCGTTTCGAGCAGGGTTTCGACCTCGCGCTCGGGTACGTCCCAGAGCGCGAGGCGGCGCTTTGTCGCTTCGAACAGCGAGTCGCCCCCACCGCGCACGTCTTCGAAGGGGCTATCGCCGGTGGCGTCGCGATATCTCGCGGCGAGCAGCAGTTCTTCCTGGGTGGCCACCAGCTCGGGGGAGTAGATCTCGAGCAGCGGTTGGCCGCGCTCCACTTTCTGGCCGACGAAGTCGACGAAGAGCTTCTCGACCCAACCCTGCACCTTGGTGTGCACGTGGGCGACGCGCCGTTCGTCGTAGGACACGCGCCCGACCGCGCGCACCGAACGCGCGAGATCGCGGCGTTCGACCGGGGCCGTGCGCACGCCGATGTTCTGGATCGTGGTCGAGTCGATCACAACCGCCCCTTCGCTGGGGGCTTCGGTGCTTGATGGGCATTCGGGCACCAGATCCATGCCCATGGGCGACTTCCCCGGTTCATCGCGAATGAAGGTCGGGTCCATCGGCGCCTTCCAGTAGAGCGGTGCCGCACCGTTCGGGCACGGACTGTCGGAGTGCGCCTGCGTGGGATGGGAGGAGGGCGTCGTGTCTTCCGCCACGAAGCCACGGCCCCACCATCCGATGGCGAGGGCTGCGGCGACGAGTGCGATGTTCAGGGAGATTCGTTGGGCGTTCATCGGAGCTTTCCTCCCGATGCGGTTTCGAGCGCCGAGAAGGCGACGCGTTTGTCTGCGCGCGCACGCGCGAGTCTCAGTTCTGCGTTCAAGAGCCGGATTTGGCTGTCGAGCAGACTCAGGAAGGCGATGCGCCCCACCTCGTAGGCGGAACGACTCGCTTCGAGGGATTGACGGGCCTGGGGTACGAGCCCCGAGTCGAGCAACGCTTCTTCGGCAGCTGCGCGAGAGAGTTCGGCGTGCGCGCCCCGGACCTCGGAGGCGAGGCGGCCGCGTACCTCGCGCAGCTTCGCCTCGGCACTTCGCAGCAGTGCGCGTCGCTCCGCGAGCTTCGCGCGCCACTTCGGTCGATCGACGGGGAGCCGCACGGTGAAGCCGGCCGAGATGAAGTCGTCTCCCTCGACCGGGTCGCCCACCACGTTGCGGCGCACGCGATAGCCGAAGCCGACATCGACATCCGGAAGGCCCTCGAGTTCCGAGCTCCGTACGCGGTGGCGGGCTTCTTCGACGCGCTTCTTCGACGCGGCCACGCGCGGGCTTCGGTCGTCCAGACCGGCCAGCAGCTCGTCGAGTTGGGGTTCTGCGGTGACGAACTCGAGTGCGTCCGTGCGCGGGAGCGTGGTGCCGGGGGGAAGGTCGAGCAGGGCGACCAGCCGTGCGCTCGCCCGTTCGATCGAAGCTTCGCGGCGCAGGCGCTCCTGAAGCAGGGCCGTGAGTTCGACCTGTGCGCGCAAGACATCCTGCTGCAGACCACTGCCCACGCGATAGCGGGATTCGGCCGTGGCGGCGAGCTTGCGAAGCAGCGCGATGTTGCGATCGGTGATGTCGAGGGCCTGCTGGGCGAAGCCGAGTTCCGCCCAGGCCCCTTCCACCGCCGCATCGATCATCAGCTGCTCGTCGTCGACGACCATCGACGCGGCATCTGCCGACTTGCGTGCGGCGTCCTCGCGGTGGGCGAGCACGCCCGGAAAGAAGACCTTCTGTCGCAGACCGAGTTGATGTCCACTAAGTGGCGTCGACTCGAAGTCGAAGTCGCCGACCGGGATGTTGCTGGCCTCGTAGGAAAGGCGGAGGTCTTCGAAGGCCCCCGCGGAGCGAATGCGATGCGAGGCCGCATCGGCCATCGCGCTGGCATCGGCCAGGGAGGGGTTCTGCGCGCGCGCACGTTCGATGCACCACTCGAGGGTGAGTGGCGAGGGAACACCGCGAGGCGTTTCGGCCAACGCATGGGGCGCCGTGAAGGATGTGAAGACGAACAACGCGACGACAGGCAGAAGCACCCGGTCGCGACGGAACAGATGGGTCATGTGAAGATCTCCCGAACACTCGAGATGCTGCGCCGAACACAGGCGCAGCAAACGACCGCGCACGCACGCGCGCGGTCCGACTCAGAGAAGTCGGGAGATCAAATCAGCAGCGTGGACTTCAGCAGCAGGATGTCGGGTGGTGGGAGATCCGTTTCCAACGGAACCACCGCGACCTGGCGCTCCACCGCGCGAGGGGCGGGCGGGAGCGGGTGTTCGCGAGGAGGCGTCGCCAAGGCGACGCCCGCTGCGCTCTTCTCCGATTGCTTGAGCGCGGCGGCGAAGGCATCCGAACAACAGGAGTCGTCGTGGGACTCCGCAGGTTCGGCGGGTTCGGGCGCCTCGTGACACGGGGGTACTTCCCGGGCCTCGGTGCTCTCCGCGGCGGAAGAACCCGATCCATCGAGGCAGGCCAACGCACACAAGGGAGCCTGGAAGACGGCGAATGCCGCCAACGTGGCAAGGAGTCTCGTGTGTCGAAGCCGCATTGCGTCCGGTTTCCCTACTTCGTCATCGGCGCGCCGAATCGGAGAATCAATAGTCTAGCGGGATTGTCAAATCGATTCGCGCGGCCTCTCGCCGGAAGCGCCCGGAAAGCCCCTCACTAGCGGCGACGATCGCCCGGCCAGGTCGGAGGGCTCTCGAGCAGGCGTTCCATGAAGACCTCCACCGACCTGCGCTGCTCGGCCATCAGCTCGCGCATGCGCAGGATCACGGCAACACCGGGCAGGTTGACGTCGAGGTCTTCGACCAGGTTGGCGGCCACGCGTGCGCGTTCGAGCATCACATCCGAGAACTCCTCGCGCACGCCCGCCGGTGCGTCGCGCATGAGGATGTGTTCTTCCTCGAGTTCGCGCAGGAAGTCGTGGGCGATCTGCAGGCGTTCGATCAGTTGTCGTCGCGTGTAGTAGTTCATCGCAGGCTCACGAGGCGTGTCGCTTCACGTGGATCATGTGTTCGCGTGGGTTGGCGTCGTAGAGGGGTTCGAACTGTTCGGCGAGCTTTTCGAGCTCGTCGCTCTTGTCCCTGGGCAGTACGAGTTCGAGGACGACGAAGAGATCTCCCGGCTGGCCATTCGCGCGACCCGGTACGCCCTTGCCGCGCAACCGCAGCTTCTGCCCGTTGCGCGCGCCGGCCGGGATGGTCATCTCGACGTCGCCGTGCGGGGTGGGCACTTCGACGGAGCCGCCGCGTACCAGTTCGGGCAGGGTCACGGGAAGGCGCACGGTGAGGTCGTCGCCGCTGCGTTCGAAGTAGGGGTGGGGCTTCACGTCGAGGCGGAGATAGAGGTCGCCGGGTGGCCCCTCGCGATGCCCCGGTTCGCCCTGGCCCGCGAGGCGGATGCGGGCGCCGTCCTTCGCACCGGCGGGCACCTTCACCTGAAGCGGCGATCGGCCCTGGAGGTGGACGGGCAGGGTGGCGCCCAACACGGCGTCGAGGAACTCGACCTGCAACGTGCCCTCGGCATCGCGGCCGCGAATCGGCCCTGCGGGACCGCTCTGTGCGGATTGGAAGAAGCTCGAGAGCAGCTCGTCGAAGTCGACGTCCGAGCTGAAGGATTCGAAGTGCGGGCTCTGGCTCGCGCCGTGGGACCAGCGTTGATACGCACGCGCCTGTTCGGGGTCGAAGCCTTCGGCCAGACCCTGCATGCCGAATTCGTCGTAGCGCGCGCGCTTCTCGGGGTCGGACAGGACGGAGTTGGCGAAGGAAACGCGCTTGAAGCGTTCCTCGGCCCCGGGGTCGTTGGGGTTCACGTCGGGGTGGTGTTCGCGCGCAAGCTTGCGATACGCCGTGCGGATGTCATCCGCCGACGCATCGCGCGCCACCCCGAGATCGGCGTAGAGATCGCGGTCGTCCATGTCCCCGGAGCGTGGGCACGAGACGGGCAGCGTCAACGCCGCCGCGGAAAGCGACCGGGGGTCAGCTGGCTCGCGAGCCGGCAGAAGCCTCGGCGGGGTCGCGCTGGTATTCCGAGAACCGTTTCATCGACTCGGCGAGGTAGGCCTCGTAGCTCTCGGCGGGCTCTTCGCTCGTTTCGGGAAGGCCGAGGGAGCGGGGCGCCATCTCGAAGTCGGGAATCGGTTCGAAGAAGAAGGGGATCGAGAGTCGCGGGCCCTCGGCCTGGAGCACGCGATGTTGCGTAGCGACCAGCGCGCGACTGGTGAGACGCTGGAGCGCGAGGCCGGTGTTCACGACGAAGGCGTCTTCGTCGGGCGGAACGTCGAGCCATTCGCCGGCGGCGTTTCGCACCTGGAGGCCGCCGCGGTCGTCCTGGTAGAGCAGGGTGAGGAGGCCGCTGTCGACGTGGGTTTCGCAGCAGAGCCCGGCGCCGTCGTCTTTGGCGAAGGCGACGGGGGTGTCGCGTTCGGGGTAGAAGTTGAAGCGAAGGGTCGAGAGGCTTGCGGGGCGTGCGAAAGCGGCGCGTGCGAGGGCGGGGTTGCCATCGAGGGATTCGGTCAAGGCTTCGAAGACGAGACCGGCGACGCGGGAGATCTCGTCGAAGTAGGCGGAGATGGTGTGGAGCCAGGCATCGCCGAGTTCGTCGGGCACGCGGTTTCGTTCGTGGAACGGGCGGGCGAGCAGGGTTTCGTCTTCGAGGTTCGGTTCGCCTATGTCGAGCCCCTGCTTGCCCGCGACACTGCTCGGGAAGTAGCCGCGGTATTGGTTGGGGCTCTCGGGGTTCCAGCGCTCCGGTGCGGCGGTGAGCTTGCTGGATTCGGGGAGGGCGAAGAAGCGGAGTGCGGCGTCGACGAGCGAAGCGATTCGCTTCACATCGACACCGTGGCCGACGATCGTCATGAAACCGATCTCGCTGCATGCACTTCGCAGGGCTTGCTTCACGCGATCTGCTTGGCCGCGGTTCTCTTGATCGAGTAGCGGGGAGATGTCGATGCGCGGGATCACGGCCGCATGATATGGAATCCGGTCGACCCTTCGAACTAGGCGTCCTCGACGAAGTAGCCGAGCAGCGCCCTGAGGGCCTCGAGTCGTTCGGCGTCGATCGGATCGTCGGATCCGCTGGTCTCGGATTCAACCGGGCTGGCTTCTTCGCGTTCGAGTGCTTTCGTCCCGCTTGGCGGTGACGGATTGCATGCGAGCGTACTCCCCAGCGCCGAGACAGCGACGGCCGAGCGCACGAACTTCCGAGCCGCAGGAAGAAGTTCCCGTGTGATCGCCGTGCCGTCTGGCAGGAGAGCAGCGCGAAGGCACGGCCGCTCTTCACGTCGCATCACCGAAGCCAGCTCGTCGGACGTGAGCGAGCAAACGTCATGAACGATGCGGTCACAGGCGGAACAATGACGCCCGGATCCCTCGGGCCGCATCGAGTCCCAGGCCTTCGGACATTCGTACTCGAGCTTCAGTTTCGTCATCTGCCACCCAACGTCGCCATCAATACCGTTTGATTGATTTTGACGTCGAGTGGCTCGTCCAGGTTCAAACCCGTGTCGCGGAGCTCGCTCTCGATCGTGTCTGCGACGCGTCGCCGGAGTTCGACCGGCAACTCCCAGTAGCGCGACCAGGTGCCCGCTCGAAGATCGTCCAGCTCGCCGGCGAGGCTCGTGGGCATGACGTGGGGAAGGGGAGCGATCTCGGTGCTCGTGGCGCCGAAGCGGTTCTCGAGATCGGCCATGACGTCCGTGGTCTCGACACCGACGCGGCGAGGCCGTGTGCCCGCCTTCCGGAAGATCCGCTGCCTCAATTCGATCGTGGGGTCGTCGGCAGCCGCGAACGTGCTGAGGACGATCCGGCCTCCCGGCCGTAGCACGCGGACAGCCTCGTCCACGGCGCGACGCCACTCGGCAACGAGGTGGAAGAAGTCAACCGCGAGCACCGCATCAAAGCTCGAATCATCGAACGGCAGGTCGGTGGCATCGGCGCCCCGCGCCTCCACGGTCGAAGACTTCGCTTCGAGGACGGCCAGCATCTTCTCCGAAATATCGACGCCCGTCATTGCATACCCGCGCTCGGTAAGCGGCACGGCCACCCGCCCCGTCCCCACGCCGAGCTCCAGAACCGCCTTGGCCGGGCCTAGGCCTTCGGCAAGGCGATCGGTCAACGCGTCCATCGTGGCCTCGGGCAGCCCCCGCGTGTCGTCGTAGAAGGAAGCCGCCCGGTCGAAGTTTGTGGTCATGGGAACCGCCGTATTGAATGCGATGCGCGCACGGATCGCGCACCGGGTCAGCACCCTACGGTGACGCCCAGCCGTTCGTCAGGCTGCGCGCTCACGCAGTCCACGATACAGGACAACACCGTGGCTGAAGATGATGAGCGGGACCAGGAAGATGGGCAACAGACCCAACGGCAGGACGGTGAGCGGCGCCATCGACTCTGGCAACACCAGGATATTGCGGACCGCAGCACTCACGACGAGGAGAATGTCGATCAAGCCGAACAGGTTCCACGCCTGAATCGAAAGTGAAGACACCCGAAGCCGACCCGAATACACAATGAGCAGGCCCAACGCCCACACGGCCACGACGATGTCACCCCAGCCACCGAGCACGGCGAAGTCGTAGGGCAACTCACCCCGTTCGTAGAGAACCAGGAAGTACACACCCACGAAGCGCGACAGGTGGAAAGCCAGGATCCACCACAGCGGCACGCTGTCGACCCAGCTTCGAAACGAGGGTCTGCGGGCGTAGGCAATCGCCAGCAAGACAACCGATACGAAGAGTATCGACTGCGGAAACGGCGGCGGCAGAACACGCAGGCCACCTACGGCCGTGAACACGATCGCGGCGATCAACCATCCGACAAGAAGGCAGAGCGGGACTCGGACATCCATCGTCATTCCCCAGAGCGGCGAAAGAGGCCGCTTAAGACGGCCTGACGGACTGGGCGCTCACCTGCAAGGCGCGCCGACAGGGCGCGCTAGCAGAATCCATGTTCGGTACTGGAAACTACCAGTGTCGATCGAAGTGCGCCCTGGCCCGGCCCGCTCCGCAACGCCTTGTTGCGTGGTAGGCGACCGCGACGAGAGGCGGGCGTCCGCCTACGGCCCCAGTTCGACCGACAGCCCGACCTCGGGAGCGATGAACGGTTGAGGGCGACCGTCGATCATGGCGACCCAGTGCAGTGTCGGGTCGTCCAGTGCGCGATCGAAGCAGAAGCGCGCGGTCTTCGGGCGCCCGTCTTCCAGTACATCCATTACCTCGATCGAGAGTCCCGAGAGTTCGCGTCTCCAGCCGCGCGCAAGCTCCGCACCCGGGTCGCGGAACAATCGATCCGCAGTCAGCCACAGGTAACCGCCTTCCGGCGTGAGATCGAGGCAACGCTCGGCGCTTCGAAGAACCGAGACACCCAACGCGCCGCTCGCGAGCGCGCGGACTGTGGGTACGGGCTCACCTGCGAACTCGCGAGAGGCCTGCACGTTGCCGCCGACCCAGAACGCAGCTCGCGGATTCACGACTACCCATGTGCTCCGCTCTGCACCCGGCAGGGTGTCGAACTCAGCCTGCCGGTAATCCATCGCTTGTGGCAAGACCACCGAAAGCCCGAGCAACGCGATCGGTGCGAGCAACAGGTGCATCGCAACCAGCGCGTGTCGCCCGAACCGGCGCACGGATCCTGGCGGCTCACTCGACGAGCGCGACCACTCGTCAAAGACGATGCCCAGCAGACCGGCGCCTCCGAGGCTCGCAAACAGCAACACGCGAGAGAACGCACCGAGGGCCAATGACGGGGCCAGACTCATCAGCATCCCGATCAACCAGAAGCGAACCTCCGGATTGCGCAGGCGCGGCGCGACCACCACCCACCCGATGCCCGCGACCAGCAGTGCGGCGACCCCCATCACGACGCGACGCTGTGCGTCGGCCAGGTAGTGGTAGTTCTCCAGCACGGCTGGCACCGTGGCGAGCTGACCGGCGAGCAGCAGCAGTGCGCGCCCCGGTGCTTCGATCAGGAACCCGACTGGATCGCCGAACGGATCCAGATACTGCCCGGAGCCCGAGACGCCGTAGCCGAGATTGCGGTAGATGGTGAGCCAAACGATCGCGATGACCGCGTAGGGGAGCAGCGGGCGCGTGCGTTCGAGCAATGCCCGCAAACCGCGTCCACTTCCGTAGACCCACTGATAGGCAAGCAGGTAGGCGAACGCGCCGATCCCAGCCTCGGCACCGAGTAGCGCCAGCGCGAAGCACACCGGACCCCACACGGCTCCAGCCTGCCAACCGTTTCTCTGCCAGCGGACATGACAAAGGACCGCGGCAACACCAAAGCTTCCCGCGATCAGTGCGTTGCGACCGGCGATCCAGACCAACGGAAACGCGTGCGAGTCGTCGATGGCAAAGATCAGCGCAGCGAGCCCCGAGGCCAACCCAACCCCGTGCACCTCCCGGAACAGCCGCGTCGCCAACACCACGAGCAACGCGCCCCACAACAGGTTGTGCAGGTGAGCGAGCATCGGTTCGCGGGGCGCCATCCAGTGGTCGATCGCATGCGACAACTCGGAAAGCGGCCGCCAGAACTCGATCTGCAATCCCTCGTTCGTCCACCACGGCAGCGTTCCCGCGTCGACCATCTCACGAACCCCGTCGGAGTCACCCGCGATGAACACGAAGAGGTCGTATGGACTGCCGGGCGCATCGAACACAGCACCGCGCGCCAGCGCGTTCTGATGCCAGTAGTCGTCGAGCAGGTAGCCGCCCCAGAGACTCGGCACGACCAGGAGTGAGGCGAGCCCCGCCAGCAGCCAGGGCAAACGGGGGTGGGCGGCGAGTCCAACGAGCGAGTTAGATGACCTGACGTTTCGCGGCGGTTTCGGCATCACCTGTATTGGGGGTATCTCGGGGTTCGATGAGGAGTATATGGGCCTCCTCTTCTGCGACCGGGCAATGCTCGACGCCTCGAGGAACCACGAACAGCTCACCGGGTCCAAGCGAAACCGTCCGATCTCTCAGATGGATCTCTAGACGACCTTTGAGCACGATGAACAGATCGTCTGTTTCGTCATGCTTGTGCCAGACGAACGGGCCCTTCGCCTTCACGACCATGAGATCATGTCCGTTGAACTCACCTACCGTCCGAGGCTGATAGAAATCGCTGAACTGCTCGAGCTTCTCGGCAAGATTGATTGCTTGCACTAGACCTCCGATCGCCGGGCGGTAGGCGTTTGCGCCCCCGTGGTTTCGGTGCGCCAGATCCAGCAGAGCATCTGGCCGCGCAACGCAAGCTCCGCCAAGCAGAGTAGCAGTTCGGAAACGACTCGATGTGGCCGCACTCGTTTTCAACAGCTTGTCAGGCGGCATGGCGCACGAGGAGAACGCCGCAGAAAACGAGCAACATCGAAGAAAGCAGTCCAATCACAAGTCGGGCTTCGTGCCTGCGGAACGCCTCGAACTCTGCTGCCAAGGCTGAGTCGGAGAGTTGCTCGTATCGTCTGCGCGCTACGAACTGGGCGAATCGATTCCTGCGTACGCTGTACAGATATCCGGGCCACGGGCGCCCAGACGCTTCGTATACGCCGGGATGCCGATCGGCGAGCTTCTTGGCGAGTTCGCGCCCGCGGCGAATCGAGCTGCTCATCAGGAGCAACGCCCCGAAGAGCCAGGCGAGCGCAATCAGAGCGACGACTTGCTCCAACTCCATGTTTGCCTAACGGATCGGTTGCTGAGCGGCGCGGCTCGCCGCCGTGCAAAGCAATACCAGAGGTTGCTGACGCCGGAAGGCTAGAGTTTCGCTTATGCCCAGCCGTGATGCGTCAAACTTCAACAGCTTGTCAGGCGGCAACGCCGTAGCCAACGGTCAAACAAAGGCCGAAGAAGAAGGAGGTGATCTGAATCGCCGCGAATACGCGGACCTTCGTATCGTAGATACTCGTGCCCTGAACGGACACTGTACCAGTAAGACTCACTAGCGTAGCAAGACCAAACATGACGGAAAAGAGATAGAGCCCCCACGAAGTGAGAGCAAGCGATTGCGCGCAATCGCTTACTGAGCCTCCTGAAAAATCCTTGGCAAACGTGATCATCAAAGCGGTGATTCCCGAGGCCAGTACAATGAACTGTTTCGCTGTATCTCTCGCAGATTCAAAAGCAAGTTTCTCGCGGTCGTCCATTGTCGAACCTCCATCAGCAGAAGGGCCAGAATCCGGGACAGAGGAAATCCTTAGCGGCTTGGAAGACGGAAGGTGGAAGATCGCTCACATCCTGAACCTCCGCCTCGATAGTCATCTGAAGTGAAAAAGCACTCACATTCGTTTCCGCAAGCAGGATATGCGCCGGAGAGAACTTGTCTTCTAGGACCCTGTCAGCGCCTTCACGAATCATCGAGTCCATTAGGGGCGTGCAGTCCTCGGTGAATCGGCGACCGAACCGTGCTGCTTGGAGTTACGCTGAGGCCCAGAACAGCGCAACCAAGTACTCTTTGTCCACTGATACGTCCTCGCGCGGTGCCGCCTAACGGCCATGTTGTTGAGCAGCGTGGCTCGCCGCCGAGCCCGCTACACCAACATCGGTTGACATCAGAACGCTACCAGACCGCCAGTGCCCGGGTGTAGCCACGTCTCACTCCAACAACTTGTTAGGCGGCGACTTGAAGCTGGTAGCGGTTAATCTGGTCCTGGGTCGGGGGTCCGAACGTACAGCTAACCTCATCGAGCCCGGTGACCACGAGGTCGTAAAAGCGCCCATCGGACTGGACTCTTGCAGCCCAGGAGACATCGACCTGTATCACACGGACGCGCCAGCCCACATCTGCGGAGGATTCAGATTGTGATACTCCGAAGGTGCCTAGAATGCTCCCCTGTGATGCGCTGAACAATTGGACGAACGTGACACTGTTCTTCCAGTGAAAATTACGATCATCTTCGAGTCGATCGAATCGAGCGTCTGAGATCCAAGTCCTTAGTGAGCCTTGCTCAGCCCAGCTCATTGGCCGATTGAGCATTGCCAGAATTGGGCGATTGTCTTGATCACGATTGAGCGCAAACGATTCTGCGAACTGCTCTCTCGCTAGCTCCAAAACACCAGCGCTGAAATAGAGACCGTCGTTCTCACGCGGATCAAAGAACTTCTGGCTCGCTCGACGCTGGATCGAGTTCACGAACTCTATTGTAAGTTCTTCATCTGCCAATCGAAGGTAGGCGGAAAGGTCTTCAGTCGACTCGAAGGATCTGACGTAGTCGGAATCATCGACTCGATCATCGAAAGCCTCACGGAGAAGTCGGTCGTTCGAGAGAAAAGCGACGTGTTGCTCGGCTCCCGCGCCTCTGCAGATCGACAACGCGGTTTCCAATATCATCGCGTCCCGGAAGCCCTTCTCGATTTTCTGATTCTTCGGGTCTTCTGAGAACGGTGGCAGGCGCCACAAAGATGCGTGAATTACGGTTCTCCAATCGATTTCGTCGACTGGGGTGGGGATGATCCGAGCGTTGATCTGAGTGCGCCAGGCATCGAACTTGTTTTCGATGTCCGTCCTGAGTTGCTCATTTGATAATCGGAGGCGATACGAGCTTTCGGCAATCGACGCGGCTCGCTCAAGTGACTCTCGCGCTCGCGTCAGACTGCGGGTGGCTGCATCCACCTGCTGATACAACAGTTCACCACGAACAACGTCGGAAAGCACCAACTCCAGTTCGAATAGGTCGCTGTGTTCACGCCAGAACTCGGAAAACTCGGAGGACACCACCGGCGCTTTGTCATCCGACCACAGGATGTTCGTATCTGGGCAAACCAAATGCTTCGGCACTCGACGTCTTTTGGTTCTACCTGCCACGTCGCGCTCGTCGTCGGCCTAACGGATTGGCTGTTGAGCGGCGCGGCCTTCCGCAGCGCTCGCCCTTCAGCACGTGAACTGCGCAATGGAGCGTAGCAGTTGGCATACGCCCCAATGTGGCCGCGTCCATCTCCAACACCTTGTCAGACGGCGAGCTAGCGCACGCGTGGTCGCTTTCAGGTGCCGCTAGAACATCTAAGGCGGCTTGGGGTTTGCGACTCGGCCAGGACGGCCAAATTCGCGCAGATGGGCGAACAGATTGGGGTACTCGACATCGGGCTCCTCACACCCGACCGCGACCTAAAGAAATTGGCCCTGCTGTTTGATCGGTTGGCCTGCATCCATATTGACACGCTTGGTGATCAGTGGGCAGCGGTGTGGGGACGCGGTCACGAGGACTACGCTCACTTCTGGAATGACGTGGACCACCTCCGGTATAGGCGAACCATTTATGGGCCGGACATCGTTGGCCTGACCGAGTTCGTAGAACCTGAACACATCGACACGACGATGGTTGAGGTCATGAAGGAAATGGAGGAGGGCCGGCGGTCCGCTAGGGAAAAGGCGTTCGCAATGAGTCAAGGCGACGCAGACTGGAGGTTCTTACTCGAACGACAGTACGAGGCCCTTGCTACACGCGAATGTCAACGATCATCATGCGGCGAATGGGAAAACTCAATGCGTATCCGGTCGTTCCCGACTTCGAGTTCGAGGAGGGCCCAAAGAGATACGCTGAGGTGCTCCTCATCGTTCTGAAAAAGGTGCCTGCGCCGAATGACACTATCTCGTGGGACGAGGTGTTTGAGTTCCGAGATAACGAAGGAACGAAGCGGCAACTTGGCGCACTCCGCTCCTTTGCGCGCCGAGTCGCACGCGGGTCGCTAGAGCCTGGCGACATCGAGGAGGAGATCGAAAGTTCGATTCGGAGCTACGAGGAGTACATGTCCGTCAAGAAGATGGCCCATCGCAAGAGCGCGCTTGAGATCGCGGTCGTGACGACAGCGGAAATCGCCGAAGACTTGGTCAAGATCCGTTGGGGAAAGCTTGCCCAGTCACTCTTCGAAATTAGGAGGAGACGTGTCCAAGTCGTCGAAGCGGAGCTTCACGCGCCAGGAAGGGAGCTCGCCTATCTGGTTTCGGCGACCGAACGATTCGGTTCACGCGAGCCGGTAAACCCGAGAGATCGACTGCACTAGCAGTCTTGTCCGCCTTACGGATTGGCTGTTGAGCGGCGCGGCTTGCCGCGGCGCTCCGCCCTTCAGCAGGTGAACTACGCAACGGAGCGTAGCTGTTCGCATGCGCCCCAATCTGGCCATGTCCGGCTCCAACAGCTTGTTAGGCGGCGTTGTGGACCGAGTTCACGGACGGCGCTTCTTTTCGATAGGTTGATCCCCGGCTTCACGCGACCGCGATGGTCCGCGCAGGATTTCATCGATTGGCCGCTGCCGAACGATCGCCAAGACCCGAAGATGCTCTTCTTCGTAGAGAGCTCGAATCTGGTGCCAATACCGATCAAGCAACGAGATCAATCCATAGGTCTCGGCACTACCGGGCACAGTAATTCTGTGCGACCTGACTCCAACCTGCACGATTCCTTGCTCACGAACGGTCTCTACGAAGTAGCGAGCTACGGGTTGATTTCGCTCATAGGAGTTCACGGAGTGTGAAATGTGCTTGTGACGCCAGTTCATAAACAAGTCATGGAGTTCGCGCTCTTCTTGTGACAGCTGGTCGAGTAGCTCGCCCGCGAACTTCGTTCGCACGCCGTCGGTAAAGATCCGTGCATAACTCATGATCATCGAGATCGTTAGGGACTCCGATATATCCGAGTTGGGACCATTGGGGTCGTGGAACTCTATGAGGCAATGTGCGAAGCGCCGAGCCTGCTCGATATCAAATCGAACTCCCGCCAAGTCGGCGTACCGCTTCGCCTCAGGAAGATCCAGATCGATATGTGTGAGGGTTGCCATCGCGCGACTACCGCTCAATGCCGCCTAACGGATTGGCTGTTGAGCGGCGCGGCCTGCCGCGGCGCTCGCCCTTCAGCACGTGAACTACGCAAGGGAGCGTAGCAGTTCGTGTACGCCCCAACGCGGCCATGTCCGCGTCTCCAACAGCTTGTTAGGCGGCGAGCGAATGGTTAGCGACTGGAACGCTCCGCGAGTTGCTGCTTGACTTCCTCAACCGAGAGAGCCGGTCGGGTTCGATGGATTACTGCGTGGCAATTCGGACAGACCGGAATCAGGTCGCGAACCGGGTCAACCTCGTAGGACTCACCGATCTCGGAAAGTGGAACAACGTGGTGAACATGAATGTAGTCACGACCCATCTCGCCGTACCGCTCGAAGAAACTGAAGTCACAAACCTTGCATCGGTAGCCGTAGTGCTTGATACAGGCCTCGCGCGCTTCCGCACTGCGCTCGTACGAATTCACGTTTACGATGACTGACGTGCCCTCGGTGTACAGCTGCGCCGCGACCACTTCTTCAGGAATCGTCGCTTCAGCAGCTTCAGCAGCTTCAGCGGATGCGTGCCAACTATCACCGATACGGGTCAGCGTCATGGGTTCTAGCTGCGGAGTGAATCCGATCACCTTTGCCGGGCCATTGCCCGCCGCATCTTGGAGCTCGTCAGAATGCTCCTGCGGAAAGGTATAGAGCCGGTATCCCTCTTCTTCGATGAGGCGGATGTATTCGCGTGACTCTGGATACGCCTGTTGTTTGCGCCCAGTGCCGCTGGTGGCCCACTTCTCAGAGAAGATGAGCGTGGAGCCGCCTTCGGTGAACTTGTCCCATGCTCCGAAGACGACAAACTTCTCTATTTCGTTGACGAACGACCAGCTCCAGCGCCAGTTTCGGCAAGTAGCTCCAACGGACTCAATGAACTGCTTTCGATTCATCTCGGAGCTTGTCCGCCTAACGGGTTGGCTCTCGAGCGGCGCGGCTCGCCGCCGAGCAACGCTGCGCTCCAACCAGGTATGCAAGAATGCTAGCGCCCCGTCTCGGCCCAACTGTGACGCATCTGACTCCAACAACCTGTTTGGCGGCAGAACGTTGTGGAACCAATCGGACGACTGCGAAAGCTACGTTCCGCTACGATGGTGTTACGGTTCGGGTACGGTGATAAGCGATTGTGACGCGCTCCAGGGCTCTCTCAAGCTCTTGCAGCCAGAGCCGTACCATTTCGTCGATACCGACCTCGTGCTCACTGACGAATACGCCTGGCTCGCGCTCGAGCGATCCGTAGGCGATGCGTTTTACATCCAACGCCGAGTCGTAGAACGCAGTGCAGGCACCCGCAAGTTCCGCGAAGTCCTCGTCTTCCTGGAGAAACGCCACGATGGGACTGCTACCCTGGAGCGAGTAGTAGTCGAGCTTGGCGAAATCGCGAATTTGCTCTTCGACGAGCTGACGCCCTGCATCACGGCCATCTGCCGCGCTCACAGCGCGGACCTTTTCAAAGACTTCCTGAAGGATTCTGGACCACGCGACGCAGTTGTCGTAGAGCTCCGTCGATAACTCTTGACGCTGCGTCAAGATATCGTTCTTGCGATCGATGTTTCGCTTTAGGATGGCGTATAGGGTACTAAGTCCGGGAATTGACATTCACGGCTCCTGTGGGCGTACTCTGTTTGCCTAACGGATCGGCTGTTGAGCAGCGCGGCTCGCCGCCGAGCTTGCTACGTCAACAACGGTTGATGCCAGAAGGCTATCACGACGTTAACGCCCAGGTGTAGCCGTGTCTGACTCCAACAACTTGTTGGGCGGCGCGGTCGCAGGCCCGGCCTGAATCGCAGGTCCAACAACGCCCGCCGCATCTTCAGGCTGACTCAGCAGGAAGTAGCCTGCCCCAGCGAGTGCCGAGATGAGTGCGAGGCCGAAGAGCACGGTCGCAAAGCCTTTCGCGCGTCGATAGGTGGACTCGCCGCTCTTAACCCTCTCCCAAGCGCGTTTGAGAACTGGTTGCGCTACCGCTCGGAGTCTCGCAATGTCCGCTTTGGCATGGTCCAGCGTCGAGACATCTCTGGATGTCCGAAGCTCGTGGCCATCCACGAGCGCCTCAAGTAGAGCCAAATTCTCGGCTCGCGCCATTGGATCTGGATCGTCGGGGTTGAGGCGCAGCTGGGTGAGAGTGTGTGTTCGGGCCATCTCCAAGACATCGGGACGCGAATCAACGATGAACTTGCGCCATTCTTCTTCAGAGTTCGTAATAATGGCATTGCGTCGCATCTGAACGTACGCATTGGCTGCTGACACATACTCAGACAGATCGCGGCGGAGCTCATCGGTCCAGCGCTGCCGGAACTCGGACACCTGCTGGTCCTTTGAGATGATAAGGCTGAGAAGAGAAAATCCACCAGCGATTGCCGCAGCAGAGATCGTCGCCAATGCGAGCAATGCGTTTCCATCGATCGTCATTGTTCGGTGTGTCCGCCTAACTGGTTGTCAACTGGAGATCGATTGTAGGCGATCGGTTCGACCTTCTGCGTGCCAGACAACACCCAGAACGATTCGGGGGGCGGTGGCCGAAATTGGCCGTTCTGTCGACAGGAATCGCGCTTTGGCTGCCGGGTTGCTGGGATGGCATCAACACTTCGTCGCGCCGGATCACACCCCCTAGGTGCAGTGATAATCGCGCGATAGCGCGCTACCGCTGCCAGGGTGGAGGCGTGCGCGGCTAATGGCTCTCTTTCCAGGCGTCCCAACCCTCGCATAGGTCGGGTAGGGCGTTGCGATCGCCCACGACATCGCCTGCCAGGAACTTGTCCATCAAATCGACGCCGAGGATCTCACTCGCCGCCGCAACCCCACCGCGCATGACCCCGGCGATCCCGGGGCCAGAGGGTGCGCTCGCCCCACACAGGTACAACCCCTCAATCTCCGTCTGCGGCCCCATCCGCATCGGCCCGACCTGGGTCGTCGACATCTCGACCCCATACGAAGTGCCACCGGTCGACCGCGTAAACCTCTCCTGGCTGATCGGCGTAGCCGCTTCCTTCCACACGACGTGCTTGCGCAGATCCGGGATCACCTGCTCCGCCGTTTCCATCAGCTGTTCCATGAGCGCTTCCTTGCGCTCGCGGTACACGGGATCGCGGTGATACCGCCCGCCCTCCGCCGGCCCCTTCTCGACGTTCCACACCGAGTAGTCGCGCGGCACCAGCGTCATGATCTGCAGGTTCGTATGACCGCGCGGCGCCAGGTGCTCGCTGTCGGGATCCTTCAACGAAGCCGCGGTGATGTAACACATCGCCTTCGACGTGAATTCGCCGGCGTCGAGTTCGTCGTAGACGTTTTCGATGTTGTAGTCGCCCCAGATGAAGTGGTTGCTGTTGGGCATGCCGGCTTCGACGAGGTCGATGTCGAGGCCGATGTAGGCGCAGAAGAGGGGGACCGACATCTTCATTTCGTCGACGCGCTTGATGGTTTCGGGGGCCCAGTTTTCGTCGCCCACAAGTTCGTGAACCGTGCGCTTGAGGTCGGCGTTCGAGATGACGATGGGGGCGCGGATCTCTTCGGGGCGGCGGTTCTTCTTGCCGGTGACGACGCCGACGGCCTTGCCGTTCTCGATGAGGATGTGGTGCACGGGGCTCTGGGTGCGCACTTCGCCGCCGAAGGCGCGGATCGCTTCGATCAAGCGCCCGGCGATCACCTGGCCGCCGCCCACGGGGTAGTAGGCGCCGTGCAGGAAGTGATCCGTCAAGCCTGAGGCCATCACCACCGGCGTCTCGGAAGGCCGGACCGCGTAGCAACCCTGTTCGCCCAACAACACACCCGCCGCTTCCTGCGAGAGCTTCTTCTCTTCGAAGAGCTCGGTGATGGGGCGAAGGCCCTGGCTGAAGAAGGCGGGCGCCTTCTCCATCATCTCTCCGATCTGGATCTCGCCGCGGCCGAGCTTTCGGCCTGCGTCGGCCACCTCGAACATTACGTCGAGCACGCCGTCGATCGCCTCCGGCTCGTTGGGGAACGTCTCGTGCAGGCGCGCGCGATAGTTGTCCCAGCCGAAGGGGATCTTGAACGAGAGATCCGGGAAGTGGAGCGTCGAGTAGCCGTCGGAATCGAGTGGCCGAAAGACCACGCGCTCGGCCAACCCGAGCCCGTTCAGGATCGAAAGGATCGCGCCACCGCGTTGGCATTCACCGATGTAGTGGATGCCGACGTCGAACTCGTACTCCATCCCCTTGTGCTTGCGGCGAAACACCTGGCTGTTGCCGCCGGCCACGTAGTGGCCTTCGAGCACGAGGGTGCGCGTACCCGCCGCACACAGGCTCGCGGCGGCGCTGAGGCCGCCGAGCCCGGATCCAATGACGATGGCGTCGAAGTCTTTGGTTTCGCTCATGCCCCTATGCTGCCCGAGCGCGTCGGCGCATGCGATAGCGGATCGGCATGTGCTTCAGGCCGGGCACCAGGGTCGAAGCGGTTCGTTCGGGCGTTCCCGTCAGCTCGACTTCGTCGAGCGCCGCCACGAGTTCGCGGAAGAGCGCGCCGCTCGTCGCGCGTGCGAGGTTCGCGCCGGCGCAGAAGTGTTCGCCGATGCCGAAGCCGAGGTGGCGGTTCGGGTTGCGATCGAGGATCAGCGAGTTCGGATCGTCGAAGATGTCTTCGTCGCGATTCGCCGAGGCGTAGAAGAGCACCAGCTTGTCGCCTTCGCGGATCTGCTGGCCGCCGAGTTCGTAGTCCTTCGCCGCGGTGCGCACCATGTGATTCACCGGCGTCACGTACCGCACGATCTCGTCGATCGCGGTGGGCGTGAGTTCGGGGTCGGCCGCCCACTTCGCCATCTGGCCGGGGTGCTCCATCAACGCAGCGAGGCCGCCACCGATCGAACCGCGCGTGGTTTCGTGGCCCGCCGTGAAGGTGATGAGGCAGTAGCCCATGGTTTCGAGCTCGCCCATGGGTTCGCCGTCGATCTTCGCGTTGGCGATCACGCTGGCGAAGTCGTCCTGCGGGTTCGCGCGTCGATCGGCCATCACCTTGCCGAAGTACTCCCAGAACTCGCCGAAGAGCGAGGTCATGGCCTCGATCCGGTCGGGGCTCCGCTGGAGCTCGGGGTCGGCGCTGCCAAAGAGTTCGTTCGTGAGCCGCAGGATGAAGGGTTCGTCTTCTTCCGGCACACCGAGGATGCGCGCGATGATCTTGAGCGGGTGGATCGACGCGATCTCGGTAATGAAATCCATCTCGCCTTCTTCACCCATGCCGTCGACGAGGTCGCGCGCCGTCTTGTCGATCAGGCCCTGCAGGTTGCCCACCGCGCGCGGCGTGAAGTAGGGCGAAGCGATCTTGCGGTACTTCTTGTGATCCGGCGGATCCATGTTGATGATCGTGCGGATCGGGTTCTGCTGGCGGAACTCGTCGTCGCGATCCTCGACCATCACCATGCCCGGCGCGTTGAGGAAGATGTCGGGCTGCTTCGACACCTCGACGATCTCGTCGTGCTTCGTCAGCGCCCAGTAGTCGGGCCAACCCTCGAGGGAGAGCTTGTGGACCGGCGCCTCGCGTCGAAGCGTCGCCCAGGCCTCCCAGGGATAGCCGTGTTCGGCGTAGGCGAGGGGGTCGATGAGCAAACGAGGATCGACGAGAGACATGGAACACTCCTGAGTGCTTGGCGTAAGTGCCTTGGTATAGGTCTCCTGAGCGCGCGCGAAGCGCCCGGTGACTCAGAGACACGCAGGATTCATACCAACGATCGTTCACCTGAGGGCGAACTCAGCGCACGAGAGCCCGGATTCGCGGTGCGAATGGGTACAGGCGCGGGGAGAGTTGCCCCGCCCAGTCTGACCCAGCGAGGTGTCGGGAGCGGAAACCCGCCCTCAGTCGGCCTCGCGCTTCGCCTCGCCGCCCGCGTCGTGCGCCGCCTGGAGCAGCTCTTCGAAGGAGCGCTGCGTCTCCTCCACCAGGGCGTGGAGGTCGGGGATGAGATCCCAATCCGCGCTGAAGCCCCACGAGAGCTGCCCCTCGTACGAGAAGAGCGCGATCCCGATCGCCACGGTTCCCATCAGCGGCACATGCGGATGGATCTGGCGCAGGCGCGCGTTCAGCAGATAGAGAGGGATCTGGGGACCTGGGACATTCGTGATCACCGTGTTCATCGGCGTCGTCGACGACAGCGCCCGCGTCATGAGCGAGAGGAAACCGTCCCCCGCCCATTCGGTGAAGTTGGTGAGGACCTCCATGCCTTCGGCGGCCTTCGACTTCTTCAGCTCGGCGGTCTGTTCGCTGATCGCGGCCAGGCGGGCCACCGGGTCGGGCTCGGCGACCGGGAGTTCGATCACCCAGTTCGCGACGCGATTGCCCGGGCTCTTGTCTTCGTCGGGCTTGCGCATGTTGACCGGGGCCATGGCGCGAAAGTGCACGTCGCGCAGGTTCGTACTGCGTTCGCGCCTGAGGAAGCGACCGAAGCCGCCAGCGGCCGTGGCGAGCACGACATCGTTGAGGGTCCCGCCGAACGCGTTGCGGATTTCCTTGATCTGCGCGATCGACATCGGCATCCAATCGATGCGCCGGTGCGGACCAATGGGTTGGTTGAAGGGCAGTGACTCGGTACTGGTCATGTCGCCCATCATCTTGCCGAAACTCGCGAAGCGTCGGCGGGTGTCCGCGCGGGCTCCATCTTCGTCGGCCGCGATTCGCAGCAGGTTGCTCGCGATGTCGAGGGGCGCCGCCGCGGCGCGTCGGATCTCCCCGGCACCGAGTTCGACCGCACTCGGTCGTTCACGCGGCTTCCAGGCCATCGTGGCTTCGGGCTTCTCGAGCGGCTCCGGGCTCAGCAGCGCCGTAAGCAGTTCGGCGCCCGAGACTCCATCGACCATGCAGTGGTGCACTTTGCAGATGACGGCAATGCGATCCTCCTCGCACCCCTCGACGAACCACAGCTCCCACAGCGGCTTGTGGCGATCGAGCCGCGTCGAGAAGATCCGGCCCACCAACCGCTTCAACTGCCGCTCGTTGCCCGGGTTGGGCAGGCGGGTATGCCTCACGTGGTAGTGGATGTTGAAGTTGTCGTCGTCGACCCACACGGGGTGATTTTCGAGCGGTGTGTAGGCCAGCACCTGCCGATAGCGGGGGATTCGATCGAGGCGCGAGACGACGAACTCCTCGATGCGGTCGATGTCGATCGCGCCGTCGTTGCGCCGCAGCGGCGCCGCGTCGAGGGTGAGGGTCGAAGCCACGTGCATCGCCACCGAAGGCAGCTCGTCTTCCTGCACCAGGAAGGCGTTGTCGAGTTGGGTGAGTCGCTCGTACCAGGTTCCACTCATGTCGGCGGCCGCCCTACAACTTGCGCAGGAGTTCGAACTCCTGCTCGATGTCGTTCACGAAGTCGTGCAGATCGGGCACGACGTCCCAATCCGAATTGAAGCCCCAGTAGAGGCCGCCGTCGTAGCTCATCAGCGCGAGCCCGAGGGCCTGGTTCTCGAAGAGCGGTACCACGGGATACGACTCGAGCAGCTTCGCTCCGTTCATGTAGACCGGAGAGTTCGGGCCCGGCACGTTGGTGACGACGAGGTTGAACGCCCGCCGCGTCGCCGACATGCGGCTCAGTGCGGAGAGCAGGGCGGGTACCGTCCAATCGCTGATCTGTTCGAGGAATTCGGTTCCCTCGGCTTCGCCCGACTGCTTCAGTTCGGTGGTCTCTTCGATCACGCGCTCGACGCGTTTGCGCTCGTCGGGTTCGTCGACCGGCAGGGGAGCGACCAGCAGGGAGACCTGATTGCCCAGACGTCCGCGCTCCTTCTGTTTGCGCGTGCTCACGGGAAGGAAGGCGCGGAAGTCCATCTCACTCGTATCCACTTCGTGGCGTTCGAGGTAGCGCCGCACGGCACCTGCCACACAGGCCAGCGCCACGTCGTTCACGGTGCCGCCGACGCGCGTCTTCACCTCGCGCACGATGTCGAGGTCGAAGCGCGTCCAGTCGAAGCGACGATGCGGGCCGATCGGCACGTTGAAGGGGGTCTCGGAGCCCGAGGACATCGACTTGCGAATCGTGCTGAAGAGCCCCGCGGCGAGATGACTCCCATCGTCGATCGCGCGCTGCGGCTTGCGGAAGACCTGGGCGAGTTGGCCCACGAGCTTCCCGGGGATCGAAGCGCGTCTTCCCACCTCGTCACCGAGCAGTTGCATGCCGCTGGGCGGGTCCCGCGGAATCCAGCGGTGGTCGTTGTGGAGGTGGCGCGTATCGCCGTCGGTGTCGAGGAAGGCGGCGAGGATGTCGATGCCCGCAATGCCATCGATCAAGCAGTGATGGATCTTCGAGATCATCGCGAGCTTGCCGCCTTCGAGCCCTTCGACGACCCAGATCTCCCACAGCGGCTTCTTCTGGTCGAGCTTCTCCGACATGATGCGGCCGGCGAGTCGCTTGAGTTGGCGTTCGTCACCGGGGCGCGGAAGCGAGGTGTGCCTCACGTGATAGAGCGGGTTGAAGTGCTTGTCGTCGACCCACACGGGATGCTGCGTGACGGGCGTCTTGACCAGGATCTGACACAGGCGCGGAACCCGACGCACCGCACTGTCGACCACGTTCAGGACCTGATCGAAATCGAGCACGTGTTCTTCGTCGACGAGTGGACCGGGGTCGAGAATGCCCACCGATCCCACGTGCATGTGTACGCCAGATGACTCGAGGTCGAGGAAGGTCGAGTCGAGAGCCGTCAGTCTTTCATAACTCGTGTAGGGCATGACGTTTCCACCGTGTTTTGCGCGAGCGGCGCCGAGCCAGGGAGTGGATGGTACCGCGCGGGGACCGCCCCGCGTGAGTCAGCGTGCCTCAGTCGAACTCGCGTGGGCGTGTTGCGACCGGCTCGGCCGGTCCTACGTTGTGGCCATGCCGAGAGAACGCTCGATCCTTTCCCACGAACGCAGTGACGAATCCAACGAACTCGACGGGCGGGTGCACCCCTCCTTCGAGGGGGTCGCGCAGGTCCTGCAACGCCAGGTCGAGTCGACGCCCGGAGGCGCCGGGGTCTGCGTCTATCACCGGGGGGAGAAGGTCGTCGATATCTGGGGTGGTGTGCGCAACTCGCGGCACGACCCCTGGGTCGAGGGCACGATGTCGCCGAGCTTCTCGACCACCAAGGGGATTGCCTCGACGCTGCTCCACATGATGGTCGACCGCGGGCTGCTCGACTACAAGGACAAGGTGGCGAAGCACTGGCCCGAGTTCGCCCAGGCGGGCAAGAGCAAGATCACGGTGCGCCAGGTGCTCGCCCACCAGTCGGGCCTCTATCACATCCGCCAGATGATCGATCGCGCCGATCGCATGCTCGACTGGGAGTACATGATCCACGCGATCGAGGAGACCGAGCCGGTGCACAAGCCCGGCGAGCGCACCGGCTACCACGGGCTCACGTATGGCTACCTGGTGGGCGAGATCCTCCAGCGGGTGACGGGCAAGCCCTTCGCCGCACTCGTGCGCACCGAGCTGGCCGAACCCCTGGGGCTCGACGGGCTCTACATCGGCGCGCCCACGGATGAGTTGCACCGCGCGGCCGAACTGATCTGGCCGCGTCGCAACATCGTGACGCCCGTGCTGCCGACCGGTGTCGCACGGCGCATTGTGTCGACGGTGTCGCCGGCCTTCGGGGCCGCCGGTCGCGCCCTGGGCCTGCAGGTCGATCTCGACAGCATCCTCGATGCGTTGGCGCCGCGAGGCATCGGGTACTTCGACTTCAGTGCGAACGCGACCCTCGAAGCTTCGATCCCCGCCGCGAACGGGCTCTTCACCGCGCGTTCACTCGCGAAGGTCTATGCCGCGCTCGCCGCCGGCGGAACCATCGATGGAACGACGCTGCTCTCCTCGCGAACGCTGCGTCGCGCCACGCGTCGGCAGAAGGGCGGGAGCGAGGGGCTCACGGTGATCCCCTTCGACATGCGCTGGCGCCTGGGGTGGCACGGCGTCTTCACGAGCATCGGGAGCCCGCGTCACGCGTTCGGCCACTTTGGTTTCGGTGGTTCGGGTGCGTGGGCGGATCCGAGTCGCGACCTTGCGGTGGCGATGATCGTGAACTCGGGCATCGGAACGCCTTTCGGTGACATTCGCATCGCGCGCATCAGCGCGGCGGCGTTGCGTGCAGCAGATGCACGGCCGGGTGTCAGGCGTAGGACTCGCTCGCGTCCACGCAGCGTGGAGAAGGCTGCCGCGTAGACGGATCGAGCGGGCGGGTCGGCAGGTAGCCAGCGCAAACACGGCCAGGCCTCGCGCTCGTTTGCACCATGGCGCCCGGCGCCTCAAGCGCATTCGGTTACGGGGCTCTGCACCCCAGCAGCGATCTTTCTTCGACCGGCAGCCAACGTGTCGGGATGGGGCGCGAGGGTCAACCTGACTCATCTTCGCGTAGCCCACTTTATTGCATGTATCCGGCAATTCGGATCGCGTGATCTCGAGTGCCGAAGCGCTGCGCATGCGCGGGTCCGCAGGCCACATGCAGAGGCGGCACGACACGATCGGCCGCGGTGACGATTGCCATGCTGCGCATCGCCATCGCATCGACTGCAAGTCGTTTCTCTCGGGAAAGATCGCCAGGGCTTCTCCGTGATTGGCCGCACGCTTGCAAAGGGTTTCCTCCATTCACGAACGCCACACCGCATTGCGTGGCGCTTTCAATCGAACGGAGAACACCATGCCCACCGCCGAAGAACTCGCCGTCCGTCTCAGTGACGCGTCGGTCCGCAAGATCTGGGATCCATACCACCTGTTCGAGTGGCCGGACGAACTCCTCCCCGAAGACCACTGGTACATGAGCCCCGAATTGATCTCGATCTACGGGACCGATGTGTGGGAGGGCCTAGACGAAACCCAGCGCAAGCGTCTGAGCTTCTACGAGCTGGTGAACCTCTTCTCCTTCGTGCTGCTCGGTGAGCGACTGCTGATCGAGGGCATGATCAACCGCACCTACCGCAAGGCGACGCGCGGGGCGATCAGCGACTACCTGCATCACTTCGTCGACGAAGAGAACAAGCACATGATCATGTTCTCGACCTTCTGCAATCGCTATGCGGAGGGCGGCGTCTACCCGGAGAAGAAGATCGCGGCCCCCCGCGAGATGCCGAAGGGCGGCGACGAGGTCGGCTTCTTCTGCAAGGCGCTGATCGTCGAGATGGTGGGCGACGTCTACAACGTGAAGATGATGCGCGATGCGCGCATCCACCCGCTGGTGGCCCAGATCAACAAGGTCCACCACATCGACGAGGCGCGGCACATTGCCTTCGGTGGCGAGTACGTGCGCGAGGTGTTCGACCGCGTGAGCAAGGAGTGGACCCCCGACGACCTGCGCACCTTCCAGAACTGGCTCGCGCAGTTCCTCGTCTCTTCGTGGGGCGACTTCTACAACCCGAGCGTCTATCGCGATGCCGGGCTCGAGGATGGCTACGGCATTCGCAAGATGGCGTTGGCGCACTCCACCTGCCGGACGTTCCGCGAAGACGTGTCGGCCGATCTCGTTCACTTCTTTCTCGACGTAGGACTCCTCGATGAAGCGCCCCAGCTCTGAGCACGCCATGCGCTGTGTCGTCTTTGGTTCCGAATCGCTATTGATCGAATGCGCGAAGACGTGGCTCGATGCGGGACACGAAATCGCCGCCGTGGTGACGCACGACGCGAAGATCCGCGACTGGGCTCGCCGCCTCGAGTTGCCGGTGTTGTCTCCTGGCCGGGAACTCGTGGGCGAGCTCAGCGCGATCGACTTCGACTATCTCTTCAGCATCACCTGGCTCGAGATCATCTCGGATGAGATCCTCGCGCTGCCGAAGCGCGCGGCCATCAACTTCCACGATGGTCCGCTCCCGAAGTACGCCGGGATGTATGCGCCGGTGTGGGCTCTGCTCGAAGGGGCAGAGGAGTACGGCATCGCGTTCCACGAGATTTCGGGCGGTGTCGACGAGGGGCCGATCTTCGTCGAACGGCGCTTTCCGCTCGACGAGGACGAGACCTCGCTCACGCTGAACGCCCGGAACTACGAGGCTGCGATCGAGGCCTTTGGTGAACTCACGGAGGGGCTCACTTCGGGTGAGCTCAGGCCGACACCGCAGGATCTCTCGCAGCGAAGCTACTTCGGGCGACACCAGCGCCCTGCGACCCTCGGTCTGCTGCTCTTCGATGCACCGGCGACGGAAATCGCGCGCCAGGTTCGCGCCCTCGACTTCGGGCACTACGAGAACGCCTTCGGGTCGGCGATGTTGCTGCACGGCGGGCAGTGGTGCGCGGTGGGTACGGCGGCGGTTGCGACCGATTCGGTCGACGGAAAGGCCCCGGGCAGTCTGCTTGCGATCGATGGGGATGCCCTCGTGATCGCCTGTTGCGACGCGGCGCTGCGCCTGACCGGTCTGCGCTGTCCGGCGGGGCTTCCGCTCACGGCCAGTGAGGCGGCGAAGCACCTCGGAATGAAGGTGGGAGATACGGCCCAGGACTGCGGCGATGCGCAGTGGGAGGCCTTCACCTCGCTGGGCGAACAAGCCACCCAGAAGGAGGCGATGAACGTTCGCGCGCTCGCCCGCTTCGAATCGGTCGCCCTGCCGACGATCCACGAAGCGGGTTCTACGAGCGGAAACGTCGAGGTGCTCGACTTCTCTGTCCCCGAACTCGACGCCGATCTCGCGGGGTCGAACGGCGGCGACGCCGCACTCACGCTCTTCGCGGCCCTGGTTGCCCGCTTGTGTCGGCGGGAAGAAGTGGGCTTTGCGTATCGCGACGACGAAATGACGGCGCGAGGTGATCGCTTCGGCTCGCTCTTCGCGAGCCGGGTGGCGCTCTCTCTCACCCTCGACGCGAAGCAGAGTGTGCGCGAGACCTGCCGCCGCCTCACGGATCGGCTGTGCAAGACACGCGAACGCAGCGTTGCCCTCGGTGATCTGCTCCTTCGCTACCCGAAGCTGGCCGACAACGCCGACGTCATGGCGAGCGGGCCGAAGTCCCTCGGGCTCGGGCTCTTCGAAGACCTCTTCGACCACGTTCGCGACCCCGAGCTCGACTTCGAGTTCTGCGTTTCGAAGGATGGCCAGCGCGCGCGTCTGGCCTTCGACCCCTCGGTGGTCTCGGAGGAAGATGCGACGTGGCTGCGCGATCACTTCGTCGCCTTCGTCGAGGCCTGCGCGGGGGATCCGCGCTGCGAGATCGGTTCGGTCTCGCTCCTCAGCGAGGAAGAGAGCGACCTTCTCCTGCAGGCCTGGAACGAGACCGACGTCGATCACGCGCGCGAGCGCTGTGTGCACGAGTTGATCGAGGCCCAGGCGGCCGCGACTCCGGACGCCGTTGCGCTCTTCCATCGAGAGCAGGCCTTGCGCTACGACGAACTCCTCGAGCGCTCCGGTCGCCTGGCCAATCATCTGCGTGGCCTCGGTGTGGGTCCCGACGATGTCGTGGCCATCCACCTCGATCGCTCGATCGACCTCGTCGTCGCCATGCTCGGCGTGTTGCGGTCGGGGGCGGCCTATCTGCCCCTCGATCCCGGCTATCCGAGTGAACGGCTCGCTTTCATGCTGGGTGATTCGAACGCGCGGGTGCTGATCGGTAAGCGATCGTCGTCGACGCTGGCGGCGAAGGAGGGCGTGGCCCTCGTGTCGCTCCAGGCGGACGCGCAGGCGATCGCCGAGCAGCCGTGCGAAGTCGAAGCCGGCAGCGTGACCCCCGAGCATCTCGCCTACGTGATCTACACCTCGGGTTCGACCGGCACGCCGAAGGGCGTGATGATCGAACACGGCAACGTGGTGAACTTCTTCGCGGGGATGGACGAACGCGTTCCCCACGAAGAGGGCGGCACCTGGCTCGCCGTGACCAGCGCGAGCTTCGACATCTCGGTGCTCGAGTTGCTCTGGACCCTCAGCCATGGCTTCGAAGTCGTGATCCAGGAAGAGGGCGTGGCCGCGGCCGAAGGGGCTTCGGCCCTCGAGCGGGTTCCGTGGCGCAAGATGGATTTCGGTCTCTCGATGTGGGGAAGCGAAACCGCACCCGGCGAGGGCGCCTACGACCTGATGCTCGAATGCGCGCGCTTCGCGGATCGCAGCGGCTTCGATTCCTTCCACACCCCCGAGCGCCACTTCGCGGATTTCGGCGGTTCCTATCCGAATCCGTCGGTGACGAGCGCCGCCGTGGCGGCGGTGACCGAGCGGATCAAGGTGCGCTCGGCGAGCTGTGTCGTGCCGCTCCACCATCCCGTGCGCGTCGCGGAAGAGTGGGCGGTGGTCGACAACCTGTCTGGTGGGCGTGCGGAGATCGCCTTTGCCTCCGGTTGGCAGCCGAACGACTTCGTAATCCAGCCGCAGAACCACGCGCGTGCCAAGCAGGTGATGTTCGAGTCGGCCGACATGGTGCGTCAGTTGTGGCGCGGCGAAGCCGTCGAGTTCGAAAACCCGCTCGGTGACATGGTCCCGACGAGCACCCAGCCACGACCGGTGCAGAAGGAGCTCAACGCCTGGATCACCACGGCGGGCAACGTCGAGACCTTCGAGATGGCCGGCGCGCGTGGGTACAACGTGCTCACCCATCTGCTGGGTCAGAGCCTCGAGGAAACCGCGCAGAAGATCGCCGCCTATCGCGCAGCGCGCGAAGCCGCGGGCTTCGACCCGGCCACGGGGAAGGTGACGTTGATGCTCCACACCTGTGTGGGCGAAGACAACGACACCGTGCGCGAGCTCGTACGCGGCCCGATGAAGGCCTACCTCGCGAGTGCGGTCTCCCTCGTTATGGGCTTCGCCTGGACCTTCCCGGCGTTTGCACGACCGGGCGGCCCGGATTCGAAGCCCGAGGACGTCGATCTCGCGAGCCTCAGCGCAGAAGAGGTCGACACCATCCTCGAGTTCGCCTTCGAGCGCTACTACGAGACGAGTGGCCTCTTCGGCACGCCGGATGTGTGCGCCGAGATGGTCGACCGCTGCCGCGCGGCCGACGTCGATGAGATCTGTGCTCTCGTCGACTTCGGTCTGCCGAAGGCCGACGTGCTCGAGGGCCTCAAGTTCCTGAACGAGGTGCGTGAGCAGGCGTCGATCGCTCCCGAGCAGATGGGGGGCGAGGAAGATCGCGGAGAAGGTCGCGGCGATACCGTGGCCGAATCGATCGCACGCCGAGGTGTGACCCACCTTCAGTGCACGCCCTCGATGGCGACGATGCTGATCTCCGACGCCGAAACCCGTCGTCAGCTGAGCAACGTCCATCACCTGATGATCGGAGGCGAAGCCTTCCCGCCACGCCTGGCGGGCGAGCTCTCCGCCAGGTCGCTCACCAACATGTACGGCCCGACGGAGACGACCATCTGGTCTTCGACCGAAGCGATCGAAGGCGAAGCGGGGCGCATCACGGTCGGCAAGCCGATCGCGAATACCCGCTTCTACATTGTCGACGGTCACGGTGAGCTGCTTCCGCCGGGTGTTCCCGGTGAGCTCGTGATCGGCGGCGAGGGCGTGGCGCGCGGCTACCTCGGGCGTGAAGAACTCACGGCCGAACGTTTCGTGCCCGATCACTTCGGCCCCGGGCGTCCGAACGCGCGGCTCTACCGCACGGGTGATCTCGCGCGTTGGACTCCCGACGGTCGCGTGGAAGTGCTCGGTCGCATGGACGAGCAGGTGAAGATCCGCGGCCATCGCATCGAGCTCGGTGAGATCGAAGCACGCCTCGAATCACTCGCCGACGTCCACGAAGCCGCTGTGGTCGCGAAGCCCAGCGAGGCGGGTTTCGAACTCGTCGCGTACGTGGTGGCCGACACGGCTGCGGAAGACACGGCGAGCTACCGCGAAGCCCTGCGCAAGTGCCTGCCCGAATTCATGGTGCCCGGGATCTACGTCGAGATGGACAGTTTCCCGCGCACCCCGAACGGCAAGCTCGACCGCAAGGCGCTGCCCGATCCCAAGCCCACGCGGCGCGAGAGCAGCACGCCGATGGCGAAGCCCGAGGGCGAACTCGAGGTGACGCTCGCGGGGATCTGGCGCGAGGTGCTCTGCATCGAAGAGGTCGGCATCGACGACAACTTCTTCGATCTGGGTGGGCACTCGCTGCTGGTCGTGCAGGTGCATCGCAAGCTGCGCGAAGCCTGGGAGAAGCCGGTCTCACTCACCGACCTCTACCGCTTCCCGACCATCCGCAAGCTCTCGGAGTTCCTCGAAGGTGGTGGCACTGCGGCGGCCGAAGCGGCCGCGAGCAAGGCCCGCGGCGAGAAGCGCCGCGCGGCGGCGGGTCGTCGCCGACGGCAATCGCGAGGGCGCTGATCCTGTAGTGCGCGATGAAAGGAAGGGCTTGAGCTAGGAGAATTCCTTCTCGAGCACTTCCTTCGCGCAGCCATAACCCGGCAGGAACGTCACCCCCGGGCCGGGGTGACACGCGGCGCCGCAGAGGTACAGGCCCTCGATCGGCGTCGCGTGCGCCGAACCCTCGACCACCGCGCGAGCCGCGAGCATCTGGTCGGGGTGGATCAGGCCGTGGGTGAAGTCGCCGCCCGTCGAACCGTGCATCGCGGCGAAGTGATCGGATGAGAACACCGCGCGGTCGACGATGCGCTCGCGGAAGTCGGGCATGTAGGAACTGATGCGGTCGATCACGCGCTCGGCCATCTCGTCGCGCAGCTTTCCGCGCTCCTGATCGGGCGCGCCGCACGGGAAGAAGAACGCATAGGCGCTCGCGATGTGTTCGCCGGGTGGCGCCAGGCTCGGGTCTTCGACGGTCGGGATCTGGAACGCGACCGGCACGTGCTCGGGAAGCTCGCCGCGATCACAGGCCTCGAAGCTCGCCTGCATCTGCTCGGGGTCGGGCACCATCGCACCGCCGAAGCGGGTGTGGACGTCGCGGTTGAGGTGGCTCCACTCGCCCGCGTATTCGGGAAGGCCATCGAGTTTGAAGAGCAGGTGGACCCACGCCCCCTTCTGCTCGATGCCGCGGATGTCCTCGAGGAAGGCCTCGTCGAGGGGGGTGTCTTCGAGCAGCCGCGTGAAGGTGGCGGGCTTGTCGAGGTTCGAGAGCACGACCTTCGCGCGGAGCGTCTCGCCGCTGCGCAACTCGACCCCGGTGGCGCGCCCGTCTTCCACGACGATCCGCTTCACCGTCTGCTTGAGGCGGACCTCGCTTCCCTTCGCGCGGATCGATCGCTCGAGGGCTTCGGGGAGCGATCCCATGCCGCCCTTCACGCGCCGCATCAAGCCACCGCTTCCGTTCAGCGCGAGGGTATAGACGAGACAGAAGGCCGAGCCGGGCGAGTATGGCCCCTTGTAGGTCGACTGGATCGCGGCGAACGACATCAGCGCGCGCATCGTGCGGTGCTTCTCGGGGTCGGGGAAGAAGCGATCGATGATGTCCATCGCCGAGCCATTGAACACCAGCTCGAGCTGTTCACGCGCGGCTTCGCTCGGAGCGTCTGCCAGGAGTTCGTCCATCGACCGCGGAAGCCGCCCGGCGGTAAAGCGATCCATCACCTCCGCCGGGTACTTGCAGAAGCGGATCATGCGCAGGAAGCCGAGCATCGCCCGCGGCCCGTGATCGAAGAGCAGGTGTCTGAGTTGGCGGAGGGGATTGCTGTAGAAGAGCAGGGGGCGCGCTCCCGAGTTGGGGAGGTTGATCGCCATCACGGGCAGGTCGATGAACTCGGCGCCGTTCCCCTCGAAGTCGAGGGCATCGAGCACTTCCTGCGAGAGGGGAAAGAGCACGCTCGCCCCGACCTCGTTGCGACAGCCCTTGAGGATCTCCCGTGTGCCCGTCATGCCGCCCACGTAACCGTTCTTTTCGAGCACGATCACCCGACGGCCTTCGCCCGCGAGTACCGCGGCCGCGGCCAGGCCGTTGTGGCCGGCACCGATGACGATGACGTCGGCATCGTAGTTGATCTCTTCCTGCATCGATCGATCTCTCCCTGCGACCCTTCAGCGCTCGACGCGTAGCACCACGCGCTCGACTTCGCCGTCGAACGCGAACCCCGGCGGGTAGTCGCCGCAGGGGGAGCCCGTGTCGATGCCGACATCGAAGGTCTCGTCGATCGAGAAGAAGGCGGGCACGCTGCGCTCGATGCGCCCCTTCGCAGCACGCTTGCCGTTCACGCGAAGGTCGAGATCGGCGCCGCGGCCGTAACCGCCCCCGTCGTAGTCGAAGCGCAACTCCACCCTGGCCTTGCCCGGTGCGAGCGGTACATCACCGACGACCGTCGTCACCGTCTTGCCGAAGAGGTTGTAGACGTAGGCCGGCCGACCGTCTTCCATCAGATAGAGCGCCCAACCCGCAACCACGCCGCCCTGGGTCGCGAGTACTCCGCGCCCACCGCCAGGGGGCACCACGACGTCCGCCGTGATGCGGTGACTGCGACTCTTGAGGTTCGGTACCGCCGATTCGTGAAGCCCCACCGCGCTCGCGGTGTAGCTGACCTCGTCACGACCCTCGCCGAGCCCGGGGAAGGGCGGTTGCCCGCGCGGGTTGCCACTGATCGGTAGCACGTCGTTGCGCGCCGCTTCAGCGTAGAAGAGATCGCGCAGGCGTCGCGTGGTTTCCGGTTGCTCGCTCGAAAGGTCGTGCGCCTGGCTGAAGTCGCTGCGCAGGTCGTACAACTCCCAGACCTCATCGCCTCCGCCTGCGGCGGTTGGCGCGAGCAGGTTCCACGGCACGCGCGCACGATTGCGCGCGGAGGCCATCATGCCGTGGTGGTAGACCGCGCGGTTCGCGAGCACCTCGAAGTACTGCGTCCGATGCCGTTCGGGAGCATCGGCGTCGTCGAAGGAGTAGACGAGGCTGGTTCCATCCATCGGTTCCTGCGCCACACCGTGTACCTCGGCGGGGGCCGCGATGCCCGTCGCCTCGAGGATCGTGGGGACAACGTCGTTCACGTGGGAGAACTGCGAACGCACTCCCCCCTCGCGCTTCATTCCGTTCGGCCAGCTCAGCACGAGCGGGTTGCGCGTGCCGCCGAGGTGGGACGCCACCTGCTTCACCCAGCGGAAGGGGGCGTTCGTCGCCCAGGCCCAACCGGCCGAGTAGTGGGGATAGGAGTTCGTTCCCCCGATCTCGTCCAGCCGCGCGATGAGTTCCTGCGGTGTCTGCACCACCCCCTGGATGCGCCCCATCTCGTTCCAGGTGCCGTAGTCGCCGCCGCCTTCACCGCTGCCGCCGTTGTCTCCCACCACATAGAAGACGAGGGTGTCGTCGAAGGCGCCGATCTCGCGCAACGCTTCGAAGACCCGACCGAGCTGCGCGTCGGTGTGGGAGAGGAAGCCCGCGAAGACCTCCATCAACCGCGCGGCGACCTTCTTTTCATCCGCGTCGAGCGTGTCCCAGGCGCGCAGTTCCTTCGGGCGTGGCGTGAGGACGGCGTCCTTTGGCACCACGCCGAGCTTCTTCTGTCGCGCGAAGATGGTCTCACGCAGGGCGTCCCAGCCGGCATCGAACCGCCCCGCGTAGCGATCGATCCACTCCTTCGGCGCGTGCAGCGGCGCATGGGTCGCACCCGGCGCGATGTATAGAAGGAAGGGACGCTCGGGGTGGAGGGATTGCTGCAGCTGGATCCAGTCGATCGCGCGATCCGCGAGGTCTTCGGTGACGTGGTAGCCGTCGCCCGGCGGACGCATCACCGGGGTCGTTCCTTCGAAGAGCGTCGGCTCGAACTGGTGGGTCTCGCCACCGAGGAAGCCGTAGAAGGTTTCGAAGCCCACCCCCGTCGGCCAGCGATCGAAGGGGCCGGTGGGGCCGGCTTCGTGATCGGGGGTGAGGTGCCACTTGCCGAAGGCCGCCGTCGCGTAGCCGTGCAGGCGAAGCACTTCGGCGATGGTCGCGGTTTCGCGGCGGAGCAATCCCGCGCTTCCGCGATACGGCCGCGCGCTGTTGAGCACGGCCCCCACGCCCGCGACGTGGGGATTGCGACCGGTGAGCAGTGACGCCCGCGTCGGCGAGCAGATGGCCGTCGTATGGAAGCGGTTGTAGCGAAGCCCCTCGCGCGCGAGCTGATCGAGGTGCGGGGTGTCGATCGCACCACCGAAGGTGCCCGCCGCCCCGAAGCCCACATCGTCGAGCAACACGATCACGACATTGGGCGCGCCTTCGGGGGCTTCTCTCCGGATGAACACGTGGGGCGCGACTTCGTCGGAAGTGAGTCCCAACTCGTTCCGCGCGGGGGATTCGCGGACGGGCAGGGTGGTCGCGGCTGCAGAGTCCCCCGCTCGCTTCGACCGTTCCGCGAGGGCCAGGGAGGGTGCGAGCAGCTGGATGGCGATGATCGCGATCAGCGCGATCCGCAGAGGCGAGGGTTCGGGCATGCGGCAGATTGCAGCTGATCTCGCGCGCTCCCGCCGCCGCTCCCCGGCTCGCGTTCGCCGTGTGCTTGCTGATATCGTCGGGCCATGCGTCAGGAACCCGTCGACTACATCGCACGCACCCGCGAGCAGTACTCCGCCCTCGGCTATCCCGAATACAAGTGGGTGGTGAACGAGGACACGCCACCGTTCGTGAAACCCGCGGGCGAGCCCTCTTCGTGGAAGGTCGGCCTGGTCGCCTCGGGTGGGATCTACGCCGTGGGCCAGCCCGCCTTCCATTTCAAGGACGACATCAGCTTTCGCGCGATCGCGAGTGATACCAGAACAGAAGACCTACGGATCACCCACTTCGCCTACGACCTCACGGACGCGCGAAGCGATCCGAACGCGGTGTTCCCGATCGACACCCTGCGGCGCCTCGCGGACTCGAACGAAATCGGTGTCCTCGGCCCCTACGCCTACACCTTCATGGGTGGCATCTACTCCTCGCGCAAGGTGCGCGACGTGCTCGCGCCGGCGATCGCGGATCGACTCGTTTCCGACGAAGTCGACGTCGCCCTGATGGTGCCCGTCTGACCGGTCTGCCATCAGTCCGTGGGACTGATCGCACGCGAGGTCGAGAAGCGGGGCATCGCCACGGTGTCGCTGTCGAGCGCGCTCTCCATCACCGAGAGCGTGAACCCGCCGCGCGGCATCTATACCGACTATCCGCTGGGTCGCACCGCGGGGAAGCCGCACGATCCGGCCTCACAGGATGCGATCGCGCGGGCCGCACTCGATCTGCTCGCCGACGCGACCGAACCGGGAACGATCCGCCAGCTCGATCTGCACTGGACGGACGACGACGACTGGAAGGATGGCGTGATGCGTCCGCGCAGCGACGCAGGCGGCGGGGGCAAGGCGGAAGACGACCGTGCCGAGCGAACCGACGAACTCCAATACCAGTTCGAGGCCGATCGCGAGGCCGTCGAAGCCGACTGCCCGACCTGTCTGATCCCCGAACCGGCTACGAGCTGATCCGCCCCCTCAGTCGACGTCGAAGAGCACGCCCGGGTTGAGAGTCCCACGCGGGTCGATCTTCGCCTTCGCCGCCTTGTACGCGTCGGCAAAGAGATCCGGTCGCTGCCGGTCGTAGCCCGAGCGATGCATTCGCCCCACCGCGTGGTGATGGGTGACCGTGCCGCCGGCTTCGACCACGGCGGCGTTGGCCGCTTCCTTGATCTCCTGCCACTGCTCGAACTCGCCGCCGAGCTTCCCCGGCCCCTGAAAGGTGTAGTAGGGCGCGGGGCCATCGGTGTAGACATGAGTGAAGCGACAGCTGAGCGTCCAACCCGGACCGAGCACGCGCTCGAGGGTGGCGCCGACCCGCTCGCGGATCTCGGCGTCGAAGTCGCGGAAGCGATCCCAGGTGATCGCGGTCTCGAAGGTGTCGACGATCATGCCGAGGCCGTTGATCAGCCCCGCGTTCACGCCGGTGAACGATTGACGCCAGGCCCCGACGGCGCCGTCGCGTCCCGTGGCTTCGCCCGTCCCGTCGCTGATCTTGATCTGGTCGTCTTCGATCGAGCCTCCGGCCTCGCGCGCAAGCGCAACCGCCGCCTTGATGTTTGCATCCTGGGGCACGTCGGCCGATTCGAAGCCGACGATCAGCAGCGCCTGTTCGCCATCGAGGCCGGCACTCTGCTTTGCTTCACCGGGATCGAGCAGGCGCAGGTTCGAAGGCCAGAGCTTCGATTGCACGATCGAACGCACGGCTTCGGCACCCGCATGCCACGAAGGAAAGACGATGCCGCCCGTGGCGCGATACGTCGGCCGCTTCTGCAGACGCAACCAACACTCGCTGATGATGCCGAGCGTTCCCTCGGAACCGATCACCATGCGATCGGGGCTCGGCCCCGCGCCACTGCCGGGAAGCCTTCGCGACTCCCACCAACCACTCGGCGTGATCATGCGCACGCTCTCGACCATGTCGTCGATGTGGGTGTGGTTCGTCGCGTAGTGGCCGCCGGCGCGGGTTGCCACCCAACCGCCCACCGTCGACCACGGGAAGCTCTGCGGGAAGTGACGCAGGGTGAGGCCTTCGGGGCGCAGGGCGTCTTCGAGATCGGGCCCCAACATGCCGGCCTGGATGCGCGCGGCGCGCGAAGTGTGATCGATCTCGACGACGCGGCTCAGATGGTCGAGGTCGATGGTGATGACCTGCTCGGCATCGTCGGGCGGTCGCACCCCCCACACCACCGAGGTGCCGCCGCCGTAGGGCACCACCTTGTATCCCTCGCCATCGGCCCAGGCGAGGGTGGCTTCGAGTTCGTCCTCGTTGCGCGGATGCGCGACGGCGTCGGGCGGGTTGTCGAACTGGCCGCGCAGCGCCGACAACAACTCCATGAAGTGGCCGCCGTACGTGTGGAGCAGGCGCTCTTCCTTCTCGCTCGAGACCCAGTCGGCGAGGCGGGCGGGCACTTCGAGGCGGGCCGGGCGGATCTCGACCTCGGCCAGATCCGGGATCGGCGGCGGTTCGACCTCGACGCCGGTGCGCTGGGAGATCGCCTTGGCGACGCCCTTCCTCTGTTCTTCCGACGGCTCGTCGGAGGCGTAGCCCCAGGTCCAGAAACTCCGCCGCTGCTCCCACTTCGCCATTCTCGGATCCTCCGGCCCCGGAGTGTACGCGCTGAATCTCGCCAGAGCGGGGCGAACGGGAATTTCGGCCACGCCATGCGGCATTGGGTCCCACTCCTCTGCTACCCAAACGAAGCAAGAGACCCCTGGGACTGAACTGATTCGCCTCTCGCACTCCGCTGCGATGGGCACGCGGTTTGCGTTGTTGGAGAGGGTACAGCTGGAATCGAATTGGGGAGGAGCCTGATGAGTGGACTCAGGACGGTTCGCGAAGTCATGTCGAGCGAGGTCACGACCCTCGAGATCAACGACAACCTCAGGATCGCCGACGACGTGATGAACCTCGGCCGCATCCGCCACATGCCCGTGGTCGAAGCGGACGGCACGCTGGCCGGTATCGTGAGCCAGCGCGACATGTTTCGCGGCGCGCTCTCGAAGCTCCTCGGCTTTGGGGAAGTGGCGCAGAGCAAGGTCATCGCGACACTGTTGGTGAAGGACGTGATGACCACCGATCCACACACGATCGGCCCCGACGCGCTGCTTTCCGAGGCGGCGAAGATCCTCTACGAGAACAAGTACGGCTGCCTCGTCGTCGTCGAAGACGGGAAGATCGTGGGGATCCTCACCGAGAGCGACTTCGTTCGCCTCGCCATGCCGAAGGGGAGTTGAAGCCGATGCGTCTTTCGTCGCGTTCGGGGGGGCGCGGCTTCGAGAGCCGGCGCATGGCCGGCCTGCTCATCGCACTCTCCACGCTCTTGGGCACCGCGGTGTCTGCGGAGGTCGATCGCGAGGTCGCGCTTCGCGACATGCGAGAGATCTTCGCAGGCATCCGCGTGTTGCTCCCACTCAGCGCCGACGATCAGGCCTTCCGCAGCGCGGCGCGGCGCGCGGAGATCCTCGCGGCTTTCGATCGCATCGCCGCGGGCGCCGCCCATGCGAGCGATCACATCGCAGGCGACGACCAGCGCATTCGTTTCCTCGCCGGTGGCCTCTCCGACGCGACGCGCGAAGCGAAGGCGCGCTTCCAGCGAGCCGACTACGCCCACGCGCAGTTCATGGTGCACCGCTTCACCGACTTCTGTATCGCGTGTCACACGCGCGTTCCGAGTCTCGCCGATTCACCGCTGGCGCAGGGCTTCGTCTCCGACAAGGCCATTGCGAAGCTGCCCGCGGCGAGTCGAGCGTCCATCCTGGTGGCGACCCGGCGCTTCGACGACGCCCTCGCGACCTATGAGGAACTCTTCGCTTCTTCGACCCTGCCCGCCGAACTGCTCGAGCCCCTGAGCGAATACCTTCGCGTGGCCATTCGGGTGAAACACGACATCGAACGTGCGCGGGCGACCCTCGAGAAGTTCGCGGCTCGTTCGGATCTGTGGTCGGTGCTCCGGCGCGATGTCCAGGGTTGGCTCGCTGCGCTCGAAGGCGTCTCGCCGCAGACGTCGAAGACGGCTTCGGTGGCCCGCGCGCGCGAGTTCCTGACCTCCGCGCGCAGCGCCCGTCGCTATCCCCTCGACGCCCGTTCGGGCATGATCCAGCGCGACCTCGCGGCTTCGGAACTCCACCGCTATCTCGAGAAACACGCCGGAGAGAAGAGCCTCGAAGTCGCCGAGGCCTACTACCTGCTCGGCCGGATCGAGGGCGAAGTGCCCTTCGGTCACGTGATCAGCGAGAGCGACTTCTATCTCGAGACCGCCGTGCGGCTCGCGCCCGCGGATGCGATCGGTCGCGAGGCCTTCGATCTCTACGAGGAGCGCGCGATCCTCGGTTGGACCGGTTCGGGAGGGACGCGCCTGCCCGCCGAGGTGAAGCGCAAGCTCGACGAGCTTCGCGAGTTGGTCCAGTCGCAGCCCGCCGCGAACTGAGCTTTCTGTACGGTGTCGTCGGGACCAACGGTCCCCACGTTCTTGTGCATGAGTTCTTCGATCGTGGACATCGCTGATTCCTCTGCCCGGGGCGTTCGCGGAACGCCTGGGGCGAACGGCCCCAAGGTTTGCGATCTTCGTCGGTCCCACCGTCACGAGACGGCGTGAGCACGTCGACCGCGCGCCCGGTCGGGGCACACGTCTTGCACTTTCAGCGATTGGTGGGTCGATCGGATCAACGCGCGACGATCCCAAGCACCATCGAAAGTGAGCCATCGAGCACAACCCGAGGAGCAACGAAAATGCCCCGACGAACCCGAATCACGGAGATCATGACTCGCGATGTCGTGTCCGTGGACCCATCCGTGCCGATGAGCGAGGTGCGAAGGATTCTCGCAAGCGAAGCCTTTCATCACCTACCCGTCCTCGAAGGAGAGACTCCCGTCGGGATGATCAGCTCCAACGATCTGTTGCGGGTGATGCGCAAGCAGGCCCTGGTCGACGGAGAAGATCGCGACGAGGCCCTCGACCGCGCGACCAGCGTCGAGCAGACGATGCAGACCGATCTCGTCACCGTACGCGAAGACGACACCGTCGATCGCGCGATCGATCTGCTGGCCGACGGCGAGCGTCACTCGGTGCTCGTCGTAGACCGCGAAGAAGCCCTGGTAGGCATCGTCACGAACATCGACGTGCTCGATTGGCTCTTCGGCTGAGCGGGCAGGCCGCCTAGACCGGCCGATCCCCCTCGATCACCACGCGTAGCATCTCGCGGCGCGCGCCCGTGTAGTCGTTCAAGGCGTAGTGCTGGGTCGAGCGATTGTCCCAGAAGGCGAGGGTGCCGGGCTCCCAGTGCAGGCGCGTCACGAAGCGGTCGGCGACGGCGTGCTGCACGAGTTCGGAGCGCAGGGCGTCGGCTTCTTCCTCGGGGAGATCCGGGATGCCCACCGTGAAGGCGAGGTTCACGTAGAGGATCTTCTCGCCGGTCTCGGGATGGGTGCGCACGACCGGGTGGAGCACGTTGCCCTTGGCGAGCTCCATGTCCTTGGTCTGGGTCCCCGCGGTCTTCCCCGTGGCGCGGTCGGTGTAGAAGCCGCCCTCGCCGTAGATGTGTTCGGCGGAGTGCGCGGCCTGGAGGCCCGCGATGCGCGCCTTCGTCTCATCGGAGAGCGCTTCGTAGGCCATGATTCCGTCGGCGAGCAGGGTATCCCCGCCTTCTTCCGGTACTTCGACGGCGTAGAGCATCGTACCCATGGCCGGGCATTCGTAGAAGCTCACCTCCGAGTGCCAGCCGCCAC